>DASUYM010000196.1:0-3044 GCA_036377435.1 Propionibacteriaceae bacterium
CCCAGAAACGCTCCGTAGCCATCCGGGCTGGGGGGCCTACCTGGCAAAGCGATCCCAGCTGGTCGCCGACCTGGCCGACCAGATCCAAGACCACGCCTGCCAAGACGGCACGCCAGTATGGGCTGCAGCGGGACGCCTAAGCACCGCCCTCGTCGGCCACATTGCAGTATGGCGGGCCGCCAACGGCATCAATCCCCAAGATCCACGACCAACCGGAGGAACCCAGCTCGAAATGCTTCCGGCCCTGTGGAAACAACGCCTCGACCGGGATATTGCGCGTGCCACCAACCCGCCCGCAGATGCGAGGGCCGACAAGCCACACGCAGGACGCACCGCACTCAGTCCAAGCAACGTCAGGCAGCGCCCGTACCAACAACCCGAACGGCGTCCCAGCGGGCCGTCCGCGCCCGGCCGATAGCACACCTCAGTCGTCAAATCGCGGCGCTCAGAACATGAGGTTGCACTCCACGCGGTGGCAGGACAGGCAGCAGCACGCTTCCGGCTCTTTCAGCTCAAGCGCCGGGCTCCGCGCGGCCAGCCGGCGCGTGTCCTCGCTTCGCTGCGGGCCGCGCCGCCGTCTGGGTTAGCGCGCCACGCGGTAGCGGAGGTAGACGACTCTTGAACTAAAGGTGCGGGTCTCGACGAGATCGAGATCCACCCGGCGCTCGCGCTGGGGAAAGAACGGAATGCCACCGCCAACCAGCACCGGGTAGACCACGGCCCGGTACTCGTCGATCAGACCCAACGCGGCCGCCTCGGCGGCGAGCGTCGCGCCGCCGATCGCGATGTCGCCCTCCCCCGGCTCGGCCCGCAACCGCTCGATCTCCTCCGCCAGGCCGCCGGAGGCCAGGCGGGCATTGCCCTGCACCGCCGACAACGTCGTCGAGAACACCACCTTTGGCAGCGGCTTCCAAAGCGCGGCCCACTCGAGCTCCGCGTCGTCGAGCGCTCGATCCTGGTCGGCGGTCTCCCAGTACAGCATCGTCTCGTACAGCCGTCGTCCCAACAGGTGGACGCCGACCTCTCGAATCTCGTCGATCCAGAAGCGAAAGACCCCCTCGTCCGGCGCCCCCCAGTCGAAGCCGCCGTCCGGCCCGACGATGAAGCCGTCGAGTGAAACGTTCATCGAATAAGTCACGCTGCGCAACAGAAGTCCCCTCGGTAACGGGTTTGACAGGCCGACCACCGGACACCGCAGAACTCATCGCGGCTCGCCAAATCCCCTCAGATCTCCGCGGTGCTGGGTGTCGAAGTGAGTAACTACGGGCCCACTAGAGCACACTACTCAGCGCAGGTCGGCGGACCGGCCCCACGCTCAACCGTTGACTCCCTCGGCGCACCGAGCCTGGTTCGGGACGAAGAGGTCTCAGGAATCTCGGCTATCCGGACGAGCATAATGCCTACCCAGACCAATATGACCGCGCCGCCCGTACGATGTCGATCTTCACGACCGCACGCGGCCGCTTCGTGACTTAGGGGTTTTGTCCATCGAAAGGTCCTCAATATTCGGAGACACGCACGTCGGCGAGTGAGCGGCTGCAAGGCGGTCTGGCCGGAGGCAGGGCTGGATCGATCGGCCGCGCCGATGACCAGGATTTAATAGCCGTCTCCAAGAAAGAAGATGATCATGACGCTGGAGGCCGGTGACAAGCTGATGTCACCCACGGATGTCTCGGAAATGTTGGGCATTCCCGTTCACACCTTGTACCGCTAGCGGTACAAGGGCGACGGTCCGACCGGCTACCGAGTGGGCCGTCACGTGCGGTACCGTCGAGAGGCTGTCGAGGCTTGGCTGGAACAGCAGGTCGACCAACGCCAGCAAGCGCGGCGCAAGCATCAGTCCCCGAGCGGCCCGCATGGCATCGACCGACCGTTGAACCAGTCCGGCCGGAAGGGATCTTGAGCACCTCGCCGCTCCGGTCGCGTGTCTTGCGGCCCATGTCGATCTCAGCGGGAGGGTGGGTGTTGGATGAGCCACATTCAAAAGCGAGCCGATCGCAGATACCGCGCGCGCTGGCTCGACCCTGATGGTCGCGAGCGGTCCCGGACGTTCACCCGCAAAGCTGACGCAGAGCGGCACCTAGCGGCCGTCGAGGGAGCCAAGTTGTCCGGCGCGTACGTCAACGACGCGAACCCGGTCACCGTGGGCGAATACGCTCGCAAATGGGCAGCGAACAGACCGCACCGCCAGACCACCGCGACCAGAATCGAGTCCTTGATCAGCAAACACATCGAGGGCACTACCATCGGCGACAAGAGGCTCTCAGCCGTCCGCGCCTCTGAAATCCAGGCTTGGGTTACAGACCGAGCCAAAGTCTTGTCTCCGACCACCGTGCGGCTCCTGGTGCAGACTCTGCGCTCAGTGTTCAATGCCGCCGTTCAAGATCGCCTAATCGCATCGAGCCCGGTAGCGCGGCTGAGCCTTCCAAGATCAGAAAGCGCGCGGATCGTCCCACTGACCGTGGCCCAGGTGCAGACACTCGCTGACGCGATGCCGGATCGTTGCCGAGCAATGATCATCATCCAGGCCGGCCTCGGGCTCCGCATTGCCGAACTGCTCGCATTACGCCTCGAAGATGTGGACTTCCTGCGCCGTACTGTGCGGGTGGAGTGGCAGCTCACCCAAGATGGCAAGCACCGCGTATCACCCAAAACACCAAGATCACGCCGCACGGTGCCATTGCCCACCGTGGTCGCCGAAACCCTAGCGGCGCACATCTCGGAATTCGCACCGGCTGAGGACGGGTCCCTGTTCACCACGACCAGCGGGAACCTCTACCGGCAGGAGCACTTCGGTGCCCGCCTGTTTAAGCCAGCAACCAAGAGTGCGGGTCTGCCCGCTGGCGTCACCTCGCACGACCTGAGGCACCACTACGCATCGATCTTGCTGGCCGCTGGCGAGTCCGTCGTTGCCGTCGCCGAGCGGTTGGGCCACGAGAACGCGACCTTAGTGCTCAAGACTTACGGCCACCTCATGGCAGACAGCGAGGACGGACGCGGCGTGCCATCGACACCGCGTGGTCGACGAGTGACGGCCCACGGAC
>DASUYM010000197.1:0-17195 GCA_036377435.1 Propionibacteriaceae bacterium
AGCGCCGGCGGCGAGGAACTCATCAGGCAGGCCGATGGGCGCGATGCGCCGACCTTTTCCGGCAAAGGCGAGTGTGGCGGCCACCGATTCGGCGAGACCACCCACGATGGTGTGGTTTTCCAGCGTGACGATGAGCCGGTCGGTGTCGGCGGCGGCCCGCAGGATGGCCTGCGTGTCGAGAGGTTTGATGGTGGGCACATGGAGCACTGCCACGTCGACATGATCGGCCTCCAGCCGCTCCGCGGCGGTCAGTGCTCGCATGGTCATCAATCCTGTGGAGATGAGTACCACGTCGCGGCCGGTGCGCAGCTCGGCGGCCTTGCCCAGTTCGAAGCGGTAGTCGTACTGGTCGAGCACGGTGGGGACCTTGCCGCGCAGCAGCCGCATGTATGTGGGTCCGGGATGTGCGGCCAGCGCTGGCACGGCCTGCTCGATGTCTACCGAGTCACACGGGTCAACGATGGTCAGGTTCGGCATGCCGCGCAGAATGGCCAGGTCCTCGGTGGCCTGGTGGCTGGGGCCGTATCCGGTGGTCAGACCGGGCAGCCCGCCGACGACATTGACGTTGAGCGCTGGCTCGGCAATGTCGAGGCATAAGAAGTCGTACGCCCGCCGGGTGGCGAACACCGCGTAGGTGGATGCGAACGGCACCAGGCCCACCTCGGCCATGCCGGCGGCGGCGCCAAGCATGGCCTGTTCGGCCATGCCTATCTGGAAGAACCGATTCGGGTGCGCATCACGGAAGATGTGCATGTCGGTGTACTTGGCCAGATCGGCGGAGAGCCCGACAATCTCGGGGCGTTCGTCGGCCAGCCGGGCGAGGGCGTGGCCGAACGGTGCGCTGGCGGTCTTCTGACCCGGATCGGCGAACGAAGCGATCATCGCCGATGTGGTGAGCTTGGGGGTGGTGGTCGGGGTGTTCATCCGTGGACGCCTTCCTCGAGCTGGTCGCGGGCGATCTGCCATTCGTCGGCATCCACGCGCATGAAGTGCGCCTTCTCCCGGGATTCCAGAAGCGGTACGCCGCGGCCGATACGGGTGTCACAGATCAGCACCGACGGAGAGCCCTGCTGGTCCCTCAGCTCCTCGAAGCCCGCCACAACTGCGTCGATGTCGTTGCCGTCAACGCGTACCGCGTTCCAGCCGAATGCCTGCCACTTGTCGGTGATGGGTTCGGTGCGTAGCACGTGTACGGTCGGACCGTCGGCCTGCAAGGCGTTGACATCGACGATGGCGGTCAGGTTGTCCAGGCCGTAGTGCGCGCAAACCTGGGCGGCCTCCCAGGTGGAGCCTTCGTTCAGTTCGCCGTCGGAAAGCAGGTTGTACACCCGGGCGTCGTTGCCCCGGTAGCGCAGGCCGAGCGCCATTCCGGTGGCAACCGTCAGCCCGTGGCCGAGAGATCCGCCAGAGATCTCCATGCCGGGGGTGTAAGACGCCATCCCGGACATGGGCAGCCGGCTGCCATCGGAGCCGTAGGTTTGCAACTCGGCGACCGGGATGATCCCCGCCTCGGCCAGCGCCGCATACAAGGCGATGGCGTAGTGCCCGATGGACAACAGGAACCGGTCCCGCCCCTCCCAATGCGGGTCCTCGGCGCGGTACCGCAGCTGATCCATGTACGACACGGCGAGTACGTCGGCGACCCCCAGTGCCTGGCCGATGTAGCCCTGGCCCTGCACCTCGCCCATGTCCAAGGCGTTGCGCCGGATCCGATATGCCGAGTGCCGCAGCGCGGCGAGGCGGTCAGTGCGCTGCTCGGTGGTGGATGTCATCCCATTGCCTTTCTAACTGGGCCTTCCTAGGAGGTCAGGCCGGGCCGGTGCGCCCAAGAGGCATGCTCGGGGACGATCTCCTTGCCCTCTGCCCGCTCACGCTGCACCGCACGTTCCAGTTCCGCCACCTCGTCCCGCTCGGCCGGTCCCCAAGTGTCCCTGGTTACCAGGGCCGCGATCAGGCCCAGCAGCCCGTAGAAGCTGAACAGCAGCGCCGGGCCGATCCAGCCGAAACGGCCGAAGAGGGCGGTGGCCAGCAGCGGGGTGAAACCAGAGACAACCGCTGAGAACTGGTAAGACAGCGATGCCCCGCTGGTGCGGGTCTTGGCGTCGAACAGCTCAGAGAACCAGGCGCCCTGCACCCCGGCGAGTGAGTTCTGGCAGACGGCGTAGCTGACGATGAAGGCCAGCACGATCAGGGCAGCCACGCGTGTGTTGACCGTCAGGAACAGCGGAATCCCCCAGATCACCATGACCGCGCATCCAAACAGGTACACCGGACGCCGGCCGACCCGGTCGGTCAGCGCACCCCAAGCCACGGTGGCGAAGATTCCCACGGCGGCTGCGATGAGGAGTGCGGTGAGGGTCACCGGCCTGCCGGCGATCTTGTTGAGGCTGAGGTACGACAGCATGAAGGTGACCGCCACCGCGTAGCCGGCGGTCTCCGCGATACGCAGGCAGAACGCGCGCAGCAGGTTGCGCCAGTCGTCGCGTACGACCTCCAGCAGCGGGTTCTTGGAGAGATCGCCTTCCTCCTTGAGCTCCTCGAACTCAGGTGACTCATCGATCTTCAGCCGGATCAGGATGCCGACGACGATCAGCACCGCGCTGAGCAGGAACGGCACCCGCCACGCCCACGATCCCCCCAGCGGCACGCTGGCCAAGAAGGCGAGGTTGGCCAGCAGCAACCCGACCGGGAAACCGGCCTGGGTGATGCCGGTGTACAGGCCGCGTTTGCGCCACGGGGCGTGTTCGAAGACCATCAGGATCGCGCCGCCCCACTCCGCGCCGAACGCCAGGCCCTGCACCACTCGCACGGTCACCAACAGGATCGGCGCCCAGATGCCGACCGCCTGGTAGGTGGGTAGCAGCCCGATCAGCACCGTAGCGACGCCCATCAGCAACAGCGAGCCGACCAGCACAGGCTTGCGGCCGATCTTGTCGCCGAGGTAGCCGCCCACAACCCCGCCCAACGGCCGCACCGCGGAACCCGATGCCCAACGTCGCGAACGACAGCAGCGTGGCGGACAGCGGGTCGGACTCCGGGAAGAAAACCTGGCCGAAGTACAACGCCGCGGCCGTACCGAAGCCGATGAAGTCGTAGGTCTCGATGACCGCCCCAACTGAGCAGCCGATCGCAACCCGCTTCTTCTCCGGGGTGCCCTCGATGGGATGCCAGTGCGCAACCTCTTGCAGATGCGGATCGCTCATGCCGATCTCCTCAGAGTTAGGGCTGCCGCCGGGTCAATGCACGACGCTGCCGGCCACCGACGGTGTCACGGTGTCAGTGGCGGTCTGCTATCACGGGCCTGCGGGCCGTTGTCATTTGCACTCGGCGGATGACTGGGGTTTATTGTCGGCATCCAGGCCCTGCACATACGCCCCAAGATCGGCCACGCGCACGCGGGCGGCATCCTCCACATGCACCAGCGGCAGACGGCCGGCGGCGATCAGGCGCTCGATGGTACGCAGTGAAACACCGAGCTGCTCGGCGGCTTCGCTCTTGGTTATCAGCAGTCGCCCGGACACAGTCAAAGGATCGAACGCGGCCCGCCAGGGGGTCAAGCACTGGCACGTCCTGACGGTTTCTGACGCAGGTTGCTGGAATGCCACTCCACGAATTGCAGCCGGTACATGGATGCATTCTGTGCCCAGGCGGCCCAGGCGGCCCAGGCGCACCGCGCTCCGACGTCCGCGCCGTCGTCCAAAGCGTGTTCGCCGTCCTCGCGCGGCAGGCCGTAACCAAGATCAGCTTCCCCGGCGCTCCCTACGCCCGGGCATCACTCGCCCGGCTGATAACCGAAGCGCCTGACTAATGGGCACCAATTGGGCACGGATCTGGCCGAGTAACACGCACCGCCAAACTCGTGTGGGATCGCGTCGGCCATCACTGAGTCCGGCGAGAGGCTGTCTGTCGAGTTCGTGCTCATTCGGTCACCCGATGTTCAGTCTTAGGGGTTTCGCCACGCGCGGCCGTCGCGTTCGAGCAGGCGGCCGGCTTCGGCGGGGCCCCAGGATGCGGCCTCGTAGAGCGGGATGGAGCGGGCGTCGTCGGCCCAGTAACCGATGATGGGATCGATGATGCGCCAGCACTGGGCGACCTCGTCTGAGCGGATGAACAGGGTCGGGTCGCCGATCAGCGCGTCGAGCAGGAGCCGCTCGTATGCCTCGGGGGACTCCTCGACAAAAGTTGCCTCGTAGTTGAACTCCATCGTCGCGGAGCGGACCACGAAGCTGTGACCGGGCACCTTGGCGCCGAACCGCAGGGTGATGCCCTCGTCGGGTTGGATCCGCAGGATCAGCGCGTCAGGGGAGAGCCCGGTGGCTTGGTCGAGCCGGATCGGCAGATGCGGTGGACGCTGGAACTGCAGCGCGACCTCGGTAACTCGTTTGGGTAGCCGCTTGCCGGTGCGGATGTAGAACGGCACCCCGGCCCAGCGCCAGTTGTCCACGTCTAACCGGAGCGCGGCGTACGTTTCGGTACGGCTGAGCGGGTTGACGCCCGGCTCGTCCCGGTAGCCGGGCATGAGTTCCTCCGAAGTGCCGCCGCGGGTGTACTGGCCACGGACCGCGATCCGGTCGATGTCGTCCACGGTTGGCAGCCGGATCGACTGCAGCAGCTTGACCTTCTCGTTACGGACCGCCTCGGCCTCGAACGAGGCGGGCGGCTCCATCAGCGCCAGCGCCAGTACTTGCAGCACGTGGTTCTGCAGGATGTCGCGAGTGGCACCGGCGTGCTCGTAGAAGCTGCCGCGAGTGCCGACGCCGAGAGTCTCGGCGACGGTGATTTGCACGTGGTCGACCCACGTCCGGTTCCAGATCGGCTCGAAGATCGCGTTGGCGAACCGTAGCGCCAGCAAATTTTGGACAGTGTCCTTGCCCAGGTAGTGGTCGATCCGGAATACCTGTGACTCGTCGAAGGCCGCGTGCACCCGGTCGTCCAAGGCCTGGGCGCTGCGCTCGTCGTGCCCATAGGGCTTCTCGATGACGATCCGGGAGAACGAACCTTCGGGGGGACGGTTCAACCCGGCGCCTGCCAGCCCGTCGATCACTGGGCCGAACGCCTCCGGCGGCGTGGCGAGGTAGAAGAGCCGGTTCCCGGAGGTCCCGCGCTCGATGTCGAGCGTCTCGATGGTCTCCCGCAGCCGGCGGTAGCTGTCCGGATCGTTGTAGCCGCCTGCCACGTACTGGAAGCCCTCGTTCAGCGCGGGCATGACCGAGCCGTCCGCACCAGTCATCCGGGACCGGAAGTCAGCGGTGTCCATCTCGGTGCGGGCCACCCCAACCACTCCGAACTCCGCCGGTATCCGCTTGTGCCGGGCCAGGTTCTCCACCGCCGGGCCAAGCTTGCGCGCGGTCAGATCTCCGGATGCGCCGAAGATCACAACCGCAGCGGGCGGCGCCTTCCGTTCCTCGATCACTGTCTGCCCTGCGGCTGCCTGCGCGGCCGGCATCTCACCTGTCGTCATCGGGACCATCCCTTCCTGTTCGGGCACGAAACAGCAGCGCTGTTACTCATTGTGGTCTCGCCTGCTCATGCTCATTGTTATCCCACTTTCGCCGGCCGCATCCTCGACTGTGGGACCTGGCCGGCGAGTCCCCTGGCGGCCACCGCGGCCAACCCGGCGATCAGACAGATCAGAACGGTAGGTAACGATGCTGGCCGGAGTTTGAATGGGATTCGACCGTCGCCGTCGCGGGTTCTGGTGGATATTCGGGCTTTTCATCTTGTCGCTATCCGGTGACATCTGGACGGCGGGTGGCGTCGGCGACTTCGCCGACGAGATGTTCGAGGATGTCTTCGAGTGCAATCAGACCGCGGGTTTGGCCATTCTCGTCGATCAGGCGGGCGAGGTGCGAGCCGCTGCGGCGCAGGGTTGCGAGCGCGGTCTGCAGGGTGGCGCTGGTGGGGATGTCAGCTAGTGGGCGAATACAGCGGCGGTCCACCGGCCGGTTCCGGGCCGTCGGGTCGGTTTCCAAGACGTCGGCCAGGTGGATGTAGCCGATGAGGTTCGCTCCGGTCGATCGGTGATCGGCCGCTCGGACCGGGAAGCGGGAGTAGCCGGTGGCGGTGACGAGCCGCTCGATATCGGCCGGTGTGACGTCCGGTTCGAGGGTGACCAGAGCTTCCAGCGGCATTCCGACAACCTCGGCCTTGGTTTCCTCGAAAGCCAGCGCTCCGGATAGCAGCTCATGCTGGTTGGCGTGGAGGAGGCCTTCATCGCTGGATTCGCCGATCAGCGCAGCTACGGAGTCTCTGTCGATGACGTCACCGACTTCACTTACGGGTTTGATGCCCAGCAGTTTCAAAACACTGGTTGCCACTGCGGTCAGGCCGATGATGATCGGCCGGAATATGCGCACGAAGACCATCAAGGCTGGCGTGAGCATTATTGCGGCGCGTTCTGGTCCGGTGAGGGCAAGGTTCTTCGGCACCATTTCGCCGAGCAGCATGTGCAGGCATGACACCAAGGTGAGCGCGATCCCGAGCGCGAGCGGGTGGACCACTCCATGCGGGACATGAAGGGCTGCCAGGGGTCTGGTTAGCAGGGACGCGACGGCGGGTTCGGCGAGCGCGCCCAGACCGAGGGAGGCGAGGGTGATGCCGAATTGGCAGGCCGAGATCATCAAGGGCAGCTGCTCGATGGCCCGCAGTGCGGTCCGAGCCCGGCGTGACGTGCGCAGCAGCGGTTCGAGCCGGGAGCGGCGGGCTGCGAGGACTGCGAATTCGGCGCCAACGAAGAACCCGTTCGCCGCGATGAGCGCGAACGCGAGCAACAGCGACCCGGCCGTCAAGCTCTGCCGCCGTGGTCGTCGGTTCGGGTAGTGGCCCGGTCGTCGGGCGCAGTGCCGTCGGTGTTGTCCGGGGGCAGGGTGACTCGCAGCCAATCGATTCGCCGGCCGTCCATTCGTTCCACGGTGAGCGTGGCGCCGGGCACATCGACCTGATCGCCACTATCCGGGATTCGGCGCAACAGCTGCAGAACGAGCCCGGCCACCGTCTCGTAGTCGGCACGTCCGGCAGGCAGCTCGAGGCCGATGGCGGCTTGGATCTCATCAGGTCGTAGCAGCCCGGACAGCAGCCAGGTGCCGTCGGGTTGGCGCCGGATGCCGGGTGCAGGCGAGTCGTGTTCGTCGACAACATCGCCGACGAGCTCCTCCACGAGGTCTTCGAAGGTGACGATCCCAGCCGTGCCGCCGTACTCATCAACCACCACCGCCAGTTGCAGGCTGCGTTCTTGCAGTAGATGCAGCAGCGGGTCCAGAGCCATCGAGGGTGGCACGAGGACCGGCCCTACCATCACGTCCCGGACCCGCGTTGTGCTGCGATTCGGCTCAGGGACGGCGACGGCTTGTTTGACGTGCACGAGACCGCGGATGTCATCAACGCTGTCGCCGATCACCGGGAACCGGGAGTGACCCGTCTCGCGTGTGGCCTCGATTACCGTCGCCACCGGCGCGGCTGCGGACACGGTCCGTACGCGGGTGCGGGGTGTCATGACATCCGCCGCGGTTTTTGCGCTAAAGCTCAGCGAGCGTTCCATCAACACCGCTGTCTCCGAACCCAACGCGCCCTGCACGCCGGCTCGCCGCACCACCGATGCCAACTCGTCAGGGGTGCGGGCGGAGCGCAGCTCCTCCACCGGCTCGACCTTGACCAGGCGCAGTAGCTGGTTCGCCGAGCCGTTCAGCACCGCAATGAGCGGGCGCGTCACCGTAGTGAACACCAGCAGCGGTGGCACCACCCATAGCGCCGCCCCGACGGGCCGCGACAAAGCGATGTTCTTCGGCACCAGCTCGCCGAACACCACCTGCACACCAGTGGCCAGCAGCAACGCCGCGGCAAACGCTAGGACCTCCGTCACGCCTACGCTGAGCCCGATAGCTTCCAGGGGTCCCCGCAGCAGCGTCGCGATCGACGGCTCCGCCAGCAGGCCTATCGCCAAACTCGTGACCGTGATACCTAACTGAGCGCCCGACAGGTACGTCGACAGCCGCTGCAGGGTGCTCCGCACCTGACCGAACCGTACGCTGCCCTCCCGGGCCCGCGACTCGACCAGATTACGATCCACCGTGACCAGCGCGGTCTCCGCGGCCACAAACACCGCATTCCCGAAAATCAAAACCGCGGCCACACCCAGCAGAATCCAGGCCATGGTCATCCCAAGATCACCGTCGAGCCCGCCCACGACGATGCGGCAACAGCCGTAACGCTTCCCGGGCGTCATCACAGCGCCGCCAGGATCGTCGTCGGGCGAGCATTTCTGGCCCGGTCATGGGTCTCACGCTAGATCAAGATGCGTGGCTGGTTCGAACGGGCGTCCGTTGGGTCGGAGGGTCTCGCAGAGCTGTCCATGGTCGGTCAGCCTTACCGAGCCGATCCCTGGCGGCGCAAACAACATCCGGCCGGCGCGGAGATCCCCGGCACAAGGGCGTCGTTCCCCTACGCTTTCGGCGTGATCTCGACGGGCCGGTACTCGCGCGACGTACTCGCGTCCGGCCGGCAGCGCGCGGGCCGACCGACGAGCACCGACCTCGTGCTTGAGGTCGGGCTGGTGTTGGAGGATGCCACGTCAGGATTCTGCGGGGCGGTGCTGCGCTGGGAGCGCGGTCTGGTGGTCTTGGAGGACCGGCACGGGAAGCAGCGGACCTTCGCCCTCGGCGCGGGGTTCTGGTACGAGGGTAGCCCGGTCATGCTCAAGGCTCCGCCGCGAGCACGGTCGGTGCCCACTCGGACTGCCTCGGGTTCGGTTGTCGGTCCGGCCGGTCGGGCCAAGACCGCGCTTGCCAGCAGGATCTATGTCGAGGGTCGCCACGACGCCGAGCTGGTGGAGAAGATCTGGGGCGACGACCTGCGCCACGTTGGGGTGGTCGTCGAGTACCTCGGCGGCATCGACGACCTCCCTGGCGTCGTGGCGGACTTCGCGCCAGGAGAAGGGCGGCGGCTCGGGGTCCTCGTCGATCACCTGGTGCCTGGGAGCAAGGAGTCGCGCATCGCGGACCGGGTCCGGAGAGGGGCTGGCCGTGGTCACGTGCTTGTGCTGGGTCATCCGTACGTGGACATCTGGCAGGCGGTGAAGCCAGCCAGGCTCGGACTGGCCGGCTGGCCGGACGTGCCGCGGACCGTCGAATGGAAGCATGGGATCTGCGCCGCCCTGGGGCTGCCGCACAGGGATCAGGCCGACTTGGCTGCAGCTTGGAGGATGATCTTGGACCGGGTGGGCTCCTGGGACGACTTGGAACGCCCGTTGCTTACCGTGGTCGAGCAGCTGATCGACTTTGTCACCGAAGATCATCCCTGAGGGGCGGTCAGCTCAGTCCAGCAAGTCGCGCACCACACCGTCGGCCATCAACGGACCCAGCTACCGATTCAAAGAGCGTGGGTGTACGAGGCTGCCGGGGCCACCGGTCGGTGGTCGAGCCGACGTGCCGGGCCGGGCCGCGTCAAGGCCGTCCTGCTCCTTCCTCAGGAGGCGGCTCCGTCCGCACCTCAATCGCTGCTTTCTGGCTACGACGACGTCTCGGACGCGCCGTGGCGGGTTGGGTCACTTGAAGGGCCCTGTGGTTCCTGGCGGGGGAGGCAGCAAGAGCAGGGTCAGGGTGTCGCTCAGCCAGTTCTCGTAGTGGTCTGGGCTCCATCGTCGATGGCTGGTGAGTTCGGCATATGTGTCGGGATTGGCGAGAGCACTGTAGGTGGCCGCGGCGTCTGCGGCGCTCATTCCTTCGCGGAGGGGTCCGTTGTCGAGCAGCATGGCAATGTAGGCGGTCTGGTGCCGGTGGCGACGTTGACGATCTGCGGCGACGAATTCCGCCAGCGCGGGGTCGGCGGTGCCGGAGTTTCGCAGGATGCGATGTGCGAGCGCCGTGCGCTCCAGGATGCCTCGTGAGAGATGAGCCAGCCGGACCAATTGGGTTCGCTGGTCGGTGATGGCCCGAATTGCCGCGATCTCGGGAAGTTCGAGGACGTCGACCCTCGGGGCGTCTCCGACGATGGCCGTCTCGAGAATTTCGGATATCAGCGTGAGCTTGTTACTGAATCGGGAGTAGACGGTTTCAGCAGCTACGTCTGCCTCGGCCGCGATCGCGCCAATGGTCGTGGCAGCGAAGCCTTGCGCAGCAAACAGCTCCGACGCCGCCTGCAGGATCGCTTGCCGGGTCCGTTCGGCTTTGTCGGCGCGACGGGTACGAGTCTGGCCCCTGCCCTTGACTGCGTTCACACTCATATAATACAGTCTTACTGTATTAACACAGCTTGACTGTAGCGATCTCCCTGTCGTACTGGTTCACACGCGATAGCGAGGGGGAACTCGAAAATTGCCTGAGATGGCCCGTCATTGGATTGCCGGCGCTTGGCTCGAGTCCGAGCTGGTCGCCGACTCGTACAACCCGGCTACCGGGGAGTTGCTTGGCCGGTTCGCTGACGGGTGGTGAAGCCGAGGCCCGGGCGGCGGTCGACGCGGCCCGGCGTGCCTTCGAGAACACCGACTGGGGGCGC
The DNA here is from genome assembly GCA_036377435.1 of Propionibacteriaceae bacterium. Taxonomy (GTDB): domain Bacteria; phylum Actinomycetota; class Actinomycetes; order Propionibacteriales; family Propionibacteriaceae; genus Microlunatus. The sequence goes on from DASUYM010000197.1 coordinate 10,489, forward strand.
GACCGCGCGCTGCGTTCACGGGTGCTGCTGGAACTCGCCGAGTTATTCGAAGCACGCGCCCCAGAACTGGCTCTGATGTTGACGCGAGAGAACGGGAAAACCCTGGCGGAAGCGACCGGCGAGGTCGGGGCGCGGGCCGCGACGTTGCGTCACAATGCCGCTCAAGCGTTGACCGATGTCGGCACCGCTTCCGAGGTGGCGCCAGGTCAGTATTTCAGCAGCCTGGCGGAGCCGGTCGGCGTCGTCGCGATCATCGTGCCGTGGAATGCACCGGTGGCGCTGTTCATCCGTTCCCTGGCTCCCGCGCTCGCCGCCGGGAATACCGTCGCGGCAAAGCTACCTGGGCAGACCGCGCTCACCAATGCGCTGATTGCCGAGATTGCGTCCGAGGCGCCCTCACTGCCTGCTGGCGTTGTCAACATGTTCACCGAGTCGGGCAACGCCGGCGCGCCGTTCTTCATCCAATCCGCCGACATGGTCAGCTTCACCGGCAGCATCGAGGTCGGCCGGCAGATCGCCGCAGCTGGTGCCCCGACGCTGAAGCGGATGAACCTGGAGCTCGGCGGCAAGACTCCGATGATCGTGTTCGACGACGCGCCGCTCGCCTCCACATTCCCAATACTGGCCGTCGGTGTTACGACCTTTGCTGGCCAGAACTGCATGGCGGGCTCTCGCATCCTCGTTCAGCGCGGCATCGCTGATCAGGTGCGCGAGCACCTGCGGGAACGGCTCACAGATGTTGTGGTCGGTCCCGGTGAAGAGCCGAACACGCAGATGGGACCCCTGATCGACTTTGCTGCCGTGGCACGTGTGGATCGGATTGTCGAGGACTCGGCCAGCTACGGCAAGGTCATTGTCCGCGGCGGACCTGTCAGCGATGGGACGTTAGCCTTCGGCGCTTTCTACCGGCCCAGCCTGATCGAAGTCGAGGACCTCGACGCACCGATCATCCAGCAAGAAATTTTCGGGCCGGTCGCCACATTCGAGGTCTTCGACGACGAGAAAGACGCCATCCATCGGGCTAATGCGACCGAGTTCGGCTTGGCCGCAGGAGTGTTCACCCGCGATGTCGACCGCGCCCGCCGCGTGAGCCGCCAGATCAATGCCGGAACGGTTTGGACCAACACGTGGATGGTGATCAACAACGGATTCGAAGAGGGCGGCTACAAGCAAAGCGGCCTTGGCCGCCTGCGCGGCGCCCGCGGTCTCGCAGACTTCCAGGAGATCAAGACCTACGTCCACTTCGTGCCACCCGCGGGTGACTGACACTGAATCCCAGACTCCAAGCGCTCCCTGCAGCAGTTACGGCAACCAAGGAGAGACAAGATCAGGGCGTCCCTCGATCAGAAACCCCGCACCCGCGACAGCACGACGCCACGGCAGGGAGCGCTGGATATTGAGACGCGAACACGATGTGTTCAAGCCGGTGACGGTGACGACCCCGGCTGGCCAAGCCCTTGCCCTGCGTGCAACGTCGGAGACACGCTCGATGTGAGGACCGGAGGCGGCAACGACCTCTTGATGCTCGAGTACGACCTCCTCGGGCTAACCAACCTCGACGGCGGCGACAGCCTCGGCGACCTCTGGTGGTTCTTCGGTGACCAGTCGTCCGAGGTCGACATCGACGTCGCGCTCGACGGTGTTGTGACGAAGCCCATGCAGCGACCACGCATGGGTGGGAGCACCTGCGCGGCACGCGACATCGGTATGGGAGTGCACCGTCAACCCCTTGGTTGCGGCGGAGCCCATGCAACGAATACAACCGGTTACATGGCATTGAGTTGGAAGCTAGTCATCGACAGCACGAACGCGCCCGCCCTCGCGGACTTCTGGGCTGCGGCTCTGGAGTACGAGGTGGAAGACCCCAGCGCGCTCATCAAACAACTTCTGGCCGCCGGCAGCATCGGCGAGGAGGCGGTCGTCGAGCATCGCGGCCGCAAGACCTTCCGCGGCTACGCCGCGATACGCCACCCCGAGGACTCGTTCGACCAGACCAGCGGCGTCGGCCGCGGCCGGCGACTGCTGTTCCAGGACGTGCCCGAGAGCAAGTCCGGCAAGAACCGCCTGCACATCGACGTCCACAGTGAGCCCGGCGGCCTCGACAAGCTGGTGGCCCGGCTGGAAGAGCTGGGAGGAACCCGCGTCCGCGAGGTCGACAAGGGACCCGCCGGGCACTGGTGGATCATGCAGGACCCTGAAGGCAACGAGTTCTGCGCGGCGTAGGCCGGGCCGCGGCCTGTCCTGGAGACGTGGCTCCCTGACGCCATGGCAGGAGGCAACCGCGTGATCATCGTTGTATGTGACGATAAGCGAAGATCGTGCGGTGGCCGTGGAGGCCAGCCAAGACCCTGACCGGTGGCGGTTGATGTTCGAGGATCTGATCGGCCGTGTCGCCTGCCGGTTCACGCGGCTGGAGCCGCGGCGGCGGGTCGGCGCGGCTGGTGGGATTGCTGGCCGAGTTGCCGCGCAGCTCTACCTGCCCAAGGTCTGGGCCGCCGTCGCCTCCAGCCACCGCGTCACCCTGGGCATCAGCGTCCGCCGCGTCGAGCAGATCGCCCCCAGGCCTGCGCAAACGAGCCTGGCAACTCGCCTCGGCAGGGCCCGGCGCCAAGGGACAGCGCTTCTACCAGTGGGCGCTGATCGACATCGACTAACGGCGTTCGAAACCAGGTACGTAGCCAACATTGGGGCGGCAGTGAGGTCGAACCGTGCTCCGAAGCCGTCCGGGGAGCGGTTCCAGCCTTCGAGGCGCACCCGACAGAGCATCCTTGTAGTGGCGCCATGGAGCAATACATCCGCTTCTAATGGGTTTTGCCGTGGGGCGAACGGCCAGGCGGTGCGGACGTGATTTGTTCCCTTGGCACTTGCTAATCCAAGAACCCGACGTCATCGAGGACGCAACATGACTTTGAACCAGTCCGAGATCAGAGAGTTTCTAGACAGTAGATCCGAGGCGATATCGACAGGAAACCTCGATCGACTGATGTCCTTCTACTCTCCCGACATCATCTACTTCGACATCGTGCCGCCGCTGCAATACGTCGGTTCAGCCGCGCTCCGGGAGAGGTTTTCGCACTGGTTCGATGGCTTTAAGGGCTCCATCGGCCAGGAAGTCCACGACTTGACCATCGTGACGAGCGGGGACGTCGCGGTAGCATCCATGCTCATCAGAGCAAGCGGAACCCGGAAGAACGGACACGAGGTTGGATTTTGGGTACGCGCGACCTCCAGCTTTCAACGGTCGGATAACGGGTGGCTGATTGCGCACGAACACGTCTCACTGCCCGTCGACCTTGCGAGGGGGAGTGCGGTCACGAACCTGGCGCCCTAGATCGCCATCGAGGACCATTCCATGTGCGGCGTCAATATCTCTCCGTGGGTCCTGGCCGAGCTGGACAAGCTCGACGCCGCGCTGGTGCGGGAGGCGGACTGCGGGTTGTGGAGCTCCGCGCAGACCGTCGCCGGCATCGCGAGCTGCACACGCGGCTCCGCGAGTCCGTCGCGGCAGCGCTGGCCTGATCTCTCGCGGATCGTGGCGACGTTCGCGCTGATCCACGGCGGCGGTGGGAGCGCGTGGGACTGGCACCTGGTGGTGCCCGAGCTTCGTGAACGAGGGCATCAGGCGGTCGCCGTGGATCTGCCCAGCGACGACGAGTCGGCCGGCTGGTGGGATTACGCCGACGCCGTCGTCGACGCCGTCGGTTACCGCAGCGAGCTGGTCGTCGTGGGCCACTCCCTCGGAGGCTTCACTGCGCCGCTGGTCTGTGCCCGCGTCCCCGTCGACCTCGTGGTGCTGCTCGCGGCGATGATCCCCGCACCCGGCGAGCTCTTTTCGGACTGGTGGACCAACACCGGCTATCGAGAGAGCGGGTACGAGGACGTCTTCTACCACGACATCGCTCCAGAGCTCGTTGCCGAGGCGAGACGGCGAGAACGGGACGAGAATTCCCGGGCGCTGCGCCAGCCGTGGCCACTGACGACGTGGCCGGAGGTCCGGACGAAGTACTTGCTGTGCCGTGAGGACCGCATGTTCACCGCCGAGTGGGCACGTCGCCACGCCCGCGAGCGGCTCGGGATCGAGCCCGACGAGATTGACGGCGGTCACTACGTCACGCTGAGCCGTCCGCGCATGCTCGCCGATCGTCTCGCGGCCTACGCAGCCGGCACTCGGTGAGGAGGTCAGTCCGAGAGCGCGTCACGCATTGGGCTCGCGAGTCAATTCGCGGCGCCGCAGGTCGCGGAGCAATCGCCAAGATCCGACAAGCTGGACCGCTCCGGCATCCAATTCAAGGTACGTCTCGAGCAGGACAAGGTCAGTCTGCTGGCCCTTGGCCTTGACTTCGTTCACACTCGTAGACGGCGCGCCAGTGTTGTCCGACTCGGTGATTTCCACGCCGTCGTCGTTGGGTAGCGGCTTCGGTGGGGCGGTGGCCGCTGCGCGATTGGCGCAGGCCGGTTTCGCGATTCTGGAGCGCGGTTGACGTTGGCCCCGGGGGATCGTTCCCCGGGACAGTACCGATCTCGAGGTCGGATGGCTGTGGCAGGCCGTCGGAGGACTCGTCGACATCCGCTGGCTCGATCGCATGCTGAGCGTTTAAGGCGCCGTTGGGGCGGCGGTTCGCTGACTATGCGAACGTGTTTGCGCGGCCCTTACGGGTGTACGACCTTGTCGGAAACGTGTGGGAATGGTGTCGAGCGGCCGGTAGTTCGGGCCTCTACGAGCTCAAGGGAAGCGCCTCACCAGAGCGTTCTCTCGCGGCAAACCCGCTGCGTTCAACGATAATGACTTCATGCAGGACGACGACGCCGGCTTCCACTGCGTGTAGAACGAGCCGGTGCCTTGTAGCTGTCCTGAAATGCGGCCCCACAACAGCTTCCCCCACCGTCGCCTTCATTTAACGGCGGACGCGTGCTACTGCTCGGGCAGCGCATCGGGGTCTTGCTGCTCCATGGCCCGGCGTGCCTGGTCGCGTATCCGGTTGCCAACCACCCGGGTAAAGACGACGCTGATGACGAGGCCGGCCATCACGACACCCCCCGCGATGAGCCCCATCATCGCCAGGCCCTCGGGGCTCTTCAGGACGACTCCGCTCAGGTAGAGAACCAGCCCCAGGGTCAAGAGTAGAAAGCCGATCCGTTTCTCTGCCAACAGCTGGGCGTGGGTGGAGAGCTCGTCGGGCTCGCCCACCGCGGCCCCCTCTTCACCGATGTCCTTGCGCAGCTCGACGATCGACTCGGCGTTGTGGGCGTGCGAAAGGACACCCGCGCCTACCAGGTCCAACGCCACGCCGCTCACCAGAAGCATCTCGGTAACCAGAGCCACAGGGCATCCTCTCCGTCAGCCGGTGCGAACCACGCTCGCAGTTTCTCACCTCGAACAAAGACCGGCTCGGCCTTCGAGCCGTTGGAATGAAGGCGTGACCCGCCGCAGGCGTCCTTGCGCGTAGCCGGCCCGGTCGACGCGGTCGTACTCCGCCGCGTACCGTCGGTCCCGGTCGACACGCACCAATGGCCCGATTGAATGTATCAACAAGGTCGCAAGGAGCTAGGTGCTCGGGTTCGCTCTCTGGGGGCGCAGCCACTCGTTACGCAGCGCCCGCACATCGGCTACTTAGAGACTTCACGCAGGATCGAGGTTTGGCCAGACTCGGTCCCAGGTGTCCGGCGAGACGCTCCCACATTGCGGCTGCCCACCGGTGTCATTGGTGTGGCTCTCTCATGGCATGCGGTCTCGCCGGGCACCGCGCGAGGAGAGGCTCAAAAGGGGTTGTTCTGCTCGAAGTAGCGGTGCCCTCCTTGCTGACAACCATCTGAGCTCAGCGTTGAGGAGGCACCGATGAGCATGATCATCGGGATGGACCCACACAAGCGTTCGGCCACGATCGAGGTCGTCGACCAGCGTGCCCAGCTCTGCGAGGTGGGCCGGTACGGCACCAACAGGCTCGGCTATGCCGACATGCTGGCCGCCGGCCGAAAGTAGCCGGACCGGGTCTGGGCGATCGAGGGCTGCAACGGCATCGGCAAGCACATCGCGCACCGGCTGGTGCACGACGGGAGACCGTCGTCGATGTGCCCCGAAACTCTCGTCGCAGGTGCGGGTGTTCGCCACCGGCAACGGCCGCAAGACCGACCCGGTCGACGCGCACTCGGTCGCGATGGCCGCGCTCCGGTCGCCGAACCTGCTCCAGGTCCAGGTCGACCCGGACCTGGTGGTAATGGGAATGCTGGCCGACCGACGCGACGAGCTCGGCCGGGCTCGCACGCAGACGCTCAACCGGCTGCACCGGCTGCTGCTGGAGCGGCGGGCCCGGGAGGGCACTCGGGGACGACTCTGCAATCCAGCGTGACCGACCTGACCCCGGACATCGGCTCTTCGGATAAGCCACTTCCCGAGCCCGCCAGCAGTCAGCCTAAACCGGCCATCGCGGCAGTGTCTTGCTGAAACCACCTCGGCCTACTTGGCAAGCCACTTCTGATCTCTAGGAACAGTCAACACCCGTGGATCGGCGTCTCTCATGCTGCCTGGACGTCACCTCCGTGTTGATCTTGGTCTGCTGGCCGGTGCCCTAGCTGGCGGTAGGTCGTGTCAAGCCGTTGTGTGGGCGTACGTGGCTGGCCCGTGGTCCGCGGGCGGGTTGGATTTGTGGCCTTCGTTGAGGTGCTCGGGGTGCCGGCGCCCACGCTGACGGTATTCGACCTCGTGATCA
>DASUYM010000198.1:0-13813 GCA_036377435.1 Propionibacteriaceae bacterium
TATGCCGTCGCCACCCATCAAGGGGACTGTGAGACCAGCCGCCTTGGCCTGCTGGCTCAGCGGACCTGCCTGCGGATACTCGCCGCCGTAGTAGACCGCCTCGGGGTTGGCACTCTTGACCTTGCTGACCACCGCCGAGAAGTCCTTATCTTCGGGGTTGATGGTCTCAGCGCCAACGATCTCGCCGCCGCCACTCTTGTAGGCGTTGGTGAAGGCGGCGACCAGGCCCTGACCGTAGGCCTTCTTGTCATGGATGGTCGCGACCTTCTTGATGCCCTCATCGAGCAGATACTTCGCCGCAAACGGACCCTGGACGGAATCCGTCGTGCAGGTGCGGAAGTAGCCCGGGTACGGGCGCTTCGGGTTGGCCAGATCCGCGCCCTTGGTCAGGGTCGGGTTGGTGTTGGCCGGTGACACCTGGGTGATCTGCGCGCCGGAGAGAACCGGCTGCACCGACTGGGAGACCGAGGAGTTGAGGGTACCGACGACCGCGATCACCTCGTCGTCACCGGCCAGTTTGGTGGCTGCGTTCTTGCCAACGTCAGGAGTGGCCTGGTCATCCTGCGCGTCTAGCTCCAGCGTCCATCCCGGTATGGTCTGCTTCTCGTTGGCCTGCTTGATGGCCAGGTCGACCGAGTTCTTGATGCCGGCGCCCAGAGCCGACAGGTCACCCGACAAGGGTGCGATCACGCCAATCTTGGCAACCTTGGCCGCTCCGGCCTCGCCGCCCGGGGCCTGTTCAGCACGGGTGCCACATGCCGTCATCGCGAGCGACGCGGCGAGCAGGGTTACCCCTGCAAGAGCGAGCTTTTGCTTGCGCACATTTCCTCCTGTTGATTCGGTTTGCGAGGCGGCGCGGAAGCGAAAACCTCGCGAGCATTGTCGAACCTACGACCGAAGCTGTGTAATGGCGTCAACTTTGCGGTCTGTAGCATGTTCGTTACACGATTGAGAGCACATAGATGCGAATACTCTATTTTTTCTTTGCTGCTGAGCCGTGCTCGATGACTCCTTCCGCTACTTCGCGCATCGACTTGCGCAAATCCATGGCAGTCTTCTGAATCCACCGAAACGCCTCTGGTTCGCTCAGCCCCAGACCGCTTTGCAGCAAGCTCTTAGCGCGCTCCACCGCTTTGCGTGATTCCAGCCGCTCGGTGAGGTCGCTGACCTCCGCTTCCACCGCTTGAATCTCGGAGAACCGGGCTCGTGCAATCTCAATCGCGGGGATGAGGTCGGCCTTGCTGAATGGCTTGACGACGTACGCCATGGCACCTGCCTGGCTCGCGCGATCGACAAGCTCCCGCTGGCTGAATGCTGTGAGCATGACGACGGGTGCTATGCGCTCACTCGCGATCTGTTCGGCCGCACTGATCCCGTCGAGCTTGGGCATTTTGACGTCCATCACAACTAGATCAGGCCTGAGATCGGTGGTCAGCGCGACTGCGGCTTCTCCGTCACCGGCCTGGCCGACTATGTCATAGCCCTCCTCGGTGAGCATCTCTACCAGATCCAGGCGGATCAGCACCTCGTCCTCGGCGACGACGACTCGCGTCTTGGTGCCGTCCCGGATCTGGTTGTCCTCTACAGTCACGTGGACACTTTAGCCAGATGCTTGTTGCACGCGTGCCGCATTGGATCGACTAGTCGACCAGCGGCTGTGGCAGAATGATCGGGCCCGCCGGCGGGTCGCCGGCTGGTTGATCATGAGCCCCAGGCCGGGGTGGCGGAATGGTATACGCGGACGGCTCAAACCCGTCTGTCCGAAAGGACATAGGGGTTCGACTCCCCTCTCCGGCACATTCCCACTGGCGGGTGTCTAGTGGAGTCCCCGGCGTCTCGGCAAACGGTTACGCCTGCGGGGCGGGTCGGCTCTGTGACCCTCAGGTTTCGAGCATTTTAGGTTTGCCGAGCCGCCGGGGACTCCACAAGACACCCGCTTTTGAGCCTCTGCCGGGAGGGGAGTCGAAGGCCTATGTCCTTGCGGCCCACTCACATGGCCAAGATCCGCTACAGGGGTGCGCCGATGCGGCGTACGCGAATCATGTTGGTGTGGCCGGCGACGCCGGGCGGTGACCCGGCCACAATGACGACACGCTCGCCCTCGGCAATGCGCCCGCTATCAGTGAGGGCCTTGTCGACCTCGAGGATCATCTCGTCAGTGTGGCCGACCATGGGGACCAGGAACGTCTCGACGCCCCAGTTCAAGGTCAGTGCTGCGCGCGTTTGCTCAGATGGGGTGAATGCCAGTACAGGGATGGTTGAGCGAAGTCGGGTCAAGCGGCGAGCCGAGTCACCAGAGGTCGTAAACGTCACCAAGAACTTGGCATCGATTCGTTGGGCGACCTCTTCGGCTGCCTTGGTGATCACACCGCTGGTGGTATGCGGATCCCAGTCGATTCCCTGCATCTGGTCCATGCCATGAGCCTCGGTGTTCTCCACTATTCGTGCCATCGTCTCGACCGTCAGGACTGGGTACTCACCAACGCTGGTTTCTCCCGACAGCATCACGGCGTCCGCGCCATCGAGGATCGCATTCGCAACATCGGACGCTTCAGCACGCGTGGGACGAGGCGAGGAGATCATGGACTCCAGCATCTGAGTCGCCACGATCACTGGCTTCGCCCAACGCCGCGCGGCTGTGACGATCTTCTTCTGAACCAGCGGCACCTCCTCCAGCGGCAGCTCCACACCAAGATCGCCGCGCGCAACCATGAATGCGTCGAAGGCATCGATGATCTCGTTCAGGTTCTCAACCGCTTGAGGCTTTTCCATCTTGGCGATCACCGGAATCCGGCGACCTTCCTGGTCCATGATCTCGTGGACCAGCTTGATGTCATCGGCGGAGCGGACGAACGACAGGGCCACCATGTCGACGCCGTTGCGAAGAGCCCAGCGCAGGTCTTCGGTGTCTTTCTCACTCATCGCTGGGACGCTGACACCGACTCCGGGAAGGTTGATTCCCTTGTTGTTGCTGACTGCTCCACCGACGATCACTTCAGTGATCACATCGGTGTCGGTGACCTCAGTTGCGCGCAGCGCGATCCGACCGTCGTCGATCAAGATCAAGTCGCCGGGCTGGACGTCTCCGGGCAGACCCTTGTATGTCGTGGAGCACCGCTCGACCGTACCCTCGATGTCCTCGATGGTGATCGCGAACACAGCGCCGGCGTGTAGCTTCTCCTTGCCATTGGCGAACCGGCCGAGTCGGATCTTTGGGCCCTGAAGGTCAGCCAGTACACCGACTGGGCGCCCGGCGTTTTCTGCCGCTTCCCGGACGCTATGCAGGTTCCTCAAGTGGTCCGCATAGTCGCCATGGCTCATGTTGAGCCGGGCGACATCCATTCCTGCGGCGACCAGCTCCGCCAAACGCTCAGGGGTCGAGGAGGCTGGCCCGAGCGTGCACACAATCTTGGCTTTACGCACGCAGTTGACCCTAGCGAAGTTGCGCCGCAGGCGGGAGACCAAACAGCACTGGTCCTACCACACGCTGACCACCTCCAACGCGTGCTGAAGATCAGGCGGATAGGCAGATTCGAACTGCATCAGTTCGCCAGAAGTCGGATGCACGAAACCGAGACGGACCGCGTGCAGCCACTGCCGTTCCAGACCAAGCTTGGCAGCGAGGATCGGGTCCGCCCCATAAACCGGATCGCCGACGCAGGGATGCCGGATCGCCGCCATGTGAACACGGATCTGATGGGTCCGGCCGGTTTCCAACCTGATCTCAAGCAAGGTCGCGGCGACGAAGGCTTCCAGGGTTGCGTAGTGGGTCACACTGTGCCGGCCGCCATGCATGACCGCCATCTTGTAATCCGCACCCGGGTGCCGCCCGATTGGAGCCTCGATGGTGCCGGTGAACGGATCTGGATGGCCTTGCACCAGCGCGTGGTAGATCTTGTCGACGCTCCGCGACCGGAATGCTCGTTTCAAGATCGTGTACGCCAGCTCGCTCTTGGCGACCACCATCAGCCCGGACGTGCCCACGTCCAGCCGCTGCACGATGCCGCGTCGCTCCGAAACGCCGGATGTCGAGATCCGGAAGCCGGCACCGGCAAGGTGGCTGAGAACGTCCGGGCCGCTCCAGCCGAGGCTCGGATGCGCCGCCACGCCGACCGGCTTGTCGATCACCACGATGTCGTCGTCGTCATACACGATGACAACGCCTTCGACTTGTTCCGGTCGCACAGTCGCCAGCCGCGGCCGATCGGCGAGCTCCACCTCGAGCATCGACCCGACGCTGACCCGATCCGCCTTGTTGATCGAGGCGCCGTCCAGCAGCACGTGCCCTTCCCCGATCAAGTCCACAACGCGACTCCGGGGCAGTCCCAGCATGCGTGCTACGGCGGCGTCAACCCGCTCGCCGTTCAATCCTTCCGGGATCAGCAGTACCTTGCGCTCAGCCACGAGCGATCGGGCTCCGATCATGATCATCGTCGTCCCCAGCACCACGACGTCCAGGCCGCACGTGGCGCTGCCCAGTGATGGCGATTCCTCTCACCACCGACAAGAACATGATCATGATGGCGGCTGCTGTGATGCACATGTCGGCGATGTTGAAGATCGGCCAGTAAGGCAACTCGAGAAAGTCGATCACGTGCCCGCGGAGTACCCCTGGGGGACGGAATAGTCGGTCTGTCAGGTTCCCCGCGACACCAGCGCACAACAGCCCGATGGCCACGGCCCAGGCTGGGTGGCCGATCCGCGGCACCAACTTGATGATCACGAAGCACAACACCGCTATCGCCGCGATAGCGAACACGTAGGTGAAGCGCTGCCCCTGGCTGAAGGCAGCGCCGGGATTCCGGATGAGCCGCAGTGTGAGTAGGCCACCCAGCAGCCGAACCGGGGCAAGCGGCTCGAGCTGAGTCACCGCGATGATCTTGGTGACGAGATCAGCTGTCAGCCCGGCCACGGCGACGACAGCGACCAGAAGGCGCCATCGTCGTCGCTCGATCGGGCGAGCGCCTCCGACTGGGCTTATCGCCGTTCCTCGCGCTGTTTGCACGTGACACACAAGGTGGCACGCGGGAATGCCTGCAGCCGGCCTTTGCCGATCGGCTGCCCGCAGTTGTCACAGCTGCCGTAGGTGCCGAGTTCGATATGCCGCAACGCGAGGCGGGACTGCTCCAGCATTTCCCGGGCATTGTTGGCCAGTGACATCTCGGCATCGCGCTCGAAATTTGCCGAACCCACGTCAGCTGGATCCCGTCCGGCGCCCTCACTGCCGTCACGGAGCAGTCCCACGAGTTCAGCAGTGGAGATCTCGATCTGGCTTTCGAACCGGGCGATGTCGTCGGTCAGCGTCTGCTTGACCTCATTGAGCTCAGCCTTCGTCCAGGGATCCTCGCCGGGGCGGACCGGCAACGACTTGGGATTGATCGGCTTCGCAGGCTTGTCTTGATGTTCGACTGGTACCGCATGCACCGTCGGTGCGGCCTTGGTTGAGGCCTTCCGACTCGAGGTGGTGCGACCGCCGTTCTCGGCTGCAGGGGTAGCCGCGGCACTGGATTCAGCGGTGGTCATGGGCTCCCCATTTCTTGGTACACGGCTCGAAGGGGTAAGTGACGGAGAGACAGTAGGCCGCAAAAGCACTTTCTTCAACGACCCGCGCTGATTTCTCCCTGAATTTCCAACCGTGCAGTGTTTCTGAGCTGCTCGCGCATCGCGCTCTGAGGCCCGCCGCCGTCGTCGTCGCTCACAGAGGAAAGAATGCCTCCGCTCACTCCTCCTCCGCCCGGCGGCGCGCGATTCCCGACGCTCGCAGCTGTGTTTCTGAGCTGCTCGCGCATCGCGCTCTGAGGCCCGCCGCCGTCGTCGTCACTCGATCCCAACGCCACAGGGCCCGCCGTAGCGGGCCCTGTGGCGTTGATCAATGCTGCAACTGGCTCAGCGCTGGTCCCCCAGAAGAGCGTCGAGACGAGGGGTGTTGCTGGAACCACCTCCGCTGAAGCTTGGAGCATCTTCGCGCTGAGGCTGATCGATTCCGCCCTGCTGACCAGCAGTCCCATTTGAGTTGTTCTCGGCTGAACGTGCCACGTCCGGCACATCGATCGGCTCGACTCGGCCGGACTCCAGTGACTCAATCTGCTTGCGCAAATGGGTGGCGAGGTTCGTGCGGTACGCCGTTTCGAAGTTGCGAAGCGCTGTCACTGCTGCCGTGAGGTCGTCCCGCTGCCTCTCCAGGTCACCGAACATCTCGCCGCGCCGACCTTCAATCTCCCGATCGAGCTTCTCGGCTCGACTGAGCGCATCCGCTTGGAGCCGCTCCGCATTGACCCGAGCCTCCGACTCGACTCGCTCGGCTCGGGTTCGAGCATCGGTGGTGAGCTGGTGCGCGGTCCGGTTGGCTTCCTCGCGGATCCGGTTGGCGTCCTCGGTTGCCTCCTCTACGAGGCGCTCGGCCTGTTCGGTCGACATCTCCACGAGGCGGACAACGGCCGCGCTGGCTTCCTTTCCGGTCGTCACCACAATCGTGCCGGACATCGGAGGCTGTGCGGGCGCAGGCTGCCGAGGTGCAGGTGGCTGAACTGTTGGGGGCGGAGCCATCGTGTGAGGAGCCGGAGCAGCCGGCGGCGGGGCGGCCTTGAGGGCCTCGACCTGCTTCTTCAGGTTCTGGTTTTCCTCGAGGAGCTGCGCGAAGCTTTCCTCGACCTCGTCGACGAACTCGTCAACTTCCAAGACCTCGTAGCCAGACTTGCGGGCCATCCGGAACCGCTTGTTGCGAACGTCGTCGAGCGTAAGCGTCATCGTGCACCTCGGTATCTAGCTGGGACTTTTGGGTGGGGCCGCGACCTCACCGGCCCTACCGTACCCAATTTGGTGTTGGTGTACAGCCGAGTCAACGAACTCACTAGCGCCGGGTTCCGGACGAATTCAGAAGAACACGCTGCGGTTGACTTGCATCAAGATACTGACCAGGATGGCCAGGCCGATGAAAGCCAAATCGAGCATCATGTTCCCCACTCTGACCGGCTTAAGCACCTTGCGGAGCAGGCGGAGCGGCGGGTCGGTAATCGAGTAGATGATCTCAGCGAAGACCAGCATGGGTCCTCTTGGTTCCCAGTCACGGACGAGCACCGGGACCCAGGACAAGATCATGCGCGCGAACAGGATCAGCAGAAAGATCCACAGGATCCAGTTGATGATGAGTCCCACGACAACCACAGTTGAAGCCTGTCTCTATTGCATTGGTGTACTAGGCGTGACACCAGCCTAGGCGCACAGAGCAGTCCGGCGGAGTTCTCAGCTAGCTCTGGTTGAAGAACCCGCCCGCAATCCGCTCCTTGTCTTCCGCCGCCACAGTGACGTCGTGCGGCGAGAGCAGGAACACCTTGCTGGTGACGCGTTCGATACTGCCACGCAGACCAAAGATGAGACCAGCCGCGAAGTCAACCAGCCGCTTGGCGTCGACATCCTCCATATCGGACAGATTCATGATGACCGGCACGCCGTCGCGGAAGTGCTCGCCGACGATGCGCGCTTCGTTATACGTGCGGGGATGAACAGTCATGATCCGGGACATATCGGCCGTCCGTGGGTGAGGAGCAAGAGTCGGCCCGGCGGCCGCTGCCACCGGGACCGGACGCCGGCTTTCGAGCGGGGTCACCGTTGCCGGCTTGTCTGGTGTGCCGAGCGGCTCATCTGCACTGTCCTCGGTCAAGTCTTCAAAGTCGGCGACATCGTCATAATCCGCGTACCGATCGTCGGTGACGAGGCCCAGCCAGGCTGCTGCGCGCTTCAGTCGTTCCGCCATCTCATCCGCCTCGAATCTGTGACACACCTGCGCCGCAGTCAGCGCGTCGTCTGGTGCCGAGATTACCGTCCGGCATCTTGGTGATCAGGCCCGACACGCGTTACTTCAGGAAGTCAGGGATGTCGAGATCATCGTCGAACACGGGACTTCTCGGTACTGTCACCGGAGTCGGGGCAAATGGTGCTGGGGCGGGAGCCGGAGGCGGCGGGGGACTCTCAGCGGGCGTCGCATGGTTGAGCGAGTTGTTCGACGCCACGCCCACGGGCGCCAGCTCGGGAGGTGCCGGAGTCGAGCGCGCATGGTTGCTACGCAAGTCGGCAGCCCGACTGATTCCTGGCTGGCGGCGCGGTGGCTGGCCGCCCTCAAAGCCGGCAGCAATTACGGTCACCTTGACCTCATCACCGAGAGCGTCATCGATGACGGTTCCGAAAATGATGTTCGCCTCTTCATGCGCGGCCCCCTGGATCAAGTTGGCGGCTGCCGAGACCTCGAACAGACCCAGGTCCGAGCCACCGGCAATGGAGAGTAGGACACCATGGGCGCCTTCGATACTGGCCTCCAGCAATGGTGACGACACAGCCATCTCTGCGGCCGCACGGGCCCGGTCC
Source organism: Propionibacteriaceae bacterium (assembly GCA_036377435.1). Lineage (GTDB taxonomy): Bacteria > Actinomycetota > Actinomycetes > Propionibacteriales > Propionibacteriaceae > Microlunatus. The sequence continues at coordinate 8,362 of DASUYM010000198.1, forward strand.
TCGCCCCGCGCCGATCCAATGCCCATCAGCGCTGAGCCAGCGTTCGACATGATGGACTTCACATCTGCAAAGTCGAGATTGATCAGGCCTGGGGTCGTGATCAGATCGGTGATCCCAGAGACGCCCTGCATCAGCACTTGGTCCGCTTGCTTGAACGCGTCGAGAATGGCGATCTGGTGATCAATCATCTGAAGCAGCTTGTCGTTGGGAATCACGATCAAGGTGTCGACCTCTTCGCGGAGGTTGACAATCCCCTGCTCGGCCTGGACAGCGCGACGCTTTCCCTCGAAGGAGAACGGTCGGGTGACCACGCCGATCGTGAGGGCGCCGAGCGCGCGGGCGATACGAGCAACCACTGGTGCCCCGCCGGTGCCGGTACCGCCGCCCTCGCCAGCCGTCACGAAAACCATGTCGGCGCCCTTGAGCGCATCCTCGATGTCTTGCGCGTGATCCTCGGCCGCTTGGCGGCCTTTGTCCGGATCCGCGCCGGCCCCAAGACCTCGTGTGAGGTCGCGGCCGATGTCCAGCTTGACGTCGGCATCGCTCATCAGCAACGCCTGGGCATCAGTGTTCACTGCAATGAACTCGACCCCGCGAAGCCCGGCTTCGATCATCCGGTTGACGGCATTGACGCCGCCGCCGCCGACGCCGACGACCTTGATGATCGCCAAGTAGTTCTGTGATGCAGAAACCACGATTCCGCCTCTTCCTTCATGTCTGCGGACGGGTAGCGCACCAAGTCTCAACCTGAAGTCAACAATTAAGTTGCCACGGTGGGAAGCGGCGCGGTTTCAAATGAGGCTACGAGATGGCCTCAGGCGATACCGCTGTGACACGCCAGATCAGCAATCATAATCGAATTGCTATAGCTCAAGTTCACGTTGAAACTCCGGGCGTCGGCGCGCGAGCGATCAGAACTGCGATGAGCCGGACAGGCGGATCCTCGAGGTCAGGCGTGGACACAGCCAGCTGACCACTCAATGGGACGGCGGGCGCATTGACCAACAGCCGCAATTGATCTACTCCCAACTGTCTTCCCTCCCATGTCACGGACGACCGGGCTGTCTCGTCTCAGGTCTCAGAGACAGATTCTCGAATCAGGAAGGTGATGGTTGTGCGAGTGTTCGTGGCAGGCGGGACCGGGGTCGTGGGGCGGCGGCTGGTGCCGCAGCTCGTGGCCCGTGGCCACCAGGTGACGGCTACGACGACGAGCCCGGCCAAGTTTGGCTTACTGGAGCAGCTGGGGGCCGAGGCGGTCGTGATGGACAGGCTGGACGCGGCGTCCGTCGGTGAGGCGGTGGCCAAGGCCCGGCCAGACGCGATCGTGCACCAGATGACCGCAATTTCCATGGCGCACGCCGGCAGGCCCGATATAAAGCACCCGGACCGCTGGTTCGCCACCTCGAACCGGCTGCGCACCGAGGGGACGGACCACCTGCTGGCTGCCGCCGAGGCGACCGGCGTATCCCATTTCGTCGCGCAGAGCTACGCCGGCTGGAACGGAATCCGCAAGAGCGGTTGGGTGAAGACCGAGGAGGACCCGCCGGACCCGGAGACAGGAACGATAATGCGTAAGGGGGCGGAGGCGATCCGCCACGTCGAGGACGTGGTCATCAAGGCTGGTGGCGCGGCCCTGCGATACGGCGGGCTATACGGGCCGGGCGCCATCGACGACCAGGTACAGCTCGTGCGCAAGCGGCAGTTCGTGCTCGTCGGTGCCGGCACCGGCTACTGCTCGTGGGTGCATCTCGACGACGCGGCCAGCGCTACCGTCCTGGCCGTGGAGCAAAAGGCGAGGGGCGTGTTCAACATCGTCGACGACGAACCGGCCCCGGCCAGCGAGTGGCTGCCTTATCTGGCAGAGTGCGCGGGCGCAAAGCCACCGATGCGGGTCCCCAAGTGGCTGGCCCGGGTGCTGGCCGGGGAACAGGCGGTGACGATGATGACCGAGGGGCGCGGCTTCTCCAACGCCAAGGCCAAGCGAGACCTCGGCTGGGAGCTGCGCTACCCCTCGTGGCGCGTGGGCTTCAAGGAAGAGCTGGCATGACGCGGGCCGAGGAATTCGAGGGGCTGCGGCCGTTGCTGTTCGCGATCGCCTACCGGATCCTCGGCAGCGTGAGCGAAGCCGAGGACGCGGTCCAGGAGACCTGGCTGCGCTACGAGGCCTCTCCGACACAACCCACGTCGACCAAGGCCTTCCTGTCGGCCGTGGTGACCCGGATCTCGATCGACGTGCTGCGCTCGGCCCGCGTCCGGCGGGAGGAGTACGTCGGGCAGTGGCTCCCCGAGCCCCTGGTCACCGACCCCTATGAGGATCCCGCGCGGTCGGCGGAGTTGGCCGACTCGGTGTCGATGGCGGCCCTATTGCTGCTCGAGCGGCTCAGCCCGCTCGAGCGGGCGGTTTTCGTGCTGCGGGAGGTGTTCGGGTTCAGCTTCCCCGAGGTTGCGTCGGCGGTGGGCAGGTCGGAGGCGGCGTGCCGCCAGCTCGCGGTGCGGGCGCGGCGCCACATGGAGGACGGACGCCCTCGGTTCCAGGTGGACCGCACGGAGCGGGAGGAGCTCGCGGCGCACTTCTTGTATGTGCTCCGGGAAGGCGACGTCGAAGGGCTGCGGGAACTGCTCGCCGCTGACGTTCAGATGGTCGGGGACAGCGGCGGCAAGGGCCCAGAGTGGGGCAGGGGCATCATCATCGGCGCCGAGAATGTGGCCCGAGTGCTTGCCTCGACCTTCCCCTGGTTCTTCCGGATCGGCGGGACGTTGGAGCCACATGAGGTGAACGGCCATCCGGGCGCGATCTTCCGCGATCGGGACAACAAGGTGCTCAATACCTGGACGCTTGACGTACTCGACGGACGGATCCAGACGATCCGCTCGGTGATCAACCCCGACAAGCTCGGGCACGTGGGACCAGTGGCGGACGCCTGGGCGGTCATCCGCGAGGCGAACCAGGCTCGCCGGCCACGGATTGACCAGAAGAGGCGACCGCGCGACCTGTACAACTAGTCAACGTCGGCGCCCCTCGAGAGCGGCGCATAGCCACCGAGGAACTAACCAACAGCAGGATTGTGCGGGCTCGAAACGTCGATGGAGGATTTCGGCTTCCGCTTGAGCAGCGCCGTAGCGACCTGGGCCTTCAGCCCCGAATCTGACGAGCTTCCCCAGGTCACCGTCCGCCCGGAGTCCAGGATCAGCACGATGCTGTCGCGATTGCTGGCCGTAATCCGATCGACCATTCCGCGAAGCTTTTTCGGCAGCGTGGTCGCAACGATGGCTACCTCGCTGAGCAGCGGTGCATCTCCGGGGTAGACCTCGGCGAGCAAAACCGCGGGCGGCATCGCCGGCTTTGTCTCATAGCCGACGCCTGACTTGTCGACCACGACGTAGCCGTCCGGCTGCCGGATCGCGAGTACCGGCCTACGTTCGACGACGGTAATCCTAATTGTGCCCGGCCAGTCGCGTGTGACGGCCGCGGACTCGACGGGCGGCAGAGTGGTCGTGCGCTCAGCAATCGCGTCCAGATCCTGACGAGCGAGTGGCACGCCGAGCGGAACCTGCGCGGCAAAGCTGACCTGCATCGGCGTCAGATCATGGGTACCGATCACACTCACTCGCTTGGTGACCAGCGCTGTGGAGAAGTAGACGCTCCACACGCTGACTCCAATGAGCGCCAACACCAGCGCAATGCTGGTGAAAGCCAAGACCTTACGGCCCCCCGACCGGCGAGCATTCCGGCCCCTACGGGTACTGCGAGGCTGCGCCTTCTTACTGGGGCGTCGGCGAACCGTAGCCTTCGCGGTCATCGCACCGCCTCGGTCAGGCGCTGAATTTCGTCCACGATCTTCGGGGCCACCTTGGTGACGTCGCCACAGCCGACTGTGATCACCAGGTCTCCGGGACGAGCGATCCTGGCCACCGTTGGCGCCGCCTCATCCCAGACAGGCTGATAGGTCACGTGCGCGGTGCCAGGCGTGACCGCATCGGCCACCATGGCTCCGTCGATTCCGGGAATGGGATCCTCGCGGTCGCCGCAGACATCCATCACGATCGCCTCATCGGCCTGCTCCAAGGCGTGTGCGAGCTCGCGCCAGAAGTCTCGAGTGCGGGTGTAAAGGTGAGGTTGGAAGCAGACCACGACGCGGCCGTCTCCGACACCGGTGCGAGCAGCGATCAACGTGTTCAGTACCTCGGTGGGGTGATGGGCGTAGTCGTCATACACCCGGATGTTGTTAGGAGCCCCGATCAGCTGGAACCGCCGGTAGGTGCCCTGGTACGTGGTCAGCTCCCGCCGTACGTCGGCCTCGTCTGCGCCGAGCCAGATGGCCACCGCGTACGCCGCCGCTGCGTTCAGCACGTTGTAGTGGCCCGGCACTGACAGCTCAACCGGGCCGACGTGGCCCGCCCAGCCAAGCATGAAGGCTGACCCGGTGCCGGCGAGGCGGGTGCCGATGATTTGCACGTCGGCCTCCTCGGACGCGCCGAAGGTCACGATCTCAGGCGCCGGCGCGCCGGCTGCCATCTGCTGCCGTACTCGTTCGGTCAACGCGACAGCTCCCGGATCGTCGGCACTGGTGACCAGCAGCCGTACCGAAGCTGCGGCTGCGAAGCGCAGGAAACCGTCGGCGTAGTTTTCCGCACTGCCCCAGTTACTGAGGTGATCAGGATCGATGTTGGTCACCACGGCCACCTCGCGCGGGTATTGCAGGAAGGAACCATCACTCTCATCGGCCTCGACGATCATGACGTCGCCGCCGCCGAGATGCCCGCCCGTGTCCGTGCCGGTGAGCGCACCACCGATCACGAAGGAGGGATCGAATCCGCAGCCGCTCAGCACATGGGCGATCATCGCCGTCGTTGTGGTCTTGCCGTGGGTTCCCGCGACTGCAATGCCGCGGCGGCCAAGCATCAGCACACCCAGCGCAGCACTGCGATGGAGCACCCGCAGGCCGAGGCGCCGGGCCTCCGCCAGCTCGGAGTTGTCCTCCCGAATGGCCGATGACACCACGACCGTGGTCGCATCGCCCAGCTGCTCGGCGCGGTGCCCGACGTACACGCGGGCGCCTTTCGCTTCCAGTGACCGCAGGTACTTCGAGTCCTGCCGATCGCTGCCGCTCACCCGGATGCCCTGAGCCAACATCATCGCGGCGATCCCGTTCATCCCAGAGCCGCCAATGGCGATGAAGTGCACCGCTCCCAGCTCGTCCAGGCTTGGCAGCTCGACAGGAGTGATCAGACCCATCAGCGGATCACCTCCAGAACTTGCGACGCCAACACGTTAGCTGCATCGAGGCGAGCAACGCCGGCAAGCGCGTTTCTCATTCCTGCCAGCCTGTCCGGGTGCGCAAACAGAGCCGGAATCTCCTCAGCCACCCAGGCGGACGTACAGTCGCTGTCGGCCAGCAAGATGCCGCCCCCAGCGTTGACAACAAGCTCGGCGTTGCGGGCTTGTTCACCG
>DASUYM010000199.1:0-2149 GCA_036377435.1 Propionibacteriaceae bacterium
GATCACGTACTAGGTGCAGAGGAGCCACGGCTCACGCTGGTCGAGTACGGGGACTTCGGCTGCCCACACTGCTTCGCTGCAAAGCTGCCGGTCGAGTCCCTCCTTCGGCGCTTCGACAGCCTGAGGCTCGTCTGGCGTCATTTCCCGGATCCCGAGCTTCATCTCGGGGCCGACTTCGCCGCCGAGCTCTCAGAACTCGCCGCGACAGACGGGAAGTTCTGGCTGGCGCACTCGCTGCTCCTGGCCGGCCGCGAGCGGTTCTCGATGGAGGGCCTGCTCGAGGCGGCGAGCAGCCTGGAGCTTGGCGGCTCGGAGGCCGAGTCGGTGCTCAGGGACCGCACCTATCGCCCGCGCGTCGAGGTGGACATCGCCAGTGGCGAGGCGGCCGGGGCACATGGCACGCCCACCTTCTTCGTCGACGGAGAGCGACTGATCGGGCACTGGCGCCAGCTTGCCCAGATCATTCCCGCTGCACTCGAGGATGCATCGTGAATGCGGAAGCAGCGCTTGATCGAGGGTTCGCGTGGACGCTATGGTCGCCCCAATCACGACCGCTATCTCGCCCGACGACCCCGCGTATGCCGGACAACGGCGCTATACAGCCGGCTTCCTGAGGGTCTACGACACGGTTGTTCTGCGGTTCAACGGGCACCTCGCGTGGCGATGTCCTCCGCGGCGTCTCGTTCGGCTCTACGACGAGCACGTCTCTGCCCGGCATCTCGACATCGGCGTCGGAACCGGCTACTTGCTCGACAAGTGCCGCTACCCGACGCAGTCCCCAGACATCACGCTGATGGATCTGAACCCCGCCCCTCTCCAGGTCGCAGCCAAGCGCCTTCACCGTTACCGGCCCAAGACGCATCAAGCGAACGCGCTTGAGCCGTTCGGGTTGCCGGCAGGCTCGTTTGAGTCCGTCGGCTTGAACTGGCTGCTGCACTGCCTGCCCGGCAACATCGCAACCAAGAGCGTCGTCTTCGACCACGCTAAGACGGTGCTTGCGCCGGGCGGCGTCGTATTCGGCAGCACGGTTCTGAGCGGTGGCGTGCGGCACACCGCGTGGTCGCGGTGGGTGATGGAACGGCTCAACCGCGACGGCACATTCGCCAACCGCGACGACGACCTCGACGGCCTTAAGACGCAACTCGACCAGCGGCTCGACAGCGCACAGGTCGAAGTGGTCGGTGCGGTATGCATCTTCTCTGCTCGCACCTGACGGCCCTGCGACAAGTAAGGGGCCGCTCCTAAGCCCGGCAGTCTCCGAAAAGGCCCCCTGTCCCAGTAGGGGCTGCGTCGTCCGGCTCCCTGAGCTGTCCTCACCCGACTCTAGCCTCGGCTACGCCGATGGCCGATCGAACCGCCCGGGGCGCGCGCGCCGAGCCGGAGTCTCACCCCCGGCACCTGCAGCTCGAGCTGCGGCATTTGAACAGGCGGCTAGAGGAAGGAGATCCCCTCTGGCCGGCACAGCTTGCCGTGGCCATCGCGATCGCGCTCCATTTGACGCTCGCTGACAAGCTCGTCGTCGGTCCGAAGTGGCTGATTCCAGCAGTCGAGGGACTGCTGCTCCTCACGTTGGTCGTGGTCGCGCCCCAGCGTGCCTCGGGCATCCGGCGGCATGATCGCGGCCTGCTCTGGACGATCCTGGGCCTCGTCACCCTGGCCTACCTGGTCTCGCTCGGACTACTCGTGCACTACCTGATCGCGGGAGGGAAGGTCGGCGGACATGCGCTGATTGGCTCAGGGGTGGTGCTCTGGGCCACCAACGTCCTGCTGTTCTCGGTCGTTTATTGGGATCTCGACCGCGGCGGCCCGCTGAATCGCTACGCGAAGGCAAAGCAGTGGCCGGACTTCCAGTTTCCCCAAATGGACAACCCCGACCTGACGCCGCGGGGCAAGGAATGGCAGCCGTCGTTCCTCGACTACCTCTATACGTCCCTGACCAACGCCACCGCCTTCAGCCCGACCGACACGATGCCGCTGACCCAGGCGGCAAAGCTGTTCATGGGCATCCAAGGGACCGCTGCCATCGTTACTGTCGGGCTCGTCGTGGCCCGGGCGGTCAACATCCTGGGCTGACAAGACGCCGAGAGAGACTGCCGCTTCCCGTCCAAAGCGGCGGTCGGAAGGCGCTTAGGACTGCACTTCGGCCCTA
>DASUYM010000200.1:0-8537 GCA_036377435.1 Propionibacteriaceae bacterium
ACCGGCCTCCTCACCACCTGCCGGGCGCACGATCTTGTCATAGACCTCAACAAGGCCGGGCAAAACGGAGTGCTGACCGGCAGCCAGCTCGGACAACAGCATGCCCCTAGAAGCAGCTGCTGCAGTCCCATTAGGTCGAAACCGGCGCGCTGGTCGCGTAGTCCGATCGATAGCCGGGGCGCGTTGCTTCCCAAGCGCGGTCCAGCTCATCTATGAGCGTCGACGACTGTTGATCTGTATAGGGTCGCAACGCGACCAGCCGGCATTGGCACACCGCGACGCACCGCGATCACCCGTTTGCCAGTTCGTCAGTGTTCCTCGCCGGCGACTCGGCCATTGGCTCACCGTACTTTCAGTCGATTTCGCTTGGTTTCGAGTGTGCGATGCACCTAGTGGGACTCATCGCTCAGCCTGACCTGCCGCTAAGAGACATGCTCGATCGCTATGAGCTGTACATGTACAAGCAGTGGCTTCGCGTCTATATGCGCAGCAAGATGATCAAGCACAACAAGGACCTGTTCGAGTCTCTCGATGACCCGTTGGCGCTCCTGGACAAGCTGCACATCTATTAGCATGTCTCGTCGAACTTCATGTCAGCATCTTGTGCCCGAAGGCGACGGCGATCTTGGCTGGACCTCGTAGGCAAAATCGTTGTGCGTCAAGCCCGCCGGTCTCTGTCACTCAGTGGGAACGCAGCAGACTCTCGTGGCTCGGCAAGACATCTGAGGGGCCCGAATGATCGGGTTCCAGCGAGGATGGGGCATGGCTGGTTCTCGACAACGGACTCCGCCCCAGAGCTGCCCGGACCACCAAAGCTCACAGAGAGCCGACGTCACCCAGCCCACAGGGTCTCGGAGTACGGATCCTCTGGTGCGTCGAGCAGATCAGCGAGGTCTGCCACGCAGAATCGGTGACCGACATCACCGACCTCGTCACGTGCTTGCTGGAGGAATGCCAGCAAAATGAGGAATTGCCCGAGTATGGCTGGTGCAGCCCTCGCAAGTGGATCAGGGTTGGCTACTCTTCGGATGTGACCGAGACAACATTGCTGGCGCGGCCGGCTTCGGTGGGCGCCATGCTGCTGCGCCGGGTCGAGAAATCGCCCTCAAAGGAAGCATTCCGCTACATAGAGGATGACCGCTGGGTTTCGCTGAGCTGGTCGCAGATTCGGGACAAGGCCTTCCAGTTGGCGGCTGGCTTACTTGCGCTGGGAATCGAGCCTGAGGACCGCGTGGCCATCGCGTCCAACACCCGGATGGAGTGGATCCTGGCAGATCTTGCGATCATGTGCGCCGCGGGCGCCACGACGACGATCTACCCGTCGACACAGCATGAGGATGTGGGCTACGTCCTTGCCGACTCCCAATCAAAAGTGGTCTTCGCCGAGGACGATCTTCAGGTCAGCAAAGTCCTTGATCATCTCGATGAGCTGCCGCAGTTGATCACGATCGTGCAGCTGGACGGCAAGGTTGATCATCCCAAGGTGATTGGCTGGGCCGATCTGGAGAAGCTAGGCCGCGATGATCTTGATGCCAATCCGACGGCGGTCGAAGACGTGATCGCAGCGATCGGGCCGGAAGACCTCGCGACGCTGATCTACACCTCCGGAACCACAGGCCGACCCAAAGGCGTACGTCTTGTGCAAGACTGCTGGACCTACGAGGGCGCCGCCGTGGAGGCGTACGACATCATTAGCGCCGACGACCTCCAATATTTGTGGCTGCCGCTCAGCCATGTTTTCGGCAAGGCCCTGGTTGCCATCCAGCTTTACATCGGTTTCACGACCGCGGTGGACGGCCGGCAGGACAAGATCGTGGAGAACCTGGGCGTAGTTCAGCCGACCTTCATGTGCGGCGCGCCGCGGATCTTCGAGAAAGTGCGAGCCAGAGTGATGATGACTGCCTCGCACGGGGTCAAGGCCAAGATCTTCGACTGGGCCTTCGGGGTCGGCCGCAAGGTATCACCGATGCGGCTGGCGGGAGAGGAACCGTCCGGGCTCCTTGGCATCCAGTACGCACTGGCGGACCGGCTCGTGTTCAGCAAGATCAAAGCCAGGATGGGTGGCAAGATCAAGTTCTTCGTGTCTGGCTCCGCCGCGCTGAGTCGGGAGGTGCAGGAATGGTTCCACGCTGCTGGGCTGCTCGTGCTGGAGGGTTACGGACTTACTGAGAGCTGCGTTCCGACTTGCGTAAACAACCCGCGTGCCACTCGTTTCGGTACCGTTGGCCCCCCAGTTCCAGGTTCACAGATCAAGATCGCCGACGATGGTGAGATTTTGATCAAGGGCCCAGGCGTCATGCGCGGCTACCACAATATGCCAGAGGCAACCGCGGAGGCGATCAAGGACGGCTGGCTCGCGACCGGGGACATTGGCGAGCTCGACGAACAGGGGTATTTGCGGATCACTGACCGGAAAAAGGACCTGATCAAGACCTCCGGCGGCAAGTATGTGGCTCCGCAGAAGGTAGAGAACGTGTTGAAGGTTGCCTGCCCGTATATCAGCCAGGTCCTGGTGCACGGCGACGGCCGCAACTACGTCGCGGCGTTGATGACACTCGATCCGGAGGCGATCGAAGGCTGGGCCAAAGAGCAGGGCCTGAGCTATTCGTCGGTGGAAGACCTGGCCCGCTCCCAGGAGGTCCATGACCTGATCGATGGGTTCGTCGCACAGGCCAATCAGCAGCTCGAGCGCTGGGAGACGATCAAGAGGTTTGAGATCCTGCCCAGCGAGCTCACCGTCGATGAGGGTGAGGTCACGCCGAGCCTGAAAGTCCGCCGCAAGATCGTGGAGCAGAAGTACGCCGACGTACTGAACAGCATGTACGACTCCGACTAGTTTCCTGGCGCAGGGCACTAGCGCCGAGCACTAGATGCCGACTTGTCAGAATCCAGTTGAGCTATAACCGACCTAGCTTCTGACAAGTCAGCTTTTGGCGCCGCCATTGACGTAGATGACTTGGCCGGAGACGTAGCCGGCTTCATCCCGGCACAGGAAGCTCGCGACAGCGGCGATGTCTTCTGGCTGCCCGATACGCCCTACAGGGATGTCCCGGGCGACCGTCAGTTTCCAGTCCTCGTAATCGATACCCTGGCGCGCGGCGGTTGCCTGCGTCATGTCGGTCTCGACGAAGCCTGGCGCGATCGCGTTTGCCGTCACGCCAAACTTGCCCAGCTCCAGAGCGAGGGTCTTGGTGAAGCCGATCAAGCCGGCTTTCGCTGTGGCGTAATTGGCCTGACCTCGGTTGCCCAGTGCGGAGGTCGAGGAAATGTTGATGATGCGACCCCACTTTGCCGGCGTCATGTGCGTCTGGGCTGCCCGAGTCATCAAGAAAGCACCGCGTAGGTGAACATCCATGACGGCATCCCAGTCAGCCGTGCTCATCTTGAAGATCAAGTTATCCCGAATGATGCCGGCGCTGTTGATCAACACGGTGACGGGTCCAAGCTCGGCAGCGGTTTGCTGTACTGCATCAGTGGCGGCCCTTTCATCCGTCACATCTGCACCAATGGGGAACGCACGGCCGCCGTTTTCAGTGATCTCCTTGGCAGTGCGTGCGCTGCCCTGCTCGTCAAGATCAACAAGACCAATGGACATGCCGTCGGCGGCGAGCCGATGGGCGATTGCGGCACCAATCCCGCGCGCCGCGCCGGTGACAATTGCGACTCTCATGGAGAGACCCTACGTGATGGTGGGGTTGACAGCATCGGTCTTCTGACAGGATCAACGACCGTGAGCCCGTACACCCATAGTTGTCCGATGCGCTGGGGCGACATGGATGCCCAGGGTCATATCAACAACGCGGCCTACCTGGATTACCTGCAGGAGGCTCGGGTCGCCTTCCTGCTTTCCGCGTCCCCGGCGCTACATCATCTGCTCGACTCCGGTGTGCTGGTGGTAAATCACCGGTTGGAGTACGTCAAGCCCGTCACTTTTAGTGACCGACCCTTGACGACCAATCTGTGGGTGGACGCCATCGGCGGTAGCCGATTCTCCATCGGGTACGACGTATATGACGGTGACGACCTGGCGGCTCGCGCCCGGACCGGGGTAGTGCCATTTGACCTAGCCAGCAACATATTGCGGCGCCTTACGCCAGAGGAGCGGGACTCGCTTGGCCAAGCCCTTGCCCCAGCGGAGCCGCTGCGTCCACTACCGAAGGTGCCCATTCCTGCAGATCATCATCGTTATCGGCTGACAGTGCGCTGGTCCGACGTGGACTCCTACGGCCACGCGAACAATGTGAAGTATTACGACTTCATCCAAGAGGCCAGGATTAGCCTCGTGGCCAGCACTGTTGGCTGGGAGCCCGAGGCGGTCTGGATGGTCGTACGACAGGATGTTGAGTACCTGAAGCCGGTCGATTTCAGGATCGAGCCGTACGAGGTAGACACCGCGGTATCGGCAATCGGCAACCGCTCATTCACCCTCACCGCAGAAATCCGCGATCCGAGATCGAGGATGGTGTACGCGACTGCGCGGACGGTTGTGGTCGGTGAGTCGTCTTTGACCGCCGATCAGCGGTCGGCATTGGGCAGGTGGAGAGTGGCGCAGGTCTGAACTGGCGTTGCCGCAGGAACGTCTTTGTGAGGACCGGTGAGACAGGTGGACTAGGGCACTAGAGCCGTAGTCCTGGCATCGTTCCTGGCTGCTCGTCAAAGGTGTTCACCATCGAGTACGCGGCCCGCTCCATGTATGTCCACAACTCATGCTCCTGCTGCGGTGTCAGCTCGATGGAGTCGATCGCATCCCGCATGTGCTTCAACCAGCGGTCCCGCATCGCCGGTGTGACCGCGAAGGGAGCGTGGCGCATCCGCAACCGCGGATGTCCACGCTGCTCGCCGTAGGTCGTCGGACCTCCCCAGTACTGTTCCAGGAACATCCGAAGCCGTTCTTCGGCCGAAGCAAGATCCGGCTCGGGATACAAGGCGCGTAGCGGTGGGTCGGATGCAACCCCTTCGTAGAACCGCTTGACGAGTGCCACGAACGTCTCGTGGCCGCCGACCGCGTCATAGAAGGTCTGCAGAGGTACTTGCTCGGACATCTGGACCATTCTCCATCACTCGACCGACCGGCTGGCAGGATGAGACGCCGTACGACATACCCATCGGGAGGAGTCAAACCATGGCTACAGTTCGGACCGCAGAAGCGCACTGGGAAGGATCACTCTTCGAGGGCCAGGGTGAGGTCGAGCTTGTGTCGTCCGGCCTCGGCCACTTCGAGGTCACCTGGGCGACACGCGCCGAGGAACCGAGCCACCATACGAGCCCCGAGGAGTTGATCGCCGCCGCCCACTCCACCTGCTTCAACATGCAACTGTCAAATGTCCTTGCCCAGGGCGGCACTCCGCCCACCTCGCTCGACACGCGCGCCGATGTCACCTTCGATCCTCCAAACATCACCGGCATCAAGCTGACCGTGACTGGCGTGGTGCCAGGCATTACCGCAGAGCAGTTCCAGGCAGCAGCCGAGGACGCCAGGGAGAACTGCCCCGTCTCCAAGGTCATCACCGGTACGACCATCACACTCGAGGCGTCACTCGCCGAGTAAGTCACGAAGATCGTTCGGGTTCCGGAGTCGGTTCCGCTGCGGCGGGCGGCTCCCCGGGGCCGCCTTGGCTGAAGTTGCCAATGCGGAGGACTTCGCCGTTTCGGACGTACCAGACTGTGCCGTCTTTACCTCGCAATTCCGTGACCCGCAACCCGATGGCCTCGACCACGCCAGAGGCCATATCCAAGTCCACATAGTCGCCTACGCCGAGCTGGTCCTCGATCAGCATGAATATGCCCGAGACGAGGTCCTTCACAATGCTCTGGAGGCCGAAGGCGACAGTGACGGCGATGACCGTCGTGCCCGCCAGGATCGTGGTGATGTTGTAGCCCAGTTCGGCCAAGATCATCAGGACGACAACGGCGAAGATCACGAATGTCACCGTGCTCTGAGCCAGTGAGCCGAGCGCCGAGAGACGCTGCTTCCGTCGCTCTGCTGACACTGTGGTGGCTTGGATAAGCCTCTGGGTCACCTCATTGCGTGCGCTCAAGGGTCGGTCGATCGCCCGTCGCACTGAACGAGTGATGAAGCGATGGAGCACGCGCCGCAGCACAAACGCCGCAATGATCAATAGCACGATGCGGATCGGCTTAAACAGCACTAGTTCGGCGAGATTTTCAGGCAACCAGTCCGGCATGTGCCTCAGCCTAAGGTGTGGCTTCCCATCTCTTACCGACTTGTTAGCGTCTCAGTGCGCTATGGCCGCCGGCGACGCTGACAAGTCGGCAGCCACGTCACGGATCGCCGAAACGGTGACTGCGATCGCTGGCCGCTCGGACGCCAGGGTCCGCCAGATGGCGTAGATCTGGCGGGAAAATGCCGGCTTGAGCGAGACGATAGAGACGCCGTCGATCGATCCCCGTCCGAGCCTTGGCATGACGGCAATACCCAGGCCGGCGGCGACCATCGCGAGTTGGGTTTGGTGCTCCTCTGCGGTATGGGTCACCTCGGGAGTCAGCCCGTGTTGCCGCAGGGTCTGGGTCAGCCATTCGTGGCAGATCGCTCCATAGGGCCAGGTGATCCACGGCTCGGTACAGAGTTCGGTGAGCTCGACGCTCGGCCGTTGTGCGAGGGGATGATCAGCAGCAACTGCAAGATCAACGGGGTCATTCATGATCAGCAGGCGCTCGACGCCATCCGGCAGTACCAGTGGCGCATTCATCCAGTCGTTGACCAGAGCAATGTCGAGATGTCCTGCGACGACCAAGCGGATTGCCTCATCCGGCTGCCGCTCCGAGACCCGAAGCCGCAACCGCTCATGTTCCTTGCGAAGCCGGGCTACGGTCCGGGGCAGTATGGCCCGTGCGGCGGTGGCGAATCCGGCGATCTCCAGATCACCGACGACGCGCTCGCGTTCTCGGTCGAGCTCACTCTCCGCGCTCTCGACCTCCGACAGGATTGCGTGCGCCCGCCTCGCCAGCAGAACCCCTGCGGGCGTGAGTCGTACCCCGCGGCCGTGTGGTTCGATCAGCCGTTGCCCCACATCGCGCTGCAACTTGCCGAGCTGCTGTGACACGGCCGACGGCGTCAAACGCAGCGCCGCGGCGGCGCCCGTTACCGAGCCAAAAGTCGAAACGGCATGCAGAGCCTGAAGACGCTCAAGATGCAACATTCACGAATCCTACACAGTATTGCGAATGGGAAATCGCTTGTGCTTAACAGTACGTCCAGCCATCCTTGACCGGTGACCAGCACCGTGGACCAGATCCGGCAGACCAGCATCACCGGACCAGATTCGGACTGGCGGACTGTTCTCGCTGTCACCATTACTGTCTTCGCCTGGGCCTCAGCCTTCGTTGTGATCCGGTACGCGGCGCACGACATCAGTCCAGGCGCCCTCGCCCTCGGCCGGCTGCTCGTGGCGAGCCTCGCTCTCAGCGCCATGATGATCGGCCGCAAACTCATCCGTATGACCGCTACAGAATGGGCGCTCACCGCGCTGGTGGGAGTCGCCTGGTTCGCGGTCTACAGCGTCGCCCTCAATGCTGGCGAACAGACTGTCGACGCTGGCACTGCTGCCATGCTCATCCAGCTCGCGCCGGTCCTCATCGGCATACTCGCTGGCTTCCTCCTCGGCGAGGGCTTTCCGCGGATGCTCGTCATTGGCGGCCTGGTCGCGTTCGCGGGCACCTTGCTCATCGGCTTTGCCACCAGCACCGGGCAGGCCGACCTCGCCGGCGTCCTCCTGGTGCTGCTGAGCGCCACCGTTTACTCGATCGCGATGGTTGCGCAGAAGATCGTGCTGCGCCGCATCCCAGCCTTGCAGATGACCTGGCTTGCCTGCCTCATTGGGACGGTCGCTTGCCTGCCATTAGCTGCGTCTCTGGGCCGTGACCTATCGGTCGCACCGGCTCTGCAGATCCTGGGAGTCGTCTACCTCGGGCTCTTGCCGACTGCGCTGGCCTTCTCGACCTGGGCGTACGCGCTCAGCCACACCTCAGCCGGAAAGCTGGGTATCACAACCTTCGCGGTGCCACCGATCACCATCCTGCTCGGGTGGCTCTTCCTCGGCGAGGTGCCGCCGATGCTCGCGGTTGCCGGCGGTGCACTCTCCTTGGTGGGCGTGGCCATCGCGAGACGGCGTGTCTAATTGCTCGCTCGTGCCTGATTGCTCGCTCCGCTCGCTAAGGATTGCGCCGGGAAGCCGCTGCCTTCCTCGCTCGCTCGCAGACGAAGAGCGTGTCTGCTCGCTCGCTCGTCCAGGACAGCGGCGCGCAATCCTGGTCGCGGCGGATCGCGCTCTGTAGTCCGCCTACTTCGTCGTCGTTCGGGGACGAAAGGCATGTCCCCTCACTCCCTATACATTGCTCGCTCCGCTTCGCTAAGGCTGGCGCTCGCTAGCCGCTGCCTTCCTCGCTCGCTCGCAGACGAAAGACCTGTCTGCTCGCTCGTTCGTCCAGGACAGCGGCGCGCCAGCCTGCCTCAGCACGGCGGCGCGCGATTACCGACGCTCACGGCCCGGCAGCAGGCATACACTGGCGCGCGTGCC
>DASUYM010000201.1:0-26595 GCA_036377435.1 Propionibacteriaceae bacterium
AGGGGGTCGGCCAGCAGTGTGTTGGCGTGTCGCAGCAGGTAGTCGATGTCGGCCACACTTGCTGCGGGGTGGGCCTTGTCGAGCTCCCAGTCCGTGTCGGTCGTACCGATGATCCAGTGGCTGCCCCAGGGAATGATGAACAGCAGGCTCTTCTCGGTGCGGGTGATCAGCCCAGACATGGAGTTGATGCGGTTCCGCGGCACCACGAGATGGACACCTTTGGAGGCGCGGACTCGGAACTGTCCACGACCGCCCAGCATCTCCTGGAGCTCGTCGATCCAGACTCCCGCGGCATTGATCGTCTGCTTCGCTCGGATGGTGAACTCGCGGCCGGACTCAAGATCACGAACCATGACGCCGGCGACTCGGTCCGCCTCGCGCAGAAAGCCGACCACGCGCGTGCTGGTGGCGACCGCCGCGCCATAGTGGGCCGCGGTGCGACCGATCATCATGGTGTGCCTGGCGTCGTCAACCTGGCCTTCGTAGAACCGGATCGAGCCGATCACCGTCTCCCGACTCGCGGAGGGAAAGGACTCGAACGTGCGCTTGCGGCTCAGGTGACGCATGTGGTGCGGGACGCCGCGTCCGGCGCCGAGTACGTCGTAGACCCCGATGCCGAGGCCTCCATAGCCGCGGTCGATCACCGGCCGCGTCAGCGGGTACAGAAACGGTACCGGCTTGGCCAGATGTGGGGCCAGCTTGTTGAGGGCCAGCGAGCGCTCCCTGAGAGCCTCGAAAACCAAGGCGAAGTTGAGCTGCTCGAGATAGCGGAGCCCACCGTGAAACAGCTTGCTGGACCGACTCGAGGTTCCGGCCGCGAAATCACGGGCCTCGACCAGCCCGACGCGCAGGCCGCGGGTTACAGCATCGAGCGCGCAGCCGCAGCCCGTGACGCCGGCTCCAATAACGAGAATGTCCAGATCTTCATCATTCTCCAGCCGGTCGAGGGCATCTGCTCTGGCGGCGAGACCAAGTGAGGAGGCGGTGGTGAACATTCGGCGTCTTCAGGGGTTGACCAGGAAGGACCGTTCCGGGTCGTGGCGACCCTCGATCAGCGCGAGATTACGGTCAGAATCCGGCGCTACACGATCCCGGGTCCTCGGCTGAGCCACTGTTACCATCTCCACCACTCCTGTTGTCGTCGCTGCGATGCCTACTCGACCTCAACCCAGTCCAGCGTCCGTTCTACGGCCTTCTTCCACCCCTCATAACCGGCGGCCCGCTCATCCTCGCTGATCTGCGGGAGCCAGCGCTTGTCCTCCAGCCAGTTCTCCCGAAGCTCGTCCGGCGATGCCCAGAAGCCTGTCGCCACACCGGCGGCATATGCGGCACCCAGCGCCGTCGTCTCCGGCACGACGGGCTTGCTCACCTCGACGCCGAGCGTGTCTGCCTGGATCTGCATACAGAGTGTGTTCGCGGTGACGCCGCCGTCAACCTTCAGTTCATCGAGTTGGACGCTCGCGTCCTTCTCCATCGCCTCGACCACATCGCGACTCTGGTAGCAGATCGCTTCCAGCGTTGCCCGGGCGATGTGCGCGCGAGTGTGGAAGCGGGACAGGCCCACGATCACCCCACGGGCATCGGAGCGCCAATAAGGTGCGAAGAGCCCGGAGAACGCAGGAACAAAGTAGATGTGGTCTGCACTGTCGACCTGGCTCGCCAGCGTCTCGACCTCCGCGGCTTCCCGAATGATCTGGAGCTGGTCGCGGAGCCATTGCACGGCGGAACCGGTCACCGCGATCGAGCCCTCGAGGGCGTAGACCGGCGAGGAGTCCCCGAACTGATAACAGACGGTGCTGAGAAGGCCGTTGCTCGAGCGACACAGCTGCTCGCCGGTGTTGAGCAGCAAGAAGTTGCCGGTGCCGTAGGTGTTCTTGGCGTCACCGGCCCTCAGGCAGACTTGGCCGACCATAGCTGCCTGTTGGTCGCCCAGATCACCCCCAATCGCTACCTCGCCGCCGAACGGACCGTCGGCTCGGGTGCGCTGGTATGCCGCAGCGTGTGAAGACGGCACGATGCTCGGCAGCATTGCCCGCGGTATTCCGAAGAAACTCAACAGCTCCGGGTCCCAGTCGAGGGTTTCCAGATCCATCAACATGGTGCGGCTGGCATTGGTGACGTCAGTGATGTGCTGACCGCCGTCAACCCCGCCAGTCAGATTCCACAACAGCCAACTGTCCGTCGTGCCAAAGAAAGCGCGGCCTCGTTCGGCGGCCTCACGTACACCGTCGACGTTCTCCAAAATCCATTGCAACTTGCCGCCGGAAAAGTAGGTAGCCGGCGGCAGCCCCGCCCGATGCCGGATGACATCGCCCCGGCCGTCACGATCAAGTGCGGCGGCGATCTTGTCGGTGCGGGTGTCCTGCCAGACGATGGCATTTCCGTACGGCTCGCCTGTTACGGGATCCCAGACGACCGTCGTCTCACGCTGGTTGGTGATCCCGAGCCCGACCAGGTCGGTGGCGCCAAGGCTGCGCTTGGCCAAGGCGTGCTGGACGACCTCTTGGGTGCGCTGCCAGATTTCCAGCGGATCGTGCTCCACCCATCCTGCCCTCGGCATGATCTGCTTGTGCTCGAGCTGGGACTTGCCGACCTCGCGGCCTGAGTGGTCGAAGATCATGCAGCGAGTGCTCGTCGTACCCTGGTCGATTGCAGCGACGAAGTCGGCCATGGCCTGAACACTATTCCTCGGATACACCGCCTGAATACGACAGGCTTGGTCGCCGCCCTCGAAACCGGACAGCAACATCTAAGACTTAAGCTTTGGCCGTGTCCGTGAGCCAGGCCGTCGACCCGCCCGGATACCCACGAGAGTGGGAAGCCGACGTGCTGCTGGCCGACGGCGGCGTTGCGCATCTGCGCCCGATCCGGCCGTCCGATGCGGACAGGCTCGTCGCCTTCTACGAACGGGTCTCGCCGGAGTCGAAGTACCTCCGCTTCTTCGCCGCGTATCCGCGGCTGAGTAATCGGGACGTCAAGCTCTTCACCGAGGTCGATTACGTGGACAGGGTGGCGTTCATCATCACCCTCGGTGAGGACATGATCGCGGTCGGGCGCTACGACCGTACCGAGAATGATCATGCAGAAGTGTCCTTCTTGATCGAGGACGCCCACCAGGGTCGCGGCATCGCCCAGCTGCTGCTGGAGCATCTGGCCCAAGCCGCTCGGGAGCGTGGGATCACCCGCTTCGTGGCGGAGGTGTTGCCGGAGAACCGACGGATGGCCAAGGTGTTTGCCGACGCGGGCTACCGCGTGTCCAAGGACATGGAAGATGGCGTCCTTGCTGTCGAGTTCCCGATCTTGCCCACCGACACCTCGGTCGGCGTCATGGAGCGCCGGGAGCATCGCGCAGAAAGCGCCTCGGTCCGGCGGCTGCTCAGTCCGCGGCGGATCGTGGTCTACGGACAAGGCGATCGAGTGCAGGAATTGATCAATTCGATACTCCGCGGCGGCTTTGGCGGCGAGGTGGTGGCCGTAAGCGTCGATGGTGCCCCGGTAGCCGGCGTGGCATGCGCTGCTTCGATCGCCGCCGTGGCGGGTGGGTTGGACCTGGCGATCGTTTCAATCGCAACCAATCAGCTGGGTGCAGTCGTGATCGACGCGGCCCACAAGGGCGCTCACGGCATGGTGGTCCTGACGGGGACTGACTACGCCGCCGGGGACAACCTCAAGATCATCAATCTGGCTCGGGCGTACGGAGTGCGGGCACTTGGCCCAGATGCGCTGGGCGTGATCAACACGCTTCCCACTGTCCAACTGAACGCCACACCTGGACCGATGCCGCGGCCGGGGGGAGTCGGGTTGTTTTGCCAGTCGGCGGCTGTTGGTGTGGCGTTGCTCAACCACGCGGTACGGCAAGACCTGGGTCTGTCCTCGTTCATCAGCACGGGTGACTATGCCGACGTGACTGCCAACGACGTAATGCAGTTCTGGGAGGACGACGACGCCACCCGCGTCTGCCTGCTCACGTTGGACTCGATCGGCAACCCGAGGAAGTTCTCGCGAATCACCCAACGGCTGGCACGGAAAAAGCCGGTCGTGGTGTTCGCGCCGGGCCGGACCCGCCGAGCTGATCATGCTGGTGTACGAGGTGGGCTTGGTCATGCCCCGAACGAGGCAGTCGATGCCCTCTTCCGGCAGGCTGGGATCATGGTCGTTCCCGGCCGCAGCGACATGATCGACATCGCCAAGATCGCGTCACGGCAGCCGTTGCCGTCAGGCCCGCGGGTCCGGATCATCACCAATTCATTGCCGCTGGCCCACCAGATGCTGCAGAAGATGGACTCGGTCGGACTGATTCGTGACCCAGAGCCAGAGCTGCTCGGAGCGGACGCGGACCCGGAGGCGTTTGCACGGGCCGCGCGTGGGGCCCTCGCTGACCAGCGCTACGACTCAGTGGTGTGCGCGGCGGTGAATGCCTTCGACAAGGGCACCGAGGACATCATTCTGGCTCTTGAGAACACTGCTGCCGAAGCCGCGAAGCCGCTGGTTGGAGTGTTCTTGGACTTCCATGCGCCGATGATGAGCAGCGGTGAGGCGGATACACCGGGGACGCTGCCCAGGTTTGACGGATCGGTCGATGCCATTCAGGCGCTGTCAGCCCTGACAAGCTACGCCCTGTGGCGCGACCGGGACCTCGGCGCAGTGCCGATGGTGGAAGTGGACACCCAAGCGGCCAAGCTGCTCCTGAACCGCATCCTTGCCGAGCAGCCGGCTGGTCGTGAGCTGACCGAGATCGAAACGGCTGAGCTACTGCGTACCTACGGGATCGACCTGGTGCGGCAGTTCGCCGTCTCCAGCTTGGCTGAGGCTGTTGCGGCTGCTGATCGGCTGGGCTGGAGTGTAGTGCTGAAGGCCACCAGCAGCGCTGTACGCGGCCGACCTGACCTCGCCAGCGTGCACCGCAATATCGACAACGCCGTAGAGATGGCCGAGGCGTGGCAGGATCTGCGGAAATTGGTGGCCGAGATCGGCATCGCCGACGATGACGGCCTGTCGGTTGCCAGACCAGTAGTTCAGGCCATGGCGCCACCCGGTGTGGCGCTGATCATCACCAGTCGCGAGGATGCCGCGTTCGGGCCGATCATCTCCCTCGGTCTAGATGGCATCCCCAGCGAGCTCCTCGGCGACACGGTCTACCGCGTACCACCATTGACAACAGTCGATGCGGCGGGAATGGTACGTGAGCTGAGGGCCGCCCCGACGTTGCTGGGTCGCCAGGGGGCGCCCGGAGTCGATATTGCACGGATTGAGGACTTGCTGCACCGAGTGGCGCAGCTTTCCGACGCAATTCCTCAGCTGGCTTCGGTGACCCTTCGTCCTTGTGTGGCCTCGGTCAACTCTCTCTCGGTGCTGGGTGCCCGCGTATTCGTCGCACCCACCGCTGACCAGCGCGACCCATTGGCGCGCGTTCTGTAGCTCGAGAACGGGGCACGCATCCTGGGGCCCCGCCGAAGCCGGCCGCCTGCTCGAACGCGACGGCCGCGCGTGGCGAAACCCCTAAGACCGCGGCTGCCTACGCGGCAGCAAACAGCCGCCGATCAGCGCGGGCGTGGGTGCTGCGTGGCAGGATGATCGTCATGAGGATTGGCTCCACGAGGAAAGATCTGCGCGCCGAGATCGACGCGTGCGGATACTTCCCGGAACTTGTCGAGGACGCAATGATGATCGCCCTCGCGGATGAGGAGCTGCTGGATTTTGTGGTGCATCACGAGCCGACCTTCAACCGCGACGAGATCCACCGTCATGTCACGGTGCTTGCACTGACCCGCACGCGGCTCGTGATCGGCCATACCGACGACCAGCCTGCCGAGCCTCCTGCATCGGGGATCTACGCAGCCTCCTCCACTGAGTCTGTGGCACTGAGCAAGATCAACACAGTTGCCGTGACCCGTGTCGTTACCCGACCCGAGGCGTACCAAGCCGGCTCAGAGGAGGTCTTCGAGACTTGGCTGTCGGTGGGCTGGGGAGCTGTACGCCGAATCGACCTGGAGCTGGCGACATGCAGTGATCCGCAGTGCGAGGCTGATCATGGATACACCGGGACGCTTGTCGGCGACGACCTGACGGTGCGGATGAGCGCCGCTGCCGATGGCCAGGACCGAGTCGCGCGCCTGGTGCGATTCGCCAGCTCACTCCAGCGAGCGGCTGCAGTATGACCTCACCGATGGTGGGGAGGTCTTCGCCAGAGGTGCCGGCCAAGCAATCACTACCCGAGATGGTTGTTCCGGCGTATCACTCCACGACGCTCGGTGAGCTGATGCCGAGCATCGGGGCGCATCTGGGCGTGCCAGGTTATGCCGAGGATGCCTTTCGGTTGCCAAAGTCAACCCGTTACGTGGTCGTGCTGATCGATGGGCTCGGTTGGAATCTGTTACGCCGGGCGGTAGTCGCGGCACCCTTTCTCGGCTCGCTGCTCGGAGGCGCACAGCCGATCACGTCTGCTGTGCCCAGTACCACAGTGACCAGCCTGGGCAGTCTGGGGACCGGTCAGCCACCCGGTCAGCACGGCCTCGTCGGCTACACATCGCGAGTACCGGCGACCGGCGAGATCTTGAATGGCTTGACGTGGGAATCCGACGTGGTTCCCTCGGTCTATCAACCCAGGCCGACCTTCTTCGAACGCGCGAGCGAAACTGGCGTCGTTGTTACGTCGGTTGCTTTAGCCCGCTTCCAGGGCACTGGGCTTACCGAGGCTGCACTCCGCGGAGCAGCCTTCGTCCCCTTCTCCGACGAAAATGCCGAGGACCTGCGGATTGCGTTGATCGTCGATGCAGCCCTGCGCGGCGATCGCACCGTGGTCTATGCGTACGAGCGCGAGCTCGATCATTACGGGCACGTGCACGGCTGCAAGTCGGTTGACTGGCTGCAGCAGCTGGCGCGAATCGATGCCATGTGCGAGCGACTGCGTGATGCTTTGCCGCCGCACGTGACACTGATCTTTACCGGTGATCATGGCATGGTCGACATCCCCTCCGAACAGCGAATCGTCGCCGAGGACGATCCGGCACTGATGGCGGGCGTTTCAGCGCTTGCCGGAGAGGCACGCTTCCGGCAACTTTATGTTGATCAAGAACGACCACGTAAGGTGGCGGACCGCTGGCGCGCGCGGCTCGGTGAGCTTGCCTGGGTGCGAACCCGAGACGAGGCCATCGACGAAGGCTGGTTTGCAGCAGTTGATGATCAACTCCGGGAGCGTTGGGGGCATGTACTTGTAGCCCTTCGCGGAGATTGGGCGGTCATGACGAGTGCCTTTCCGCGTGAGTACACGCTGATCGGCATGCATGGATCATTGACGCCAGCCGAGATGCTCGTGCCACTCCTCGTGGCCTGAGTTTTGAGTTCGGTCGAGATGGCAGGATTCCGGCGTGGCTGAGCTCTGCTATTTCACCGGACCGATGGACTGCGGCAAGTCGACCCTTGCCCTGCAACTCGACTACACCCAGGCGGCCGCAGGGCGAAAGGGCCGGCTCTTCACCAACCATGATCGGGCTGGTGAGTCGACGATCTCATCGCGGCTCGGCCTGGCTAAGCCCGCGATCGAGGTCACGTGGGAATTCGACTTCTGGAACTATGTGGTGGCTCAGCTCACCAGCGGCCAACGAATTGACTATTTGGTATGCGACGAGACGCAGTTCTACTCCGCGAAGCAGGTGGATCAGCTGGCGCGGATCGTCGACGAGCTACAGATCGATGTGTTTGCCATCGGCCTCCTCACCGACTTTCAGACTCGGCTCTTCGCTGGCTCGCAGCGGCTCGTTGAGCTGTGCGACAGGATTGAGATTCTTCAAGTTCGGGCGCTGTGCTGGTGTGGTGAGCGTGCGACGCACAATGCGCGCACTGTCAACGGGGAGATGGTGCTCGTGGGCGATCAGGTTGTGGTGGGTGACACCTTCACGGTTGCCGATGCCGGCGGTGAGGAGAGGCCCCTGGCCGTCGCGTACGAGGTGTTGTGTCGTAGGCATCACCGTCGTCGGGTGACGCGAGCCGTGGCCCGTGCCACCCTTTCCGACCCGCTGCCACTCGGCGAGGCTGGGACAGCCGATGACGAACTCTGAAGCGGTGCTGATCTCTCCCGCGGAGCTCGCCGAGCTGCTCGGTTCGGCCCGACCTCCAGTGGTCGCCGATGTGCGCTGGACTGTCGGCGGACCACCCGGCAAGCCGGACTTCGAAGCGAGCCACATTCCTTGCGCAGTCTGGGTCGATCTCGAGACACAGCTCGCCGGACCGCCGGGCGTCGGCGGCCGTCACCCTCTTCCTACGGTTGGCGTTTTCGAGCATGCAATGCGAGAAATCGGCGTATGCCAGGATTCCCTAGTCGTCGCCTACGATGCTGCAACCTCGCAGGCCGCCTCGCGCCTATGGTGGCTGTTGACTGATGCCGGACACCGAGACGTCAGAGTCCTCGATGGCGGGCTAGCCGCCTGGAGGGCCGCCGGGCTGCCGACAGTCTCAGGCCCAGGTAGGCCGCCACCGTTGGGCGATTTCGTCGCACACCCCGGCCAGCGGCCACAGCTGGATGCGGCCGAGATCAGTGCACTGCTGGGCAGGCCGGAGGCTCCCACCCTGGTCGACGTGCGCGCTACTGAGCGGTACTCGGGGGAGCACGAGCCTATCGACCCGGTGGCCGGCCATATCCCGGGAGCGATCAACCTGCCCGCTACGGCGAATCTGCACGCTGACGGCCGGTTCCTGCCACCTGAGCAGATCGCTGGGTTGTACACCGAAGCTGGTGGCGGGGAGGGCGCGGTGCTCTACTGCGGCTCCGGGATCACCGCCGCGCACGGCCTGCTGGCGTTGGAATCTGCTGGGCTGACAGCCGCGATCTACCCGGGCTCATGGAGCGACTGGATCGGCGATCCGAGCCGCCCCGTCGCCACCGGAAGGGCTCCCTGAGATGACTCGGCGGTCCCTGCCGGGCTTTAGCTTTGGCGCTTGGGTCCGCCGAACATGATCTCATCCCAGCTCGGCACGGACGCCCGCTTCCGTTTGACGCTCTTCCGCTCGGGTGGTACATCCACGTCGAGCAACGACTCAATCTCAAACTCATGTGCTTCGTCGGTCCGATCGGCCAGGTTCGCTGGGAGGTCCGGTGGCCCAGGTTCGTCGGTACCGGGCAATTCGCGCTTGGCGGTGTCGGAAGGGCTCACCGAGTGTTCCTCGGATTCCAGCGAATCGATGAGGGCTTCGTCGTGCATGCTCGGCTCGACCGGATAGTTGATCACGATGGCCGGCTCCCAGCCACCGTCGGTTATGGTCTCGGTCTCGGGCACCGCGGTCGCGTCGCTCAGGCCTGAGTAGACCCGCGGTGAGTCCTCGGTATAGCCATCGCCGCCCAGCATCTCGTAGAGCGTCCCAATCGGCGACACGTCAGCGGTCTCAGTGCCTGCCTCACGCGGATTGGGCGCATCGGCCACCGGACGGAGCATCCGTGACACCGCGACGGTCGGCTCGTCCTCGTCCACCACATCGTCAGCCGGTCGATGGCGCGCCGACTCATGAGCCGCCTTGGCGAGGGCGCGCTTGTCGCTCACGAGTGTTGGCTCAGTGTCGCCCTCGCTCGTTTCCTCCACCGGCCGCGGGCGTCCCCGCTGCGCACCTCGTGACATGGGCTGATCGCCGAGCAACCAGCGGGCCTCGTCGTTGGCAGCGACCGAGAACCGCCCGCGAAGGTCATAGAAGAAGGATGCCTGCCGGCTCGCGTCTCCCGATCGGTAGTCAGCGGTCACGGCCCAGCGGCCGTCATCCAAGCGATAGGAGTCCCACTTGATGGCGTCGATGTCGACTCCGCGGCCCACCAACTGCTCAGCGACCGTGATACGAAGGCTCCGGTGACCCGAGGGCTCGCCGCGGCGGCGTACCGAGGACGCCATAGCCATCGACGCGACGTGCTCGCGCTCGGCGAGGACGGGCACGGCGAAGCGCTCGACCCGATCCATGGGAATGCCTGCCACCCGGGCCACATCCTCGAGGGTCTCGCCTGCCCGGATCCGCGCCTGAATGTCGCGGGGGGTGAGTGAGGTTTGCATCTCGATCTCCAGTTGTCCGAGTCGCGGTAGATCACCGCGCAACGCCGCGCGGAGCCTCTCGTCCGCCTCGATCATGAATTCCTCACCGCTCTCGGTGGCCACGATCAAGGACTTCCCATCCGGGCTGAGTCCGACCAGTCGTGCGGTGCGCATCCGTCGCGGCGGCTCCTCGTGCGGCGTTCGTTCCGGCTAACTTACTCTGCCGGACCTAGGAGTTGCGGGAGGCGCTCGGCTCACCGGGGAGCGGGACATCCAGGGGCACTTGGGTCGGGTCGTACTGTCGGTCCATGCGCGAGCCTCTCCGCCCGAAGCCGGCCACACGTGGCGAGCTCCGGGCGTCTGGATATGTGAGCCGCCGCACCAAGGCTGAGCTCCGCGACAACCTACTTGAACGACTCCACTCCGGAGCGACTGCCTTTCCTGGCATCGTCGGCTTCGACGCGACGGTGCTACCGGAGCTGGAAAGCGCCGTACTGGCTGGCCACGACCTGGTGATACTCGGCGAACGTGGTCAGGGCAAGACGCGGCTGATGCGGACGTTGGCCGGACTCCTCGACGAGTGGAGCCCGCAAGTAGCCGGGTGTGAGATTCACGATGATCCGTACGCACCGGTGTGCGTCCGCTGTCGCTCATTGGCGGCGGAGCTGGGCGACCAGTTGCCGGTGGACTGGCGCCACCGCGACGAACGCTACACCGAGAAGCTGGCGACGCCCGACACTTCGGTCGGCGACCTGATCGGCGACGTCGATCCGGTGAAGGTCGCTCAGGGCCGTACGCTCGGTGATCCGGAGACCGTGCACTACGGCCTGGTGCCACGGGCCAACAGAGGTGTGTTCGGTCTCAACGAGCTGCCCGACCTGGCCGAGCGCATCCAGGTCGCTTTGTTCAACGTCTTGGAAGAGCGCGATATCCAGGTGCGTGGCTACTCGCTACGACTTCCCCTTGATCTCTTCCTGCTCGCTACAGCCAATCCGGAGGACTATACGAATCGCGGCCGAATCATCACTCCGCTCAAGGACAGGTTCGGCGCCGAGCTGCGTACCCACTACCTCACCGACGTCGCCGATGAAGTGACTCTGATCCGCCAGGAAGCCCAGCTCGTGGCGGAGGTCGGTGATCATCTGCTCGAAGTATTGGCGCGTCTTACCCGAAACCTCCGCGAGTCCAGTTCGGTAGACCAGCGCTCTGGTGTCTCGGCCCGGTTCGCGATTGCAGCTGCAGAAGGGGTGGCGGCCTCGGCACTGCGGCGGGCGGCCCGTACGGGTGATCATGAAACAGCGGTCGCTCGAACGTGCGATCTTGATGTGGTGCTGCCCACGCTGCTCGGCAAGATCGAATTCGAGATGGGGGAGGAAGGCCGGGAACGCGCGGTGCTGGACCACCTGCTACGGCTCGCAGTCGCGGCGACGTTCCGCGACCGGTTGTCCGGTCTTGACCTCTCCGGCTTCACCAACATTTTCGCCCAGGGCGGACTCGTGGAGACTGGTGACCTGGTCGCGGCATCGGATCTGCTGGCACAGCTGGGCTCGGTGCCGGGCTTGTACAAAGTGCTGTCCCGGCTTGGCTACGACGATGCAGCCGGCCGTGGGCAGGTTGCCGCGGCGGCTGAGTTCACCCTCGAAGGGTTGCATCTGACCCGCCGGCTCGAGAAGGAGACCGTCGGTGGCCGGACAGTCTACGGAGCAGCCTGACAGGAAGTGATCATGGTTTCCGACGACAGCGGGCACGATCACCACGGCAGTCAAGAGCCAGGGAGAGCCCACCACCGTTTCCGCTACGGACCATGGCGCGGCGGGCCAGACCCGCTAAGGCCCCCGTTCGACGTACGCGCGGCCATCGACAAGATCGGCCAAGACGTGCTCTCGGCAGGAACCGTGCGCGACTCCCTGCGAGATTTGCTGCGCCACGGGCCGGACGGCCGTGGCGGCCTCGACCGGTTGGCTGACAAGATCAGAAAGCTGCGCGCCCAGGCACGACGACGCGGCGATCTCGGAGGGACCTTGGATCAGGTCAGGGCCGCGCTCGACCAAGCGCTCGCCACCGAGCGGGATACCTTGGCCAGCAGCGACACAGAGGATGCGCGACTGGCGGAGCTGGAACTGGAGACGCTGCCCGACGACGTTGCCGGCCAGGTCCGGGCTCTCGACCACTACCCGTGGCGATCCGACGAGGCACGTGCCATCTTCGAGGCGATCAAGAGCATGCTGCAGCGTGAAGTGCTGGACGCCCAGTTCGCCGGCATCAAGCAAGCTCTGGAGTCCTCGGACCCTGAGGCCATGCAGCGGGTCAAGGACATGCTCGCCGACCTCAACGCGCTGCTCGCCGCACATGCACGGCAGGAGGATACGACCGATCAATTCGCCGAATTCATGGAGCGTCATGGCGAGTTCTTCCCAGAACACCCGGAGACAATCGAGGAGCTGATCGATGCGCTGGCGCGCCGTGAGGCCGCCGGCATGAGGCTGATGGCATCGCTTAGCCCCGAGCAGCGAGAGCAGCTCGGCCAATTGCTGAGCCACGTACTCGCTGATGCCGATCTTGCCTCCGAGATGGCGCAGCTGGCCGACAACCTACGGGCGCTACGTCCCGGTTTGGATCGGGAGCAGGCCGCGAACATGCGTCCCGGCGGGGAGCCGCTCGGCTACAGCGCCGCGGTCGAGGCAGTTGCCGACCTGGCCGATCTTGAGGCGCTCGAGGCGCAGCTGTCTCAGAGCGATCGGGTCTCAACGCTGGACGACGTGGACGTCGAGTTGCTGGCAAAACATCTTGGTCGTGAAGCCGTGAGCGATATCCAAGCTCTCCGTGATCTCGAGCGAGAGCTGGAGGAGCAGGGTTACTTGACCCGTGGCGACGATGGTCTGCGATTGACCCCACGGGCGGTTCGGCGACTCGGGCAGACCGCGCTGCGGCGAGTATTCGCCCAGCTCGACGGGTCAGGCCGTGGCGACCACGATGACCACCAGACTGGCGCAGCCGATGAGCCCACCGGCTTGACTCGGACCTGGGTTTTTGGTGATGAGCTGCCGATTGACGCCGCCCGTACGGTGTCCAACGCGTTGCGCCGGTCTGGGCTGACGCCCACCGGCGTTGCTTTGGACGTCGGCGATTTCGAGGTCACTGAGACCGAACGCCGAATCAGCGCGGCTGTGGCGCTGTGCGTCGATCTGTCTTTCTCGATGGTGCACGACGGACGCTGGGGCCCGATGAAGCAAACGGCGCTGGCACTCAACCACCTCATCGAGACCCGATTCCGACAAGATGCGCTCCAGGTCATCGGCTTCAACAGGCTTGCCCGGCGGATGACACCCGTCCAGCTGGCCGAAGTGGAGCCGGACTGGGTGCAGGGCACAAACCTGCAGCATGCCCTCATGCTCGCGTCGCGCCACCTGCGTCGGCATACCGAAGCTGAGCCCGTGGTGCTCGTGATCACCGACGGCGAGCCCACGGCACACCTGACCGGTGGGGGAGAGGCGTACTTTCACTGGCCGACGACAACGGAGACCCTGCGTGCAACGATCGCAGAGGTAGACGAGCTCACCCGCAACGGCGCGACGATCAACACTTTCATGCTGGGCGATGACGAAGGCTTGGCGCGCTTTGTCGATGCGATCGCCCGCCGGGCCGGTGGGCGCGTCTTTACCCCCGATATCAGCCGGCTCGGCGAGTATGTGGTCGCCGACTATCTGAGGGCCCGTCGCGGCCGCCGATGATCATGACCTGACGTTGAGGGCACCTTGCCGCTGCCGCTCCAAAATGTCGGCGAGGTAAGTCCCGTAACCGGACTTCAGCAACGCAGCCGCCCGCTCCTCCAGCTCGTTATCGGTCAAGAAACCTTGCCGCCAGGCTGCCTCCTCAGGTGCACCGACCTTCAGGCCCTGCCGAGCCTCAATGGTGCGCACGAAGTTGCTGGCGTCGTTCATCGACTCGAAGGTGCCGGTGTCCAGCCAGGCAGTACCACGTGGGAGGACGCCAACCTGGAGCTTGCCGGCCTCAAGGTAGTGCCGGTTCACGTCCGTGATCTCGTACTCGCCGCGAGCCGACCGCGGGAGTTTCGCGGCGACGTCAACCACGTCGTTGTCGTAGAAGTAGAGGCCTGGGACGGCGTAGTTCGACCTGGGCTGAGCTGGCTTCTCTTCCAGGGAGATTGCGCGCCCCTCATCGTCGAACTCCACCACGCCGTATGCCTGAGGCTCGGCCACCCAGTAGGCGAAGACGGCCCCGCCCTCGACGTCGGTGAAGCGTCGCAACTGAGTGCCCAGGCCTGGCCCATAGAAGATGTTGTCGCCCAGCACGAGGGCCACCTTGTCGGAACCGATGAAGTCAGCTCCGATGACAAAGGCTTGGGCTAGCCCGTCAGGCGAGGGCTGCTGGGCATAGCTGATGGAGATGCCAAATTGCGAGCCGTCGCCCAGCAGACGCCAGAAGGCAGACGCGTCGTGGGGTGTGGTGATCACCAACACGTCGCGGATCCCGGCGAAGATCAACGTCGACAAGGGGTAATAGATCATTGGTTTGTCAAAGACCGGAACCAACTGCTTACTAACGCCCAACGTCACCGGATGCAGCCGGGTACCAGAGCCGCCGGCCAGGATGATGCCACGCATGGCGCACAGTCTCGCAGAACTTGATTGCTCCGCTCCGCTCCGCTCGGATCTGATTGCTCCGCTCCGCGGACCCATGGGCAACGGATCTGCCCGCACTTCAAGCCGCCCGCCAGAAGCCTTCAGCCGTCCATAGGATGACTCGCATGACGAAATTTCTGGTGACCGGCGGGGCGGGTTTCATCGGCTCGAACTTCGTCCGGTATGTACTCAACCATACGGATTCGTCCGTCACGGTGTTGGACAAGCTGACCTACGCCGGAAATCTGGAGTCGCTCGAGGGTCTGCCCGAGAATCGCTTTACTTTCGTTCTGGGCGACATCTGCGACGCCAGTCTGGTCCACGCATTGGTGCGGCGCCATGATCTCGTGGTGCATTTCGCGGCCGAATCCCACAATGACAAAGCGCTGCGGGACCCGTCTGCGTTCGTCACTACCAACCTGATCGGCACCTACACGCTGCTGGAGGCAGTTCGCAGGTACGCCACCCGATACCACCACATCTCGACCGACGAGGTGTACGGCGAGCTCGCGATCGAGGATGCCAACCGATTTACCGAGATGTCGCCCTACAACCCGTCCAGCCCGTACTCTGCGACCAAGGCCGGCTCTGATCACTTGGTGCGCGCCTGGGTGCGCTCCTTCGGCGTTGATGCCACTCTCAGCAACTGTTCGAACAACTACGGTCCTCACCAGCACGTCGAGAAGTTCATTCCCCGGCAGATCACCAACATCTTGGACGGCGGCCGACCAAAGCTTTATGGCGCCGGATTGAACGTCCGCGACTGGATCCACGTTGATGATCACAGCGCCGCAGTGCTGCTGATCACCGCTGAAGGCAAGATCGGCGAGACCTACCTGATTGGTGCCGATGGTGAGCGGAACAACAAGGAGGTCGTTGAGACGATCTTGGAACTGCTCGGGCAGCCGCGTGATGCGTACGATCACGTCACCGATCGTCCGGGCCATGACCTGCGCTACGCCATAGATTCCACAAAGCTCAGACTTGAACTGGGATGGCGGCCGACCTTCTCCGACTTCAGGGCCGGCTTGGCGGCCACCATCGAGTGGTACCAGGCCAACGAAGCGTGGTGGCGGCCACAGAAGGCGGAGACCGAGGTCGCGTACGCGAAGCACGGTCAGTAAGGGCGATGCCCGAACTGGCGATCAAGCAGACTCCGATCCCCGGTCTGCTGGTCATCTCCCTGGACGTACGCGCCGACAACCGTGGCTGGTTCAAAGAGAACTGGCAGCGCCAGAAGATGGTGGATCTGGGCTTACCTGACTTCGCGCCGGTACAGAACAACATGTCGTTCAACAACCGGGTCGGAGCTACCCGTGGCATTCATGCAGAGCCTTGGGACAAGCTCGTCTCACTGGCAACCGGGCGGATCTTCGGTGCCTGGGTTGACCTGCGCCGTGGAGAGGGCTTCGGTCGCTGCTTCACTGCGGAGCTAGGCCCGGAGACCGCGATCTTTGTGCCACGTGGGGTCGGAAACGCCTTCCAGACCTTGGCAGAGCAGACCGCGTACTCCTACCTGGTCAATGACCATTGGACTCCGGCGGCGAAGGAGGCCTATACGTTCGTCAACCTTGCCGACGAGACGCTGGCGATCAACTGGCCGATTCCACTCGCTGATGCGGACCTGTCCGAGGCAGACAAGACGCATCCGCGACTGGCCGACGTCAGGCCATTGGAACCGAAGAAGACCTTGATCATCGGAGGTGGTGGCCAGCTGGGGCGGGCGCTGATCAAGGCCATCCCCACAGCGGTTCCACTGACCCGCACCACGCTCGACCTGGCGAACCCCGAGTCACTGACGGCGTTCGACTTTGGGCCCTACGGCATCGTGATCAACGCGGCCGCATACACCAAAGTCGACGCCGCCGAGACCGAGACTGGCCGACGCGAGGCATGGGCAGTCAACGTCGGAGGTCTCGGCGCCCTGGTTGAGGCGGCGCGCGAGCACCGCTTCACCCTGGTGCACTTCTCCTCCGACTACGTCTTCGACGGCGCGCAGGAAGTCCACAGCGAGACCGAACCGTTCTCACCGCTCGGCGTCTATGGGCAGACAAAAGCAGCCGGCGACGCGCTGGTCGGTTCCCTGCCGGCCCATTACGTATTAAGGACGAGCTGGGTGATCGGGGACGGTCACAATTTTGTGCGGACCATGGCTACCCTCGCCGACCGCGGGGTCAATCCGGAAGTCGTGGATGACCAGTTCGGGCGGCTCACCTTCACCGCTGAAATCAGCCGCGCCATCGTCCATCTGCTCGAAATCGACGCGCCGTACGGGACCTACAACCTCAGCAGCCACGGTGACTCCATGACCTGGGCTGGCATTGCTCGGGCGGTCTTCGAGGCCCGCGGCCGGGACGCCGCATCAGTGCGAAGTGTCACGACCGCTGAGTATGCAGCCGGCAAATCGCTCGCTCCCCGACCACAGCACAGCGTTCTCAGCCTCGACAAGATCATCAGTTCCGGGTTCCAACCGGCGGACGCGATGCCTCAGCTACAGGCCTATCTGTCAGCCCTGAGCTCATCTCCTTGGGGGACGCCAGATTTGGATCCAGCGTCGGCCCACGAACAAAGAGCGCACTGAAGGCCAGCAGCAGCCCTGCGATCGCCACGCCGATGAAGCCGGCTTGTGCACCCCAGCTGTCGATCACCTGGCCAACGGCAACCGCGCCAGCGGCTACGCCCGCAGCCAAACCGGTAGAGCTCCACGCAAAGGCCTCGGTCAGGCGGCTCTGGTCAACCGCCGACTGGGTAACGCCAACGGATGCAATCAGGGTCGGCGCAATGGCCATTCCGCTGAGGCTGAGCAACAGGGCCACGCCGACCGGATGGTCGACCAAGGGGAGTGGCAACAGCGACAACGCCAGCAGGGTCGCGCCTATGCGAAAGCGTCGGGCGGGGGAAGACCGCCAGATGATCGCTCCGGTAACAGCACCAGCCACCAGCGATCCGAACGACCACGCAATCAAAATCAGGCCGGCGTAGGGAAGCACGCCCGCCTCCTTGGCGAACGCGACGATGTTGACTTCCATGCCGCCAAAGATCATGCCGAGAGCGCTGGAGGCGATCGCAACGGGCACGAGGACTCGCCACGGCAACCGACTCGATTTATGCCCCCGCCGCGTCGACCGGATCGGCGGCTGGCTGATGCGCTGGGCGGCCAGGACAACAGCACCAATCAGTCCGATGAGAGCGCTGACGCTGATTCCGAGTGCCGGGTGCAAGGCCGTCGCGAGGAATGTGACCAAGACCGGCCCGACAA
Organism: Propionibacteriaceae bacterium; assembly: GCA_036377435.1. Taxonomy (GTDB): domain Bacteria; phylum Actinomycetota; class Actinomycetes; order Propionibacteriales; family Propionibacteriaceae; genus Microlunatus. Next base: position 17,910 of record DASUYM010000201.1, read on the forward strand.
TGAACACCACCTCGTCCAGCATGGCCTCGAGCGCGAACGCGGTTTGCAGCAAGTGAGATCCGTTCAGCCGGAGCGTCCAACGCGCCCGTACCGCTGATCCGGCCAGGCTGAGACCAAGCCCCACGCCGACGGCTGCTGCCAGGCTCACCGCCAGCGGCCACCCCAGCTCGATCGCGGTGACGAGAAGCGCCACGCTGAGGATGTTGATCAAGACCATCACGAGCAAGACGCGAGCCTGGCCCACACGGTCGGTCGCGCGCCCCCACAGTGGCGCCACGGCAGCCCCCGCCACCGTCATCGCCCCGATGAGCAAACCGGCCTGTCCAAACGAGCCCGTGGTCAGCGACACCAGTAGCACGATCCCGATGCCCGTCATCGACATTGGCAGCCGGGCCACAAAGCCGGCCACGCTGAACGCCACCGCGCGACCGTCCGAGAGCACCTGCTGATACGGGCGAAGATTCAGCAACGGAGACGACCCCTTTGAACTCCCGCGGGCGTAACGATTTCATCAGACCCGTTGAGAAGCCCGAGCCCCGCGGCCACGACTCTCCTCCTCGTAGGCAAAGATCACGCCTGTGGGTGATCACTCCGCAAGCTCTCACCAAGCACCGACCGACCAGCTGCACCACGCACTTGTGCCGTACGAGGCGGTGCTGCTGGTGTCCTTCGGCGGCCCTGAGCGTCCGGAGGAGGTGATGCCGTTCCTGGAGAACGTCACCCGCGGTCGGGGCATTCCCACCGAACGATTGGCCGAGGTCGGCCGGCATTACTTGCTGTTCGGGGGAAGGAGCCCGATCAACGATCAGTGTCGCAGCCTGCTGACGGCATTGACGACCGAATTACACAGCCGCGGCTTGCGGCTGCCGCTCTATTGGGGAAATCGGAACTGGTACCCGTATCTTCATGACGAAATGCGTGCGATCGAGCGAGATGGTCATCGGCGGGTGCTCGTCGTGGTCACCAGCGCATACCCGTCGTACTCCTCATGTCGGCAGTATCGGGAGAACCTGTTTGACGCCGCACAAGGCACTCACATACAGATCGACCGGATCCGTCACTACGCCAACCATCCTGGCTTCGTTCAAGCCTCGGTGGACGCCTCACTTCAGGCGCTCGGGACGCTAGGGCAACGAGCAGACGAGGCGCGCCTGGTGTTTGTGACCCATTCGATCCCGACCGCCATGGCGGACACCGCTGGGCCCGTACCTCGTAGCCGCCGCGGCGCCTACGTTGACTGGCACGCAGCCGTGGCATCCGAAGTTGCCCACCGCGTCGGCGAGCGGCGCGGCCGGAGCTTCGACAGCGACCTCGTTTACTGTTCGCGTTCGGGTCCCGCGAGCCAGCCATGGTTGGAGCCAGACATCAACGATCATCTGCGTCAGCTCGCCGGGCGTGGCGTAAGGGCAGTCGTGGTTGTGCCGATCGGTTTCGTCTCCGATCACATGGAGGTGGTCTTCGACCTCGACACAGAGGCTGCTGCCACAGCCGAGGAATGTGGCATGGCCTTCGCGCGCGCGGGTACCGCCGGCGATCATCCGGCGTTCGTGCGAGGGCTTGTTGACCTCATGGTGGAGCGTGCCGCGGCCGCCCGCGGGGAGCAGCCGGCGCGTCCAGTGGTGGGATCGGCTCCGGTCGGCTGGTATGAGTGTCAAGCCGACTGCTGTCCGAACCTCCGGGACCCCGGACGTCGGGCCCTGTGTCAAGCGCCTACTAAGCATCCGTGACGCCTGGTTTTGGAGGTCCCTCGCGGTGCCGGCTCGAGCTACTGACCGATGGGCGCAAACGACCCTGCGAAGTGGGAATTTTCGACACGTCGCCGCGTTATAGCGGGCGCGAGCACACATAGCACGCATATCGGTTGAGTCGTGTGATATGACTGCGCACGAATCAGATGAAGATCTGGGTATTTCGCACCCGGGAAGGCAAAGATGGCGACCGATTACGACGCCCCTCGCAAGACCGATGAAGAACTGAACGAAGACAGCATCGAAGAGCTCAAGACCCGCCGTAACGATAAGAACTCTGGGAAGGTTGACGAAGACGAAGCCGAGGCGGCGGAAGCATTCGAGCTACCTGGCGCGGACCTGTCCCACGAAGAGCTGACCGTTCGGGTGCTGCCTCGCCAGTCTGATGAATTTACGTGCGCCGGCTGCTTCCTGGTACGCCACCGCAGCCAGATCGCCGAGCTGCGCGCCAATGGCGATGCCTACTGCTTCGACTGTGCGGGCTGATCTTGACAAAAGTGCACGAGCCGGCGATTGCGTGCGCTGATGGGCTGGGCTGAGCCGGGCATGATCATCTAGGCTGGTGGTACCGAACGCGTACTCAGTGGCGCCGTGCTTGTCCGGCAGCAGCTGTGTGACGGGGGCGCGACCGCAGCTGGGTGACTCGATGTGCCGGGCTGGTTGGGGGCAGTCAGTCCGGACAGAACACCACCTCGCGCTCCCGCAGGGGTCGCGGGGTGGTGCTTCGCAGGGGTCAAATCCTGAGCCAGATCCGGCCGTCGTCCGGCGTCTCATTGCCTATTTCTTTCCCCCAGTGCCGCGCCGCGATGCGCTGGGTGAGCAGCTGCGTGACACCCATACCGATACCGCTGGCTAGTGCCCAGCTCACCGCTTCGATCACGGGAGTGTCAGGATCGGTCGGCGAGGGTGGTTCGTCACCCGTCACGAACTTCCAGCCGGCCTTGAGCAGGCGCTGGGTGGCCAGGGTGGTGACTGCGGCGATGATCCCGACATAGAGCTTCGAGAACAGTTTCTGCGTCGGTCCCATCGGGTCAACCCTTCCATGTCGGGCGGTCCACGGTGCTGAATCTAGCCGCGTTCTCGCATCTTAGTGCGAGGAATGACGAAGGTTGCGACGCAGCGATGGTGTTCTGACCTGGGCGCGTAAGTTACCTCCATGCTGTTTCGTGAGCGGCTCACGGTTCCGATCATTTGGTGGGTGCTCGCGGGTCTGTTTGCGCTCTCAGTACTGCTCGCCGTGGGGGCCTATCTCGGCCCGGTCTGGGGCGTCGGAACCTCCGTCGCTACCTTGCTGATCGGCGCCGCAATCTTCGGTTCTGCATCACTAGTGATCAGCGTCGATGCGCAGCAAACACATGTGGGCCGGGCCAGTATCGAGCACGCCTACGTCGCTGACTGCCGGGCGCTTAATGCTGAGGAGACACGTCGCCGCGCGGGCGTCGAGGCCGATGCCCGAGCTCACCTGGTGCTTCGGCCCTACATCAAGACAGCGGTCGAGATCATCCTCGACGACCCAGACGATCCGGTGCCGTACTGGTTGGTTTCGACCCGACACCCGCACCGGCTGGCAGCCGCACTTCAGGATGCCGCCTCGTCTACGCTGACCGAGTGAGCGAGTCCGAGGCTATGACTGCCGCCGTTGAGGTGTTGCTCCTTCAGCTCGATGCTGGCCTGGAACCGCCGTCGTACGCGCATCCCGATGACGCCGGAGCGGATCTCCGTAGCAGGGAGACCTTCGAGCTTCGGCCGGGAGAACGCCGGCTGGTCGGGACCGGCGTCGCCATCTCGCTGCCAACAGGCTATGCAGCTTTTGTGCACCCGCGCTCCGGGCTGGCCGCCCGGCACGGGATCAGCATCGTGAACGCGCCCGGTACCGTGGACGCCGGCTACCGCGGGGAAATCAAGGTTTGTTTGCTCAACACCGACCGCAGCCAACCGGTGAGCATTACCCGGGGCGACAGAATCGCTCAGCTGGTGATCCAGCCGGTCAGTATGGCCGCCTTCGTGCCGGTCCCTGAACTGCCGAGCTCGGGGCGCGGTAGTGGTGGGTACGGGTCAACCGGCGGAATACTAGGCGGTGCCACCCAGCTGGGGGCCACCCAGCGAGGGGACGAAAGCATGAGTGTGCCGAGGGAACGCGCGTGATCTTCAAGAGGGGCCGGAAGCGCGGTGACGAGTCGCGAGTTGACGAGCTCGCTGAGGATGCTGGCCTTGGTGAGGAAGGCGAGCCAGTGGATGCCGGAGACGACAACGCGGGGACGTCGACTCACGAGACCACCGAAGAGCCTGAGGTCGTTGAGGACCTCGACGCCTTGGAGGACCTCGACTGGCGGAGCTCAGGACCCTACGACATCAGCGAAGTCGACAGCATCGAGAGCGCGGAAGAAAGCCCGAGGATCGATCTCGGCAGCCTGATTCTTAGCCCGCTGCCGGGGTCCGAGCTGCGCCTCCAGGTGGCTGAGGAGACCGGTGAGATCGTCTCGGCGATGCTGGTGATCGAGACCATCGTTGAGCCGCCTGCAAGCGCAAACCAACAACCCCAAGCCTATTCCTCCGCACTTGAGCTGGGAGCGTACGCAGCTCCCCGCAGCGGCGGGCTCTGGGCAGAGTTGCGGGACGAGATCTCCCGCAACGCCACCGAGGCCGGAGGCACCGCCTCGCTCGGCGAGGGACCGTTCGGCGTGGAACTGAGGCGGCTGATCCCAGTCACGACGCCCGACGGCGAGGAGGGATATCAGCCCTCGCGCATGTGGGTTGCTGAGGGCCCCCGCTGGCTGCTGCGCGGGATCGTCTACGGTCAAGCCGCAATTGAAGACGACACCGACTCCCCGATCGTCGCTGATGTGCTCGCCGCTTTCCGTCAGGTGATTGTGCGGCGCGGAGACGAGGCGATGGCGCCCGGCGATCTGCTTCCGTTGACCATGCCAACCAACGTGAGTCAGGAGCCTGAGGAATCTTGACAGCAGCTTTAGCGCACGCTCGGGCGTGACCGAACGCAGATCATTGACCACGGTGGGATGCTTGAGGGGCGGAGGTGACAAGCGATGGCCACAGAAAACATGCTGCAACGAGCACTGCGCCGGTTCACATCGTCGAATGCCGAACTGGAATCCGAGGAGCTGCAACGCAACGTCCGGGAAGAAGGCGCAACACCGATTCAGGAGTGTGAGGACCGAGAGCGGGTACAGCTCACCGGTACGGTTTCCGCGGTGACGATCAATCCTAGAGCGGGACACCCCGCCCTCGAGGTCGAGCTGCGTGACGGTTCCGGAGCAGTGACCCTGGTGTGGCTTGGTCGACGGCAGATTCCCGGAATCGACTGCGGGCGGACCCTCAAAGTATGGGGTCGGATCAGCTGCCACGAGGGAAGGCGACTGGTATACAACCCGCGCTATGAGCTGATGCAGTCGCCGGCGGCCTCGTGATCGAGGCTGCCGCGGTGCCTGGCGCATGACTGAGCCGCCAGCGGAGCCGAAGACGGGTTCGGAGCACACACGATCGGTCGCGGCGGCAGAGCCCCCACAGTTCCGTTACGTGGAGGAGTTCGTCCGCTACCAGCTCGGAGAGTCCCTGGGTGGTGCCCGCGGCATGATCGAGTCTGCGTTGCCGTTTGTTGCCTTTACCATCGCCTGGGTCGTCAGCCGGCAGCTCTACCCGGCCATTGCTGCCGCGGTTGGTACGGCGCTGGTGCTGGCAGCGATCCGTCTCCTTCAGCGGCAATCGATCAAGTACGTCGCCCAAGCCATCATCCCGACGGCTATCGCGGCTCTCATTGCCACGCGTACGGGCCGAGCTCAAGACGTTTTCCTGCCTGGCATTCTCTACAACGGCGCCCTCGCCGTGATCTCCCTCGTGACGGTTGTCATCCGTCGACCCCTCGTCGGCTTCATCATCGGCGCCGCCGTCGGCGATCCCACGGGCTGGGTCAAGGACCGAGGGCTGGTGAGGATGACATCGAAGTTGACTCTGGTACTTGCGGTGCCGTATGTGACCCGATTTGTGATCCAGCTGCCGCTCTTTCTTGCCGGAGAGGTTGTCTGGCTCGGCGTGGCAAAGGTCGTCCTCGGCTGGCCGCTGCTGATCGGCGCCTTGACCGTGATGGGCCTGATGCTCTCCAAGGGCAGGACGCCAATGGAGGATTCACCGCTGGGAAATCGCGAGGGCGCTCCAGCTGAGTCCCGCGCTGCACGCAGCGAGGATCGGTAGCTTTCCGCGCCGAGTGGAAAGGTGCCTTGGTTACACCGCCTGAGCGCGCTGCGTCGGCGTCCTGGAGACATTGATCGAGCCGTCGCGCGGAGCCAGCATCTCAGCCAACTCATGCTCGAAGTCTTGGGCGGTCACGAACAGCAGTTCGTCGCCAGCCTCGAGTGAGCCGTCCTTGTCGGGTGGTCGGGCATGCCCGTCCCGAATGATTGCCACCAAAACGACGTCGCCGGGCCAGTTCAGGTCGCCGATGCGGGCACCGACCGTGGGGCTGCTGGAAGGCAGAGTCATCTCGACGAGGTTCGTCGCACCCTCGTGGAACGTCAGTAGTCTGACCAGATCGCCGACTGTGACGGCCTCTTCCACCAGCGCGGACATCAGACGCGGTGTGGAGACGGAGACATCGACCCCCCAGACCTCGTTGAACAGCCACTCGTTCTTCGGGTGGTTGACCCGAGCGACCGTACGCGGCACCCCGAACTCGGTCTTGGCCAGCAGCGACATCACCAGATTCACCTTGTCGTCGCCAGTGGATGCGATGGCCACATCACAGGTGTCGAGACCCGCTTCTTCGAGCGAGGACAGCTCGCAGGCATCCGCCAAGAGCCATTCCACATCGGCGAGCGTTTCGGATTTGATCGCGTGCGGGTCCTTGTCGATCAACAGCACCTCGTGGCCGTTCTCCACGAGCTCCGCGGCAATGGACCGTCCGACATTGCCGGCTCCGGCAATCGCCACCCGCATCGTCATACTCCTCTCGGAGGAGCGCCGAGAATTGCCTCGACGTTGGCCAGCTTCGCATCGACTACAGCCGCGTAGGCCAGGTCGCCGTCCTGGAAGACCGTGCTGCGCTTTGGCACGATCCCGGAGCCCATCCGGAACAGGAACGGGATCCGCGCGCCCGTTGCCTCCTCCATCTGCTCGATGGTGCGACCGACCCAATCGCGATCAACATGCACTTCCATGAGGCGCACCGAGCCCGACGGGTCCCGCCACTGCGGCTCAGAACCGCTCGGCAGCAGCCGCCGCAACACCTGATCTGAGGTCCACCGCACCGTGGCGACAGTCGGGATGCCGAGCCGCTCGTACACCTCGGCGCGGCCGGGATCGTAGATCCGAGCCACCACGTTGTCGACGCCAAAGGTCTCGCGTACGACGCGAGCGGACAAAATGTTGGAGTTGTCACCACTTGAGACCGCAGCAAAACCGTCGGCGTCCTCGATGCCAGCCTCGAGCAGCACCTCGCGATCAAAGCCGACACCCCTTACGGTCTTGCCCGCAAAGTCAGGACCGAGCCGGCGGAAGGCCTCGGGCTCAAGATCAATCACCGCGACAGTATGGCCACGCTTCTCCAGACTCCTGGCGAGGCTGGACCCCACCCGGCCGCACCCCATGATCACGATGTGCACGCCCTGAGTCTAGTGACAGTGGCGAGTCTGTGACACCGGTCACCTGCGACGTGGGCCGGGCTCGCGGATCGCGCTGTTTTGCCAGTGTCGCGCGAACCAGCACGACATTAGGGTTTGGTTGTGGTGAATGTGTCCGACATCGGCAAGCGGCTGCTGCTGGGCCGCAAGCTCCGCAGCGCCCAACTCGGAGAGACACTGCTCCCCAAGCGCATTGCTCTGCCGGTGTTCGCATCGGACGCCCTTTCCTCGGTTGCGTACGCTCCGGATGAGATCTTCCTGACGCTGTCCCTGGCGGGACTCGTCGCGTACTCCTACTCCTGGAAGATCGCCATTCTGGTTGCCATCGTGATGCTGGTCGTGGTGGCCTCCTACCGGCAGAACGTGCGTGCCTATCCGTCGGGCGGTGGGGATTACGAGGTGGCAACCGTGAACCTCGGGCCCAGTGCGGGTCTTACCGTGGCCGCGGCGCTCCTCGTGGACTACGTCTTGACGGTCGCGGTCTCCGTCTCATCCGGCGTACAGAACGCCAAGTCCGTCTTTCCGGCACTGGACGGGCGCGAAGCGTGGGTGGCCGCCGGCGTCGTCATAGTGCTTATGGCGCTCAACCTGCGCGGGGTCCGCGAGTCGGGCACGCTCTTCGCGATTCCCACCTACTGCTTCATGGTCGCGATCTTGAGCATGGTGATCTTCGGACTCTTTCGCATCCTGGTGTTGGGTGACCAGATCCAGGCGCACAGCGCCCAGTACGGGATCGAACCGGATCCAAAGTACGCAGCCTTCACCGGCTTCGCGATGGTCGCGCTGCTGGCCCGCACGTTCTCGTCTGGATGCGCAGCGCTGACTGGGGTGGAGGCCATATCCAACGGCGTACCCGCGTTCCGTAAGCCCAAGAGCAAGAATGCAGCAACCACCTTGTTGCTGCTTGGCACAATCTCGGTGTCGATGCTGATCGGCGTCGTCGTCCTGGCCAACTTGACCGGACTCAGGCTTATCGACGAGGGCCTGTCGCACTACACGCTCAACGGCGAGCGGGTGGAGGTGGTTGAGGAAACGGCCATCGGGCAGGTGTCCGCGGCCGTTTTCGCCGACTTCAAACCTGCGTTCTACTTCGTCGTCGCGGCTACGATGCTGATCTTGTTCTTGGCCGCCAACACAGCATTCAATGGGTTTCCTGTGTTGGGCTCGATCCTCGCCAGAGACGGCTACCTCCCGCGGCAACTGCACACCCGCGGCGACCGCCTGGCATACAGCAATGGAATCATCGTGTTGGCCTTCTTCGCGGTCGTGCTGATCATCGCGTTCGATGCTGATGTGACTGCGTTGATT
>DASUYM010000202.1:0-2719 GCA_036377435.1 Propionibacteriaceae bacterium
CGATGCCACGATGGCCCCAGCTGGCTGCTCCACGCTGTACGTCCTGGAACCCGCGCCTAACCTCAATGGCACGATCAACTGGTCGACCGGAGCCAAGCCGCTGCGGGACCGCATGCACGCATTTCTTGCCGAGCAGCGCTATCCCACGGATGTGGTCACCGAGGAGCTGGTAACACCTCTCGACTGGCAAGCTCAGGGAATGGCGGCAGGCACGCCTTTCGCACTTGCTCACACGTTCGGGCAGACTGGACCGTTCCGTCCGCCGAACGTGGAGCGGCGGCTGCCGGGAATGTTCTTCGCCGGATCTGGAACGGTTCCCGGCGTCGGCGTTCCCATGGTGCTCATCTCGGGCAAGCTCGCGGCCAACCGAGTCGCCGCGTACCTTCGGGAGCCAGGCCAGTGAGCGACTGGATATCCTACGAAGCCCTGCTGGCCGAGGGCTATCGCCGTTGCGCGAGGCTGACCTGGCGCTACGGCACGACCTACTTCTGGGGCGCGGTCCTGCTCCCTAAGCCGCAACGCAAGCACGTGTACGCCATTTACGCCCTCTGTCGGCTCGCCGACGACATCGTTGATCTCCCGAATGGGCAACACTCGCTCCGCCCTGATCCAGGCGTTATGCCCTCAGAGTCCGACGCGATCCCGACCGAGCCTGACCCGACGCTCCCCGATAACGATGAGCCCGCGTTCGACGAGTCTGATGAGCTACACGCCGAGCCCGTCGAGGGCCGAGTAACCGTCAAGGCCCGCCTCGAGGATTTCGCTCAGCGGTTCCGAAGCAGCCTGATCGCTGGCGACAGTAGGGATCCTGTGATGGCGGCCGTGGTTCATACAGTGATCACCTGCGACATCGACCCGGAATGTTTTGACCGCTTCTTCGGCGCTATGGCTATGGATCTGACCACGACCACGTATCAAACGTGGGAGGACCTGCGCACCTACATGGAGGGCTCGGCGGCCGTGATCGGGGAGATGATGCTGCCGGTGCTCGAGCCGTTCAGCCAGGCGGCGAAAGCGCCGGCACGCTCGCTCGGACTGGCCTTTCAGCTCACCAACTTCATCCGCGACGTTGACGAAGATCTTGATCGAGGCCGGGTCTACCTACCACAAGATGATCTTCAGCTCTTTGATGTTGATCTTGGACAGCGGCGAGTGACCCCTGAATGGCGAGCCTTTCTGGCGTACGAGATCGAACGCAATCGTGCTCTCTATTCCTTTGCTGATACAGGAATCGCGATGCTGCCACCGCGATCGGCGCGCTGCGTCGGAACGGCGCGGGTGCTCTATGCGCAGATTCTCGATCAGATCGAGCGCAATGACTACGACGTCTTCTCCCGGCGAGCACGGGTACCCACCGCGCGCAAGGCTGCCACGGCGGCCCGCATCATGGTGACAGGTCCGTGGACGCTCAAGAGGCGAGCGGAGCATTACCAGCGAAGGAGAATGACTGATGTCACTCAGGACACGTACTAGCTCGCTGCCGCAGGTTTCGAGACCGCGTGTCCCTTCGCGGATCCCGATCGCACGCATTCCGCAGCCGCGTGAGGACCGGATGGCCTCTACTTGGCGGCTGGCCAAGCCGGCTCGCATTGCCGCGGCGCTGCGGACGGCCCAATCGCGCAACTCCGGCGGTTGGTTCGTTGCCGGTGCCAGCGGGGATGTCGGGCGGAAGGAGTCGGTGACTCGTACCATCGCAGGCCGCGAGGTGGTCTTCTGGCGCAACTCCGTCGGCGCCCTGGTCGCAGGGCCGGGCGCGTGCCCGCACCTCGGGGCACTGTTGGACAAATGCCCGGTCGTAGACGGCACGATGTACTGCCGGTGGCACGGCTTCGCGCTGACACAAAGCGGAGATCAGACCTGGAGCCCGTACCGCGCCTACGACGACGGTGTGCTGATCTGGGTTGGGCTGCCGACCGATGGGGAGGCAGCCACCAATCGGCCGTCGCTCCCAGCACGCCCGCCATTGCTGGAATCGGTGAGCGCTGTCATCGCGAAGCCCGGCATCTGTGAGCCCCAGGACGTCATCGCCAACCGGCTCGATCCGTGGCACGGCTCGTGGTTCCACCCGTACGCCTTCAGTCACCTTGTCGTTGATGACGATGCCAGCGACGATCAGGTGCTGGTGGTGGACGTAACGTTCCGGCTCAGCCGGACTTGGGGCGTGCCCGTGCGAGCCGAATTCAGCTGCCCCGACAGCCGGACGATCGTGATGCACATCACCGAGGGCGAAGGGGCGGGAAGCGTGGTGGAGACCCATGCCACGCCGCTCGGTCTCGGCGGCGACGGCCGGCCGCGCACCATGGTCACCGAAGCCACCATCGCGTACTCGGATAGGCCGGGCTTTCAGGTCGCGCGCTGGTTGTCACCAGCGCTTCGGCCGGGAATCCGGCGCACCGCCCGGAAACTCTGGGTCGACGACCTCGCGTACGCCGAACGCCGCTACGAGCTGCGGCAGCGCGGCGACTTTCCTGGCTGAGCCAACTCGCAATCTAGCCGTTGTTACTGGCAATAAGAGCGCGCAGGGTTGCCAGGTCGTTGAATGTGGTCAGCTTCACGTTGCTTTGGGGGGAAGGGACAAGCCGCACACGGATGCCCAAGCCGCGGGCGGTATCAAGCGTCATCTCGCCTTCGACCCCCGCGTCTGATTGCGCGTCTACGATCTTCCGCAGGCAACCCAACCGATAAACGGTCGGGTCGACCGAGTATCCAAGGCTGTCCC
>DASUYM010000203.1:0-2995 GCA_036377435.1 Propionibacteriaceae bacterium
CGTCGCCCAGCAAAACGACTCCGACATCGTCGTCGCGAGCGTCAGTTGGATCGGGAAGCCGGACGCTGCGCCGGGTCCGAGGATGACGGTGCTTGACGCTGACATTCTGGATGACGGCATCTGGCACGCTCTCACCCCACACAAGTTGATCAGGCGATCGCTGATCGAACACCTGAGTCTGCGATTCTGCGACGACATGGTGCAAGGTGAGGACCAGGTGTTCATGGCTTCCTGCCTCTTCGCTGCTCGCAAGATCAGCATCCTGGGCGGCAGGGACCTCTATCACCGGCGCTTGCTGTCTGACAACAGCAACCTGTCGCGGCAACGGCAGACGCTTCGCAACAAGCAGCTGACCGCTTCCCGGATGGTCGCGCTCGTCGTCGCCAACACGGCCCCGGGTCGGCGCCGGGATCGACTGCTTCGCAGGGTTTTTCTGCGCACCCTTCCACCCGCTCTCAACCGCCCGTTCATGGTCGCGGACGCCGCAGAGCGCAACGAGTTCATCGAGGTGATGCAGGCACAGGTGTTTCCTTACATGCCGCATTCGGTGCTGAGTGAGCTCGAAGACCGACAACGGCTGCGAATGCTCACTGCAAAGGTCGGCACAGCTGCGGACCTCGTCGAGCTCAACCGAGTCCTCCGTGCGCCGGTCACATGTGGTGAGGGAGATCTGCCGACCTACACGCTCGGCGCTCATCTCGACCAGCTACTGAGTCCTGGAGATCGCCAGGTCGGAGCGCCGCGGCTGGCCTCGCCGCCGACTCTCTGCGAGGTATCCCTTTCCCATGGACGGCTCACTCTCGAGGTAACCGTTGACGAAGCAAGCGCCTCAGGGCGGCTCAGCCTGGCCGCCTGGCTTCCCGGCAGTCCAAACTTTGTTGATCTTGGACCTGCGGCTTCCCGCGCGGGTTCCGCGCTGACCTTCAAGATCAGCGCTCGTCGGTTCTTGCACGACAAGTCCGCCTCCTCCGATGGCCTAGGTGCCGGCGTAACCGATCAGCGTCAATGGGTGCTGCTGCTGCACGCGGAGAGAAAGGGGACACTGATGGCCGCCAGCCCGATCATGGTCCCGAGCGAGACGTTACGGCCAGCCGCAGCGAGGGCCGGGGAAGGCAGCACTCGAATCCAGGTCGGCGCCACGCCCCGAGGGTCGCTCGTCGTAACGGTGAAGCGGCCGAGGCGGACGCCCGTGTGGCATCGTCCCCGCCTGGTTGTCTGAGAGCGGACTCAATATGGCACCGAAGGACCCGAGCAGAGAGGGCCACCGTCGCGCGTGGCTGATCCCCTCACGGTCCGCGCGCGGGAAGTCGTCGTTGTCGCTCGCAACCTACTGGAGAGCGAAGGTCCAGAGGCCTTGACCATGCGGCGGCTAGCCGATCAGCTGGCAACCGTGCCCCGTCTCTTTACAAGCATTCCCGCATAAAGCGGCGCTTGAGGTGGCGATCATCGTTGATGGCTTTGAGGAAGCGGCGGCGCTGTTCGAACCGGCGACCGACGATGCGGATGATTCGCTGGGGTCGTTCGCGGCTGCGTATCGAGCCTTCGCCATGGCTCATCCCCAGGTCTACCGGTTGATGACTGAACGGCCGTTGCCACGAGACCAGCCACCGGAGGGTTGGAGGCTCGCACCGCTGCCCTTTGGTGCGCGCCACCGGTGATCCCATTCGCGCCCGAGCGGCCTGGACCTTCATCCACGGGCTGACGCTGCTTGAGCTCAACGGGCGGCTCCCATCCGATGATCTGACCGAGCCAGCATGGCGCGTCGGCATTCAGCAGTTCCAGCGTTCACCTAAGAGAAACTGACAAGCTCCGGGCTGGTGTCAGTCAGCCTACGACGGCGAAACCGCCGGTCCAGCCGATCTTCTCACTTGCCGCGAGCTCCTTCGACCGGTCCGCGAGCTTTCGCCGGTCATTCCTTGTCTCCTACGCCGTCCGAATTAGTGAACGGCTCACGGAGTCCGCAGGCAGAGCCGCATCCTCCTACGGCGCCGAACTGGTCCCCGTGATGCAGCGACAAGCCGAGGCGGTGGACCAGGAGTTCGAACGGTTGTTTCCCCACACTTACCAGGCCGGTTCAGGCCGCCAATACAGCCAGCGGGGATGGCAAGCCGGCCGGGAAGCAGCCGATCGAGCCAGCCTCGTTGCTGGGAGGCTCGACGCGTCGTGACCGACTAGGGCACAAGGGTCAGTCGTCAGGCTGGCGCAGAGGCGTCGTGCATCAACCGCTCCACCATGTCGTCATCCACCTCCGCGAAGAACCTGCCGACTACGTCCTCGATCTCGTTGAAGCCGTCGGCGCAGAACAGCACCGGCTGGTAGTGCGTGATGTCGTAGGCCTGGACACCCATTCGAGCGACGTCCAGCGGCCGCAGGTCGGCCTGCTCGATCTGCTGGATCTCCCCGTACGAGGAGAGCAGGCCGGCGCCGTAGGTGCGGACTTCGCCATGCTCGCGTACCACGCCGAACTCTAAGGAGAACCAGAAGACCTTCGACACGAACTCCAGCGCCTCGGTTGTCTGCACTCGCCGGGCCGCCTGACCGGCCACACGATAGAGGGTTGCGAAGCGGTGGTGGGCCAGGCAATTGCCGTGGCCGACGACCTCGTGGATCACATCGGGTTCAGGTGTGTAAAGCGGCACCGAATGGTGCCGGATGTACTGCGTGGAGTGGAAAATGCCGTCCGCCAAAGAGCCGTAAAACTCAAGGAGCGGCACCAGCCCGGCCGCCGGCACGTACTCGAAGCCAGTAAGTGGCCGGAGCATCTCATTCACCTCGACGAGCTGCGGAATGTGATCCTCGGGAAGTTGGAGTCGCTCCTTGCCCTCCAGGTACGCGGCGCAGGCAAGACGCTGGTGCAGGTTGTGCAACTCGGCGCTGACGATGCGCCAGACCTCCTGCTCGGCGTCGGTGTAGGTCGCGATGGGTGGAGGAGTGCCGGGCCGCCAATCCATGGCTAGCGCGGCCAGGGCGTTGCGTCGAGCCCGGTACTCCGGGT
>DASUYM010000204.1:0-13868 GCA_036377435.1 Propionibacteriaceae bacterium
ATCCCGCAGCCATTCGTAAGGGTCGACGAACACATCACGGTGGTGGGTGCGCGTCATCGGTTTACGTTTCGCGATGGGCGCGGCGGACGTAGGAGGAGCGTCGGCGTACATGGTGGACGAGCGTACCGGTGCGCTATGACCGCCGCCCCCCGCCGATCCTGTATTCCCGCTAGCGCGAGGATGCGTGAGGATAGCCCCATGGGAGCAGAGGTCGACGCGACGGAGTTCACGCGGGAGGACCGCAAGCGTTATCGAGACAAGGTCCGCAAGGGTCTGGATGTGCTGGCCCGGATGTTGACCGAGTCCCGCTTCGACTTCGAACGACCGATGGCCGGTCTCGAGATCGAGCTCAACCTGGTGGACATGGATTGTCAGCCGGCCATGCGTAATGCGGAGGTACTCGCCGCGATCGCCGATCCGTCATTCCAGACTGAGCTGGGCCGCTTCAACATCGAGATCAACGTCGCTCCACGCCGGCTGGCCGAGGCCGGTTTCGCCTCCTTCGAACAGTCGGTGCGTAAGTCGCTGAACGACGCAGATCCGCGGGCGAAGGCCATCGGTGCCCAGCTGGTGATAATTGGCATCTTGCCGACCTTGATGCCACATCACGTCACCCTGGACAGCGTCAGCGAGAACCCGCGTTACTCAATGCTGGACCAGCAAATCTTCGCTGCACGTGGTGAAGATCTGGAGATCGTCATCGACGGCGTGGAGCGGTTGGCGATGGTCTCGAACACAATCATGCCCGAAGCGGCGTGCACCTCGACCCAGGTGCATCTTCAGGTGAGCCCGGACGACTTTGCCGGCTATTGGAACGCGGCCCAGGCGATCGCCGGCGTGCAGGTCGCCCTGGGTGCGAACTCGCCATTCCTCTTCGGGAAGCACCTCGTCGCAGAGTCCCGCATCCCGCTGTTTGAGCAGAGCACCGACACTCGCAGTGAAGAGCTGAAAGCCCAGGGCGTGCGGCCGCGAGTGTGGTTCGGCGAGCGGTGGATCACTTCGATCTTCGACCTCTTCGAGGAGAACGCCCGGTACTTTCCCGCGTTGTTACCGATCAGCACCGACGAGGATCCTGTTGCGGTCCTCGACGGCCGTGGCGTACCGCAGCTGGACGAACTGCGGCTTCACAACGGCACTATTTACCGCTGGAACCGACCCGTCTACGACGTCAGCGGCGACAGTCCCCACTTGCGGGTGGAGAACCGGGTGCTGCCCGCAGGGCCCACTGTCGTGGACACCATGGCTAACGCCGCCTTCTTCGCCGGGCTGGTGCGCGCCCTGGCCACCGAAGACCGCCCGATCTGGACCCAGATGTCATTCCAGGCGGCCGAGGAGAGCTTCGTCTCCGGTATTCGGCACGGCATCAATGCCGAGGTGTATTGGCCCCAGGTGGGCCAAGTGCACGTGGCGGAACTGGTCGTACGCAAGCTGTTGCCTTTGGCCGCTGAAGGTCTGCGTCAATGGGAGGCTGACGAGGTCGAGATCGGCCGGCTGCTTGGCATCATCGAGCACCGATGCCTGCGTACGGCCAATGGCGCAACATGGCAGGTCGCCGAGGTTGCGCGACGTGAGCAAGCCGGCGAGTCCAGGCAGGACGCTCTCCGGGGGATGCTCGGCAGCTACCTGCCGCTGATGCATAGCAACGAACCGGTCCACACCTGGGAAGTGCGCTGATGTCAGAGACGATTCAGTCCCCATCCGATCGGGCCCGCCCCGGACACGCCGAGGTGCCTACCCAACCGCTGCCCGAGGAAGCTCAGCCGCTGATAGTCGTTGGCTATTCCGTGAAGCCTGAGGGACGCGCGGCCCTGCAGCGCGCATTGAGCGAGGCCAGGTTACGGGGCGCAGCGCTGGTGGTGGTGGACACCTCGACCGAAGTGGAAACGGATGCCCTGGCCGCCGAGCTCGCCGCATCAGGGGTCAGCTATGAGATCCGGACCCCAGCCGACGTGCACGATTCGGCGGAGGAGCTGATCAGAACAGCCGAGGCGACCGACGCCGACTTCATTGTGATCGGGCTCCGTCGCCGATCTCCGGTCGGCAAGTTGCTGTTGGGGAGCAATGCTCAGCGGGTGCTGCTGGATGCGGCATGCCCCGTGCTCGCGGTGAAAGCGGAGCCGGGCGCCGGATAGTTGGGGCCGACACCATTTTGCGATCGGCCGGGACGTTTGGAGATTCGTGTCAGAATACCGGGTGGAGCACCTATTGACATCCGATGGGCGCTGCCTGCCCTAGATCCGCCAGGTCAGTCCGAGAGGCACTTTGTGACACCCCCCTCCAAACTCCCCTCCAAACTGCACACATCGGCTCGCGCGGTGGCTGCGTCCACAAGCCGGGCCCGACAAGAAAGCGCTCCGATCAAGAAGGCCACGTCGGCCAAGAAGGCTCCCGCCAAGAAGGCGACGTTGAAGCCAGTCGACAGCCCCCCTCCTAAAAAGCCTGCGGCCGCGCAGCCGGTCGCTGAGGAGGATGTGACGCTGGGAGCTGAGCCCGAGGCAGTTGACGAGGTGGATCTTGAGGACCTCGCCCTGGAGCCACTCGAAGTCGAGCTTGACGCGGAACCGCTGACCGCTGATGTGGTGGTCGACCTGGAGACTGAGGAGGTCGTGCTCACCGTCGGCAAGAAACGGACCCTTGACGACATCGACGAGTCCTCATTCGAGCCGGCCGAAGAGGCAAAGCTCGAAGAGGAACTGACCGAGGATGAGGGTTTCACCCTGTCCGAGGCCGACGACGCCGACGAGCCCGAGCAGCAGGTGATGGCGGCCGGTGCCACGGCTGACCCAGTGAAGGACTACCTGAAGCAGATCGGCAAGGTCGCGTTGTTGAACGCCGAGCAGGAGGTCGAGCTTGCGAAGCGGATCGAAGCCGGACTGTTTGCCGACGAGAAGATCAACGACGATCACACCAAGATCAAGACGTCACAGGTTGACGACTACGAATGGATCGCTGAGGACGGTCGGCGCGCCAAGAACCACCTGCTCGAAGCCAACCTCCGCCTGGTTGTCTCATTGGCCAAGCGCTACACAGGCCGGGGAATGCTCTTCCTCGATCTCATCCAGGAGGGCAACCTGGGGCTGATCCGGGCGGTCGAGAAGTTCGACTACACCAAGGGCTACAAGTTCTCCACCTATGCGACATGGTGGATTCGGCAGGCGATCACGCGAGCTATGGCTGACCAGGCTCGTACCATCCGCATTCCGGTGCACATGGTGGAGGTGATCAACAAACTGGCCCGCGTACAGCGCCAGATGTTGCAGGATCTTGGCCGGGAGCCGACACCGGAGGAGCTGGCGCGGGAGCTCGACATGACTCCGGAGAAGGTCGTCGAGGTCCAGAAGTACGGGCGCGAGCCGATCTCGCTGCACACTCCGCTCGGCGAAGACGGCGACTCCGAGTTCGGAGACCTGATCGAGGATTCGGAGGCGGTCGTTCCGGCGGATGCCGTGAGCTTCACCCTTCTGCAGGAGCAGCTGCACGACGTACTGGACACCCTCAGCGAGCGTGAAGCCGGCGTGGTATCGATGCGTTTCGGATTGACCGACGGCCAGCCAAAGACGCTCGACGAGATCGGCAAGGTGTACGGGGTGACTCGCGAACGCATCCGGCAAATCGAGTCCAAGACGATGAGCAAGCTGCGCCACCCATCCCGGTCTCAGGTGCTCAGGGACTATCTGGACTGAGCATCTAGCCGTTTCACGGCGTCGGGCGCCACGAAATCGCCTGCGGACTGCCCGAGGAGGACGGAACCCTGCGATTCCATTTCCCCCGCCGCCACCCCGCCTACAGGCAGCTGGTTGCCACGCCGGGCCTGACCGCGACTGTTGTGCTTGACCGCGAGACCAGCCACATTATGGGCGTCCGGTTCCACAACCGCGGCGACCATGATCAACTTCCCCCAGATTGCCGTGTCAAGAATTCCTGACACGGCTCAGCTTGCGCCGTTTGCGCCTTTTGGCGCGCTAGGCGAGTGCCGCGCCTTCCGGGAGGGTAACCGAAGCAGGGTCCCAAACCGACCCATCAGTTGTGGTGCCGAGGTCCCGCCGGACAAGGTTTCCCCCGAGCCGGCGGGACCGCTGACAACTCGGCCATTTTCGGCACCGTGGCGATGCCGTGGTGGCCATCATGGCTGAGGCCGGGGCACGGCTAGCGACGATTAAGGCGGGTGAGGTAGAGCCCTCTTTTGTTAATGATTACGAAAGCCCCGAGTACACCGTCGGGGCTTTCGTTGTGGTCAGGCTCCTGGGCTTAGCGGCACCAGGCGAACAGTTCGGGGTTGGTCTTGTGGAGCTTCACCACCTGGCCGAGCGAGAGGTAGCTGCCCGTGGGCAGGGTGGTGAAGATGGGCCCGGTGGTGGGGTTGGCCAGGGTGCTGTAGTCGACCTTCTTCTGGGCCGCGTCCTGCAGCAGACCAAGGCTCTTGAGGGTGCTGAGGCCGGCCTGGATGCAGGCAGCTCCCTCGTTGCGGGGGGCGGCCGAGGCGGGCAAGGCAACGGCCAAGGTGGCGGCCAAACCGACGGCGACGGCACCGGCGCCGGCGACAAGCTTTCGCATGCGAGACTCCTTCGCTTTGTTGGGGGGGTCTCGACGATCTTCCTCGGCCCCCGCCACTTCGGATGCAATTCGTCTGAGGTTGCCTGCGAGAGTGTAGCGGTGCCGAGGCGGCGTAACCTGGAATGACACCGCGGCCGACCCGGACCAATGGCTGTTAGCCAGCGGGCCGTACGGCACCGTGGGCGCCACGCCTCCGCTCCCAGCCGATCCGTACCCACCGGTCAAGCTCGTCAAGGTCAACGTGTCCGGCGAGCATCAGAGGCCCCGCTGCGATCCCCCGTGGCGTCGCCCGCCGACCTGGCTGATCGAACACACGTTCGATACTCTGGAGTATGTCCACTCCTGATCAGCTTCTCCACAGCGCCCTTCACGGCACCGCGATGCGGTACGCCGCCGAGCGCCGGAATCTCGACGAGTCGATCGAAGAGCTGTGCCAGATCGCCGAGGCCGTAACGACATCCTGGCCGAGGCGGCCGGGATCACCGCGGGCTCCGGGTATGCCCACGTCGGCTATGAGCTGATCGGCGCCGGGATGCTCATCCTCACGGCAGGCGAGCGCGGTCTATCGATGGACGATGACGAGCTTGAGCGTTGGACGCGGGTGGGCCATGAGCGGGGGATGAGGTTCCGTAAAGGCGAGCGGAAATGCTGCCTGCGCGCAGAGAGACGAGAGCCCCGGGAGGCGTGTCCCGGAACTCTCTTCGGTCTCTATCAGGACGCGAGCTGGTGGACGCGCTGAAAAGAGAGCCCGCTAGGGTACCCGTGATGAGCGCGGCCGACCGGGTTCACCTCTGTTCGCCAAGCGGCTGCCGCGTGCGATGTGACGCCGCCTGTCGTCCGACGGTGGCTTACCTGGGGCTTGTACCCGCGCCGCCGCCATGGACACTGCAGCAGTTGCACCAACGCGGCATATGTGCGCGGCTGTCTCTGCGGCGACTGTCTAACCCACCAGCGCATCCGTGTGGCCAGGAACCGCGACTGAGAAGCTGTTTGGCACCGGCGGACGCGGGTGGCGTTGTTTGTTGCGTCTCCCCGGGGCTGGCGGAAAGAGTGAGCCTTTCGCCTGGCGAATATTTCCACAGAGCTTGGCATTTTTGCCCACCGCAAAGGGTGAGCCAGTCCTGTGGCTGATCAGGGTTGCAAGCAGCTCGACGGGCATCCTTTTTGAGCCCGCCGAGCCTGTGGCGTGGCATGTGGTACCGCCACGCCACACCCTGACTGACGCTTACCCGGTTTGGTCGGCTGTACTCATTGCTTCAGGGTCGGGCTCGGGGTGGGGTTCTGGGCCCTTCCTACAGCCGCTTGGCCGCCTTGATCCCGGCGAGCGTTGTGGATGCCTCAGCCAACAACTTCATGGCTGCGGCGGCGACTTCGTTGTACCGGGCGGATTGGTGATCCTTGGCGCTGCTGGCCAGCGGATTAGGACGGCCGGCGGTGCGTCTGCTGGTTCGACCAGTTTGTCGAACCAGTGCACCGTTTCGGGCCCAGGCCCTCACCAATTTACTGTATATCCCGGCTCAGCTGTTCTGGGCGATCACTCTGATCCTGACCGACTTGTGGATCATTCACTCCTTGTTTGCTCACCGACGTGTGCCTGTCTAACCCATCGATTCTGCGTGGCAGCTCTTACAGGCGAGGGAACCCGAGGATGGTCACGAGCGCGTAGACCGCGAGACCTCCCGTCAAGAGGAGCAGGGCAAACCGCACCCGGCGCGACCGGAAGCGCGGAGAAAGCGCGACCAGGAACAGGATAGTGGCGAGCACCACGGTCGTCCCGGTGTACTCCTCGGACTGCTTGCGGGCGGCGGTGCCCTCATCGAAGACACGCTTCGCCTCGTGATTCGCGGCGGCGCCTTGCAAGATTTGCGGATTCCGGTATTCGGGCATGAAGCTTGGGCCGGGCGGCGCGTTTGGATTCGAGAAGGGGTTGGTCTTCAGCCAGGCGTCGAAGGCGACCTTGAATTCGTTGCTGAACCTCCGCACATACAGCGCAGCCAAGTCATCGCGGCCCTCGTACCTGGCCTGGATCCATGTGTTGAACGTCGAGACATCGAGGAGACGCTGCTGGCCTCCCAGGGTCACGAGCTCATCGGCCTCGATCCTGAGTGTCGAAGCCTGCGCATATAGCTCCGCTTCGTGCCCGTCCCACTTTGCGGCGTGGTATGCGCTCCATGCGGTCGCGACTGCCACGACCCCCAGAAGGACAGCCTCTAGGATCTCGACGACGAGGTCTTGCCAGGACTTTTTCGACGATTCGGCGTCCCGGTGCTCGGTTAGCCTTTGCGCGATCTCGATGTTCGAGCTCTCCGGCACCGATAGGCCCTCCCGGCGCGAGTGTGTATCGGGAGCAGGCTATCAGCAGGGGCGGTCACAGCCGTCGAGCTTTGTGCTGGGTGTGCGCGGTGACGTCCCTGATCAGGGATTACTCTCGACTGGCCGCACTGCGGTCCGGGGTCAACTCTTGGGACAGACGTAGACCGGCCCCAACCATGATGGACTGGATGGGGCCGGCTGAGTCGTGACAGCGTCTAGGGGATTTGTTGCGTCTCGTCGTGGATCGTCAGCGCCACTTGCTTGAGCTTGTCAGCATGCTCCTTGCTGTGATGTGAGCAGAAGAGCAGGTCGAACCCGCTGGCCATGGTGACTCGTACGTATGCTTGCGCGCCGCACCGATCACAACGATCGGAGGCGTTCAAGGGGGAACCTTCGATGACAGGAGTGCTCACAGTGAACCTCCCTTCCTGACGATCAGATGATCTTGCCGTTCTGAGCCATGCATATGCGGTGATACACGGGTGCGGTGATACACGGGCTCGCATCCTTCAACATCTCGTCTGCCTCTGATTGTTCCGTCTCCGCATCTCGGGGCAATGACTGTTGTGTAACGAATCCTGTGAATCGTTCACCTTTGCCGCTGTGCTGCCATCAACGATCCAGTTACGACACGCAGTCCGGATTGCGCCCGCGAGACCGGTTCGAACGCTGGCCGCGAGGTACTCTCGGCCCGTGCCAATAGCCAGCCCAGCAACGGAAAGCCGTGAGTATGAGGCACGGCACCTGCTGGTCTTGGAGGGTCTCGAGGCAGTTCGAAAACGGCCCGCAATGTACATCGGCTCGACCGACACCAGGGGGCTGATGCACTGCCTGTGGGAGATTATCGACAACGCAGTCGACGAGGCCCTGGGCGGCTACGGCAAGGAGATCTTCGTCACATTGCGCCCTGACGGTGGCATTGCTGTGCGCGACCAGGGCCGCGGCATACCGGTGGACAAAGAGCCGCGGACCGGCCTGTCCGGGGTGGAGGTGGTCTTCACCAAGCTGCATGCGGGGGGCAAGTTCGGCGCCGGTTCCTACAACGCGACAGGCGGGTTACACGGCGTAGGTTCGTCGGTCGTGAATGCGTTGTCGAGTCGGCTTGATGTCGAGGTGGACCGCAACGCTGCCACCTGGGCGATGTCATTCCGCCGCGGCGTCCCTGGGACGTTTGACGGGCCCGGGCCCACGGCGAAGTTCACGCCCGGGAATAGCCTCCGCAAGATCGGTAAGGTGCCGAAGGGTACGACCGGCACACGGGTAACGTACTGGCCCGATCGGCAGATCTTCCTCCACGACGCTCAGCTGTCGTTTCGTGACCTCCAAGACCGCGCCAGGCAGACAAGCTTCTTGGTGCCCGGACTGGCGCTCCACATCGCTGACACGCGTACTCCAGAGGTCATCGAAGAGACCTATCTGCACCGGGGCGGTATCTCGGAGTTCTGCCAATTCCTTGCGTCCGGCCACGCCGTCACCGATGTGATCCGGCTTCGAGGCACCGATCGATTCACCGAGACCGTCCCCATCCTGGACGAAGCGGGCCACATGGAGCCGGCCGACATCGAGCGTGACCTCGAGATCGATATCGCTGTCCGCTGGGGTGAAGGCTACGAGACGCGCACCCAGTCATACGTGAACATCATCGCGACACCCAAAGGTGGCACCCATGTTGCTGGCTTCGAGCGCGGACTGACCAAGGCGTTCGTGAATGTCCTCCACAACACTCGTCTGCTGAAAAACGGCGACGAAGTGCTGAAGGAGGACGTGCTGGAGGGCATGACAGCTGTGGTCACCGTACGGCTTGCTGAGCCGCAGTTCGAGGGTCAGACCAAGGAAGTGCTCGGCACGCCAGCGGTGTCACGGCTGGTTGCCAAGGTGGTCGAGCGGGAGCTCACGGGGTTCTTGGGGTCGACCAAGATGGCGACCAGGGCTCAGGCCCGTGCGGTGCTGGAGAAGATCGTCGGTGCGTCTCGGGCCCGGGTAGCGGCCCGGCAGCATCGGGAGGCGCAGCGCCGCAAGAATGCGCTCGAGTCATCATCACTGCCCGCCAAACTCGTCGACTGCCGCAGCAATGACGTCGACCGTACTGAACTGTTCATCGTGGAAGGCGATTCGGCCCTTGGCACAGCGAAACTGGCCAGGAACTCCGAGTTCCAGGCGTTGTTGCCCATTCGCGGAAAGATTCTCAACGTACAGAAGGCCTCCATCGGCGACATGTTGAAAAACGCCGAGTGCGGTTCGATCATTCAAGTGGTCGGCGCCGGCTCTGGCCGCAGCTTCGACCTCGAGGCGGCCCGTTACGGCAAGATCATCTTCATGGCCGACGCCGATTCCGACGGCGCGCACATTCGTTGTTTGCTGGCGACGTTGTTCTTCCGGTACATGCGCCCGCTGGTGGCTGCCGGGCGGGTCTTCACGGCGGTGCCGCCGTTGCATCGCTTCGAGCTCACGAATGGCCGCAAGGGGCAGGAGAAGTACATCTACACCTATTCCGACGCTGAGTACCAACGGAAGGCAGCAGAGCTCACCAAGCGGGGTCTGCACTTCAAGGAGCCGCAGCGCTACAAGGGTCTCGGCGAGATGGACGCCGATCAGCTGGCCGAGACGACGATGAATCCCCGGCACCGCACTCTGCGCCGGATGACAGTTGACGACGGTCTCATAGCCGAGACGACGTTCGAGATGTTGATGGGCAACGACGTGGGCCCCCGCAAGGAGTTCATCATCGACGGTGCATACGCCCTAGACGCTGCCACCATCGACGCCTGAGGTAAGCAACGCACAGACTAGGCCCAGCGTTCGAGGAGGCCTGTGTCGACGTCGTAGTAGAAGCCGCCGACAACTGCTCGGTCGCCGACAAGTGGGTGACTCCGGAGCTTTTCAACGTCGCGATGCAGCGTACGCCGCTGATCGGCCGAGGCGCCGAACCGCACCCAAGAGGCGTCGGCCCCACTGGCGTTCCGGATGGAGTCGATGATCACGTCGTCGTCGGCCGCGGCCATGGCGCAGCGGCTGTGCGGAATCACCATGATGCGGTTGACCTGGAGCAAGTGGACACCCGCAATGCAGCCGGCCAGGGCGGAGGTGGTCACGCGACCGCCGGGGGTTCGGATGATCTTGGCGTCACCGAAGGTCAGTCCAACCATTTCCAACGGTACGATCCGGGAGTCCATGCAGGTGATCATCAGGACTCCCGCATTGGCTACCCCGTCGAAGCCGTGCTGATCAAATCGCTCCGCGAACTTCTTGTTGTTGGCAAGCAGGTCGTCGAAGGCGTCGGAAAAGTCCTCATGATGGTCCGGCCGGTGATCGGATAGTGAGTATTTCATGGTTTGTCGGCCTCCAGTGCGAGGTCAGGCGCTCAGCCGGCATTTGCCGATCCGATCGCCGCGATGGGCAGACTGCCGGGGCTTCCTGACCCGTCACGCCGGGCGTCGACAGCTGGCAGCGGAACGGGACTGCCGCTGGCCGCAGCGGCGATGGCAGGCGCCGGCCCGGCCCAGGCGAGCAGCAGAGAATCCTCGCCCTTGAGGAATCGATGGCAGCGTACTCCACCGGTTGCCCGGCCCTTGATCGGATACTGTCGAAAGTCTGTGACCTTGACGGAGCCGGCGTCGGTTCCTGGCAGAACGCGAGACGTGCCGGACACCGTGGCGACGACCGCGTCTGCGGTAGCTACGGCACCGAAGTAGATGACTCGAGCGCCGAGGCCGAGTTTGATGCCGGCCATGCCGCCTCCCGAGCGGCCCTGCGCTCGTACAGCTGCGGCGGGAAAGCGCAGCAGCTGGGCGTCGTTGGTCACGAAGACCAGCTCGGCTTCGGTGGTCGTCAGTTCAACTGCGCCGACCACCCGATCACCCGGGTCGAGGCGGATCACGTCCCAAGAGTCTTTGCCGAGGACCTCCGGGTTCACGCGCTTCACGACACCTTGAGCCGTGCCAAGGGCCAGGCCGAGTGAATCATCGGTCAGCGTCGTCAGACAGAGCACCTTTTCGTCCGCAGCCAGAGTGATCAGCTCGCTCACATGGGTGCCGCCCTGGAGGTTGGGTGCGTGAGCGGTGGCGGGAACCGTCGGCAGGTCCAGCGTGGAGATCTTGATCAGGCGACCGGCGCTAGTGATCAGTCCACAGTCTCCTCGCGCGGTCGAAATGATCTTGGACGCAATGACATCGTGGTTCGCACGGGCACCCACCGGTGGCAGTGGCTGCGCGTGGTTGGTACGAGCGAGCAGGCCGGCGGAGGAGAGCAGTACCCAGCAGGGATCGTCCGCGACCTCCAGCGGAGCAGTCGCGGCGGTGGCCGTGACACCGCTGGCGGCGAGCAGGATCGTCCGGCGCGGTGTGCCGTGCTGACGTGCGGTCTCCGCGAGCTGATTGCCGACGAGAGTTCGCAGCTGCTCGGGGCTGTCCAGGATCTCGGTGAGCTCGGCGATGGTGGCTACCAGCTTGTCCCGCTCGGTCTCGAGCTCGATCCGACTGAATCGCGTGAGCCTGCGGAGCGGCATCTCGAGAATGTAGTTTGTCTGGGTCTCCGATAGCTCGAACACCTCCATGAGCCGGGCGCGGGCCTGGGCCGTGTCGTCAGATGTGCGGATGATCGCGATCACGTCATCGATGTCGAGAATCGCTACCAGCAATCCTTCGACCAGGTGGAGCCGCTCCTGGGCCTTGGTCCGGGCGAACTCAGTCCGGCGCCGGGTCACCTCGTAGCGATGCTCGAGGTAGACGGTGAGCATGTCCCGCAGGGTCAGGGTGCGCGGCTGGCCATCGACCAGGGCGACGGCATTGATGGCGAAGTTGTCCTCGATCTTGGTCAGCTTGTACAGCTGTTGCAGGATGGCGTCGGGGTTGAAGCCGCTCTTGATCTCGATCACAAGGCGAGTTCCATTGGCCCGATCCGAGAGGTCCTTGACGTCGGCGATCCCCTGCAGCTTGCGGGCGTTGACAAGGTTCTTGATCTGTTCGATCACCCGCTCCGGCCCGATCAGGTAGGGCAGCTCGGTGATCACGATGCCCTTACGACGTGGATGCACCTGTTCGATGCGGGCGGTCGCCCGCATCCGGAACGATCCCTTCCCAGCGTGGTAGGCATCGCGAATACCATCCAGACCGATGATCTTGCCGCCACTGGGCAGGTCGGGCCCCGGAATGAAGCGCATCAGTTCGTCGATGTCGGCATCCGGGTGCTTGATCAAGTGGCGCAGCGCCTGAACGACCTCCACCAGGTTGTGCGGCGGGCAGTTGGTGGCCATACCGACTGCGATTCCCGTCGCCCCGTTGACCAGCAGGTTGGGAAAGGCCGCCGGGAGCACGGTCGGCTCGACGTCCTTGCCGTCGTAATTCGGTTTGAAGTCAACGGTGTCCTCGTCCAGACCATCAGTCATGGCCACTGCGGCTGCTGCCATTCGGCACTCTGTGTAACGCATGGCAGCCGGACCGTCGTCAAGCGATCCGAAGTTGCCGTGGCCATCGACCAGGGGGAGTCGCATGGTCCACGGCTGAGCGGTTCTGACGAGCGCATCGTAGATTGCGCCGTCGCCATGCGGGTGGTACTGGCCCATGACCTGACCGACAACTCGGGCGCACTTGACGTGCGAGCGGTCCGGTCGTACGCCCATCTCGTCCATCGAATACAAGATCCGACGCTGCACAGGCTTGAGCCCGTCCCGGGCGTCGGGAAGGGCTCGTGAATAGATCACCGAGTACGCGTACTCCAAGAAGCTGGTCTGCATCTCGGAGGAGACGTCAACGTCGACGATTCGCTCAGTGAAGTCGTCCTCGGGAGGTGCTGGTGTTCTGGCCATCGAACGCGGATTCTCCCCTCTGCCGTGTCGCTATTTCAGTCTCGCACTGGCCGTTTCCCATTGCCGGGACGACACGTTGTGACGCGTACGGGCCAGAACTAGTTCCGGGCCCAGGGCCCTAAAGGAAGGGCTTCAGCTCATCCAGCAACGAATCGCCGGCATAGATCTCGCGGGCGTAGAGAACTCCGTAGCTGAATCCGTTCTGACCTGATCGACTTCCCAGCCGGCCGCCGAGCTCCCGGAGGAAGGCTGCGCTCAGGATGCTGTCCTGATGATTCCCGAGCACATCCTGCAGGTCCTTGCGTTGCGAGATGATCTTGTCGGCCTTGCTGCCCCAGATCGGCAAGGCAGTCTCCACTGCATAACGATGACGCTTGGATGCCTTGCGGGCACGATGGAACAGCTCATCGGAAGGCTCGCCGGCGCGTCGCGCAGCAACCGCCTCGCTGAGCCGCTTGCCTACCTTCTTCCTCGCCTGCTTGATGGCGGACTCAATCGAGTCGGCTGACGCGTCGGCGGCAGCGGTGAACGGCGGATCGCTACGCCAGTGATGCACCAGGCCGACAAGCTTGCGATAGCGCTCAGAATCCAGGGCCTCGAGCATTGCATCCATTGCCTGCTTGCGCTGCACGGCGAGCTCGGCCTGGATAGTCGATGCGACTGGACCGAGTATCAGCTCAGCCGGCAGGTCGTCGAGCAAGGCGGCTTGCCGCTGCGCCAGGATGTCCATGTCGCGCACATTGCCGAGCAGGCTGGCCCACCAGACCAGCTCCTCCTCCAGATGCCCGGCCTCGGAGGGGTCGAATAGCTCGGGGAACACCCGCATCGTGCTGCGCAGCCGGCGCACCGCTACCCGGGTCTTATGGATGACGTTTTCGCCACCGCGCAGCTGGTTCTCTGAGTCGATGATCACTGTGCACTGCTCGGAGAGATACTCACCGACGACTTCGCGAGCGGTGGCAGGTTTGTTGTTCATGCTGAGATATTCGAGGCGACCCGCACGTCTCGTGTCGGGCAAGCCAGGTTCGGCAAGCTGAAGGGCATGCCGTGACCTTACGCCCGAGCCTGCAGCGGCTGGGGGCGTCGTCACGAAGTGTCGGCAAACCAGGCTGCAGCGGCCAACGAATTGTGTCGTTTTGCCGATTTCCCGGGCCGGTGTCGTGCCACTAGTGGACCGCAACTGAAGTTGTTTTACGGT
>DASUYM010000205.1:0-15152 GCA_036377435.1 Propionibacteriaceae bacterium
ACTCCGGGAAGTTGTTGGTGGCATGCAACCGCTCCAGCGCTTCGTCCCAATCGCTGCGCCATACCAGGTCGTTCCACTCCGGAATGAGATTGCCCAGCGGGCAGCCCGTGTGGCAGAACGGGATGCCACAGTCCATGCACCGGCCCGCCTGCTCGGAGATGATCGGCAGTACGGCCCGCCCCGGAGTGCCCGGATAGACCTCTTTCCAGTCATGAATCCGCTCAGCCACCGGACGCCGCGTCGCCACCCGTCGCGGCGTGGTCATGAAACCGCGTGGATCAGCCATGCCAACCCCCCTTCAACTGGAGAAGAGCGTTGGTGCTCCACCGTCTGGGCCGATCAGCGAGACCTAAGATGCTTGAATCCTGCTCGGCACCGGCCGCACGTAACGGCAAAGCCAGACCAGGGCGCTTCGCCGATCGGCCCAGACGGTGGAGCACCGGCGCGACGAACTCAGTCACCCGTGAGCTGCTTCCATCATCTTGCTGGTGATCATCGCCTCATCGAGACCCTCCGACTCACCCTGCTGGCGCGCAGCAATGACTCGTGCGTAGTCGCGCGGCAGGACCTTGGTGAAGCGCCTGGCGGCTGCCCGCCAGTCAACAAGCAACGACTCGGCGACATCGGACCCAGTTTCCTCGCGATGTTGGATGATCAGCTTCTTCAGCAGCTCAAGATCCGCAGCCGACGGCACGAGCGCGTCAACCATCTCGGTGTTCAGTAGTGTCGGGTCGAGGTCGAGGAAGTAGCCAATGCCACCCGACATTCCGGCCGCGACGTTGCGTCCCGTCTTGCCAAGCACCACAGCCACGCCGCCAGTCATGTACTCGCAACCGTGATCGCCCAAGCCCTCGACAACAGCGGTCGCACCGGAGTTCCGGACGCAGAACCGCTCGCCGACCTGGCCGCGGATGAACAGCTCGCCCGCCGTCGCGCCATACGCGATCACATTGCCGGCGATGATGTTGTCTGCCGCGACGAACCCGGCCGTACGAGCTGGCCGCACCACGATGCGACCTCCGGAGAGTCCCTTCGCAAGGTAGTCGTTGCTGTCGCCTTCCAGCCGCAGAGTGACGCCGGACGGCAGGAAGGCACCAAAGCTCTGTCCGGCAGAGCCTTCGAAGGTGATGTCGATCGTGCCGTCCGGAAGACCCTCACCTCTGGTGGCCTTGGTGACCTCGTGACCCAAGATCGTCCCGACCGTACGGTCGACGTTGCGGATCGGGATTGAGGCGCGAATCGCCTCACCGGTCTCCAGCGCCGGCCGGCAGATCCTGATCAACTCCTGGTCCAGTGCCTCAGCTATCCCGTGATCTTGAACCGTGACATTGTGCAGCGCCGCTCCCTCCGGAAGCTCCGGTTTGTGCAAGATCGGCCGGAGATCAAGACCGTGCGCTTTCCAGTGCGCTTCAGCCCTCGTCGTGTCGAGCACCTCGACGTGGCCGATCGCCTCATCGAGGGACCGGAAACCCAACGCTGCAAGGTGTTCGCGAACCTCCTCGGCAATGAACTCAAAGAAGTTGATCACGAACTGCGGCTTGCCGGAGAACTTCGCGCGTAGCTCGGTGTTCTGCGTCGCCACCCCCACAGGGCAGGTGTCAAGATGGCAGACCCGCATCATGATGCAGCCACTGACGACCAACGGTGCCGTAGCGAAACCGAACTCCTCGGCCCCCAGCAGTGCGCCGATGATCACGTCGCGGCCGGTCTTCAGCTGCCCATCGACCTGCACCACGATCCGGTCGCGAAGACCATTCAGCAGCAGCGTCTGCTGCGTCTCGGCGAGACCGAGTTCCCATGGACCGCCGGCATGCTTCAACGAGGTCAGCGGGGCTGCACCCGTGCCGCCGTCATGGCCGGAGATCAGGACCACATCAGCCTTGGCCTTGGTGACACCGGCAGCGACCGTACCGACACCTACCTCCGCGACCAGCTTCACATGCACGCGGGCCGACGGGTTGGAGCACTTCAGGTCATGGATCAGCTGCTTGAGATCCTCGATTGAGTAGATGTCGTGGTGCGGGGGTGGTGAGATCAGTCCCACACCAGGCGTGGAGTGCCGAGTCCTGGCGATCCACGGATACACCTTCTGCCCTGGCAGCTGGCCGCCCTCCCCTGGCTTCGCGCCTTGGGCCATTTTGATCTGTAGGTCGCTGGCATTGGTCAGATAATCAGAGGTCACGCCAAAGCGACCCGAGGCAACTTGCTTGACCGCGCTGCGCCGCTCCGGATCGTAGAGTCGGTCCTTGTCCTCCCCACCTTCACCGGTGTTGGACTTGCCGCCGAGTCTGTTCATGGCGATCGCCAGCGTCTCGTGCGCCTCCTTGCTGATGGAGCCGTACGACATCGCTCCTGTCGAGAAACGCCTGACAATCTCGCTGACGGGCTCGACCTCCTCAATCGGAATCGGCGGGCGATCGGAGGCAAACTTCAGCAGCCCGCGCAAGGTCATCAGCCGCTCGGACTGCCCATCGATGTGATGGGTGTACTGCTTGAAGATGTCGTAGCGTCCCGAGCGGGTGGAGTGTTGCAGCCGGAAGACCGTCTCGGGATCGAACAGGTGCGGCTCGCCCTCGCGGCGCCACTGGTATTCCCCACCGACGGGCAGCAGCCGGTGCGCCAGCGGGATTCCGTCGAGCGGGTACGCAGTCAGATGCCGCTTGCGCACCTCCTCCGCGATCTGCTCCAGAGTGACGCCGCCGAGCTTGCTCGTCGTGCCGGTGAAATAGCGGTCGACCACCTCCCGGGACAGGCCGAGCGCCTCGAAGATCTGAGCCCCGGTGTAGGAGGCGACGGTTGAGACACCCATCTTGCTCATGACCTTGAGTACGCCCTTACCGAGCGCCTTGATCACGTTGCTGACTGCCTTCTCCGGCTCGACGCTGGTGTAGACCCGGTGTCGCGCCAGATCCTCCACCGACTCGATGGCCAGATACGGATTCACCGCCGCGGCGCCATAACCGATGAGCAGCGCGACATGGTGCACCTCGTGCACGTCGCCCGCCTCCACGATCAATCCGACCTGGGTTCGCGTCTTCTCCCGGACCAGATGGTGGTGCACGGCCGCGGTGAACAACAGCGAGGGAATCGGGGCCAGCTCGGCATTGGAATGCCGGTCGGACAACACAATGATGCGAGCGCCATCGGCGATCGCCGCGGAAATCTCGGCGCAGAGCTCGTCCAGCTTGGAAGTTAGTGCGGCCGCTCCGCCGTCCACCTCGTACAGTCCACGGGCCACGTAGGTCTGGTATCCAGGCAGGTCGCCTTCTCGGTTGATCTTGACGATCTTGCTGAGGGCATCGTCGTCCAGCACCGGGAAGGGCAGCACCAGCCGGCGACAGGACGCCGGGCCCGGGTCGAGCAGGTTGCATTCCGAGCCGATCGTGTTGTACAGCGATGTCACTAACTCCTCGCGAATCGCATCCAACGGCGGGTTCGTCACTTGGGCGAAGAGCTGTGCAAAGTAGTCGAACAGCAACCTGGGCTTATCACTGAGCGCGGCCAGTGGTGTGTCGGTGCCCATGGAACCGAGCGGTTCGACTCCGGCGGAGGCCATCGGCGCCAAGATCAGCCGCAACTCCTCCTCGGTGTAGCCGAATACCTGCTGGCGACGAGTGACCGAGGCATGGGTATGCACGACGTGCTCCCTGTCAGGCAGGTCAGACAGCAGCATCCGCCCGCCCAACAGCCACTCACCGTACGGTGCGGCTGCCGCGAGCTGCGCCTTGACCTCCTCGTCGGAGACGATGCGGTGCTGGCCAAGATCGACAAGAAACATCCGGCCTGGCTGCAGCCGACCCTTCTGCACAATCTTGTCCTGCGGAATGTCCAGCACTCCGGTCTCGGACGCGAGCACCACCAGGCCGTCCTCCGTCACCCAGAAGCGTCCGGGACGCAAGCCATTGCGGTCCAGCACCGCGCCGACCATGGTGCCGTCGGTGAACACCACGCCGGCCGGGCCGTCCCACGGCTCCATCAGGCAGGAGTGGAAGGCGTAGAAGTCCCGGCGCGCCTGATCCATCTGCGGATTGTTTTCCCAGGCCTCCGGAATCATCATCAACATGGCGTGGGGCAGCGAGCGCCCAGCAAGGTGCAGCAGCTCCACCACCTCGTCGAACGAGGCCGAGTCGGAGGCGTCGGGCGTACAGATGGGGAATAACCGCTCCAGATCGCCGGGGATGACATCGCTGCTCAGCAAAGCCTCGCGCGCCCGCATCCAGTTGCGGTTGCCCATCACGGTGTTGATCTCACCGTTGTGGGCGATCATCCGGTAGGGGTGGGACAGCTCCCAGGCGGGGAAGGTGTTGGTGGAGAACCGGGAGTGGACGACCACCATCGCACTCGCCATCCGCTCGTCCAGCAGCTCCGGGTAGACCTGGGCCAGTTGTGCGGTGGTCAGCATTCCCTTGTAGACGATGGTCCGGCAGGACAGAGATGCGAAGTAGATGCCGGTTTCATGCTGTGCCCGGCGGCGCAGGCAGTAGGCCAGCCGGTCCAGGGCAATGCCCATCAAGGGAGCGCCCTTGGCGGTAAGGAACAGCTGCTCGAAGTAAGGCATGTTCGACCTCGTGAGGTCGCTCAGAGTGGAGTCCCTGGTGGGCACCCGGCGCCAGCCGAGGACTGTCAAGTTCTCCTCCGATGCGATCTGCTCGATGCTGGCCTTGGCTTTGGCGGCCAGCTCCGGATCGGTGGGGAGGAAGGCGTTGCCTACCGCGTACGCGCCCTGGCGCGGGAGCTGGAAATCCACTTCGCTGCGGAAAAAGCCGTCGGGAATCTGCAGCAACATGCCGGCGCCGTCACCGGTCTTCGGATCCGCACCAGTGGCGCCACGATGATCCAGGTTCCGGAGCGCCTGCAGGCCCTGGGTGATGATGTCGTGGCTGGCGATTCCTGTCAGGGTCGCGACGAAGGCGACACCGCACGCATCATGTTCAAACGCCGGATCGTAAAGGCCCTCTGCCTTGCGGCCCCTCGAGAGGGCATGAGCAGTTGTCATGAAACCAACTCCCGTCGTCGAAGCCGGTGAGCAGAGTCGGGGGCCTCTGCCACGGGTCACGGCTGAGCGGCACGGCTTGAGGGCAAAGGTGCACGCCACAGAGCTTGCGGGACAACATTGGCCCAAAGTTGATGGCAAGAGTAACGCACCGAGCCGCTGTCGCGGAACGCGAAAACTTCTCTGCGAGGGTCGTTGGACCCGCAGCTGACCAGAAGAAACTGCGCGAGCGCGGAGCGCTCCTCTGCGAGCGTCGGTAGGCGCCGGCTGGTGATCGGAAAAGTGATGAGCGAAACATGCACCTCGTCGCAAAGAGCGACGACTACGCCAGCTTCCCCGGGGCGCCGCGCGAGCAGAGAAACTACGGCGCGGCGGTCGGATCCTTATCTGACGCTGGACTCGCCACCTGCCGTTCGGGCGCCTCATCGGACTCCGAGTCTGCCGCACCGGCGTCGCGGCGGGGTGTCAACTCGGCTGTGATGTCCGCGCCTTCAGGTTCAGCCCTCATCCCGATCCCCTCGACGATCTCCTCGCGACCGGGCCTGTTACGGATCAGCCAGATCAGCCAGACGAGCGCGACGATGAAGCCGATCAGCGCGGTGTAGTTGTTGAGCCGGAATCCGCCGATTTCGTTGACGGTGTCGATCCGCAGTGCCTCGATCCAGAATCGACCGCCGCAGTACAGCAGCACGTAGAGCGCGAAGACTTTGCCGTGGCCGAGCCGGAACCGTCGGTCCAGCCAGACCAGCAGAACCGCGGCGGCAAGGTTCCACAGCATCTCGTACAAGAAAGTCGGATGAAATGTAGCGAACTGGCTGTAACCAGGCGGGCGGTACTGAGGAGCAATTTCCAGTCCCCACGGCAATGTGGTTGGACGGCCGAACAATTCCTGGTTGAACCAGTTGCCGAGCCTACCGATGGCTTGGGCAACCAGGATCGCTGGCGCTATGGCATCAAGTACTGCCGGAAAAGCGATTCTGCGGCGCCGTGCCACCAGGTAGCCGCCGAGAACACCAAACGCGATGGCTCCCCAGACCCCCAGCCCGCCTTCCCAGATCTTCAGTGCGTTCAGCGGCTGCCGTCCCGGACCGAAGTACAGCTGGTAGTCGGTGATCACGTGATACAGGCGCGCCCCCACGATCCCGAAGGGCACACCAACCACCACCATCAGCTCCATGCTGTCGGCCGTGCCGCCTCGGGCTTGCCACCGCCGAGTCGCGATGATCAAGGCGACGATGATCCCGGCAATGATGCACAACGCATATGCGCGGAGCGGGAACGCACCGATGTACCAGATGCCCGCGCTGGGGCTGGGGATGGACAGAACGGTGTGTGCCCACGAGGCCGTCACCACAGTGTCCCCATGACGCCCATCCTTCCTTCGCTTCCTTCACCCAGCTTGCGATCGGCAACCTACGCTAGCTCAGATTTCGTCCGCTCTTGTTACCTATGGGTCGCGTTGGTGATCATTGCCTTGAGCGTGTCAAGGGTCAGGTTTTCGATATCAACCGATTTCCCATTGATCAACATCGTCGGGGTCTGAGCGACGCCGTTCTTTTCAGCGACCGCGTTGATGGAGGAGACCCAGTCGCCATGCGCGGTACTCGTCACACAGGTCTTGAACGCCTCCGAGGGCGGGGCGCCGCTGACCTTGGCTGCCAGGTCGATCAACTGGGCATCACTCCAGTGCAGCGTGTGGTTGGCGAACAGTCCGAGATAGAAAGCCTGACCGAAGCCTGCTTCAGCAGCGCATGCCATCGCATTTGCGGCAGCCGCAGAACCCTTGTCGATGAAGGCCATCGGATAGAACTCCACCCGCGCCGCACCACTCTCGTGAGCTTGCGTAATCACTGGTCCGAACTGCTCTTCGAAGTCGGCGCAATGCGGGCAGTGGAAATCCTCATACAAGGTGATGGTGGTTGGCGCCTCGAGCGAGCCGAGCACTATCGGCTGCCCGCTGGTAATGGGGACCGGACTGGCCGACGCCGACGTGGAAGGCACGGCCGATGGCGATCGATTCGTACGCCAGGCCTGGAGCCCGATCCCGGCGGCTACGACCAGCAAGACGAAGGCCGCAACCACCGCGATCAGGATCCGCTGGTCGCGCTTGCGAGCGGCAGCCTGCTCGGCAGCAAGGCGGGCACGCTCGCGGGCGTTCATGTTCTTAGGACCGCTCATTCCGGTGCCCCCATTCGAGCGCGGGCAAATCTATCGAGCGTGAGCCGGCTGCGTGGCTGCCATACCAGCCACAACGCCAGCAGCAAAAGGCCAAGATCCCGAACCACCTCTATTCCGTACGCCGTCTGCCCGGGTGCCACTTCACCGCCACCGCCGAAACAGCCGCAGTCGATACTCAGGCCCCGGGCCGCAGCGGATACGACAGCAAGGATGAAGATGACGAGCAGCATCGCAGTTGCCGCAGCGACGACTCTGGTGGCGATTCCGGCAAGCAGCAACAACCCCAAAGCGATCTCTGCGAATGGCAGCCCCCATCCGACAATGGTCACCAAGGATGTCGGAAGCAGCTCGTAGGCGCGCACAGCTGCGACAGAGGACTGCGGATCGACCACCTTGAGCGCTCCTGCAACGAGGAATACGCCGCCCAGGACGATCCGTGCCGCCGTCGAGACCCAGCCGGCAGCCACGGACAGCTGTGGTTCGGTGGTCGCTGGAGCGCTCAACGGGACCGTTCCACGAGCAGCGCGAAGTCCTGCTTGAGCGCCGCGACCGGAGTGCCCGGCGTCCAGATCACCACTCCCGAGTTGCGGCTGAATCCGATCACCTGCGCTGAGTGTCCCACCTCATATCCCCCGCTCGGCAGCTTCCTCATGCCCTCAATCTCGACTCCAACATCGCTGGCGGCGCGCTTGATGGTCGACATTGGACCGGTGAGGCCCACGAAGGTGGGGTTGAACCGATCGAGATAGCGCCGGATCTGCTTCTCTTGATCGCGAGCGGGGTCCGTGGTGACGAAGACCATCTGGATCTGATCTCGATCGGCTGGTGCCAGCCGCTGCAGGGCGAGCGACACGTCGGAGAGTACGGCGATACAGACGTCTGGGCAGTGGGTGTAGCCGAAGAACAACAGGGTGACCGGCTTGGAAGGGGTGGTGGAGAGGTTGTACGGCCGGCCAGATGTGTCAGTTAGGGAGACCTCGGGCATCGGGTA
Source organism: Propionibacteriaceae bacterium (assembly GCA_036377435.1). GTDB lineage: Bacteria > Actinomycetota > Actinomycetes > Propionibacteriales > Propionibacteriaceae > Microlunatus. Next base: position 8,163 of record DASUYM010000205.1, read on the forward strand.
CGGCTCCGGCAGTGAGGATCCGCCGGCGTACCCGCCAGGATCGGCGTTCCGCTGGGCCGTCGGAGCCGTCGGAGCCACCGTACAGCCGGAGATCAGCAGCAACACACCGAGCGCCAGCAGCGAGCACGTGACGATGCTCAGCCGGGCCATGTCAGCTGTCGCGGTCGCCGACCATGTGCTGCCCGAGCGTACGGTAGCGCTCACGTCCCAACTAACCCGGACGATTGTTGTGAAGTTCCCGATTGCGCGGCTACCGAATGCTCACCATTTCGCTCGCCGCGACCAGCGCGTACGCCAGCGGCGAGATCAGCGACGACGACTCGCAGTCCACTGAGGTCCTCCGGTCGTCCCGCGCCGTCGGCATCGAGCAGGGTCTTGACCAGGGCAGAACCGACGATCACCAGATCAGCGAAGCCGGTCACCTCGCGCGCCTGCTCGCCATTGGACACTCCTAGGCCGACGCCGACCATCGCGGCTGGATCCATCTCCCGTATCCGCCGTACAAGCTCCGGGGCGGCAGCCGAGGTTTGAGCCCGCGGGCCCGTTACGCCCATCAAGGAGGTGGCATAGACCCACCCGCGGCAGGCTGCAACGGTCGACCTGAGCCGCTCTTCGGTTGATGAGGGCGAGACCAGGAAGATCCGGTCCAGATTGTGCGCATCAGAGACGGCTAACCACTCCTCCGCCTCGTTCGGAGTGAGGTCCGGAGTGATCATTCCTGCGCCCCCAGCAGAGACAAGATCGCGGGCGAAGCGATCGGCGCCGTAGTGCTCGACGAGGTTCCAGTACGTCATCACTACCGCTGGGATGCCGCGACTCGCCACGGCTTCCACGGCAGTAAAGGCATCCCGGGTCCGCACGCCGCGCTGCAGCGCCTTGGTTCCCGCGCGTTGGATCGTCACACCATCCATCATGGGATCGCTGTACGGCATGCCCACTTCGACAAGGTCGACGCCCTCCGACTCACCCTCCCCGGTGAGCGCCTTGAGTGCCTGCAGCGAGATGTCCACCGTCGGGTAGCCCACGTGCAGGAAGCCCGCCAGTGCCCCGCGACCCTGTGCTCGAATCTGACGCAGCATCCGCCCGGTGTGCCCAGGCTCGATGTTCACCGTGTCGGCCCACCGTCGGTCGAGTCACCCGCGGACTCCGATGCCGTACCGGCGGTGTCGAGACCGAACCACTTGATGGCGGTGTCCACGTCCTTGTCGCCGCGGCCGGAAAGGTTCACCAGGATCAGCGGCCGGTCGCCGGAGTCGACAGTTCCCAAACGCGGACCCAGCTTGAGAGCGCCGGCCAGCGCATGCGCCGACTCGAGCGCGGGAACGATTCCCTCGGTGCGTGAGAGCAGCGCAAACGCGTCCATTGCCTCGGCGTCGGTGATCGCCTCATACTGTGCGCGCCCGACTTGGCGGAGCCAGGAGTGTTCGGGTCCAACGCCTGGATAATCCAATCCCGCCGAGATGGAATGCGAAGCCTTGGTTTGACCGTCCTCGTCTTGGAGGACGAAGGTCCGCATTCCGTGCAGCACCCCGATCTCCCCCGCCGAGATGGTGGCCGCATGCCGCCCGCTCTCGATGCCCTCACCGCCGGCCTCGAAGCCATAGAGCGCGACATCCGGGTCGGGGATGAAGTCGGCGAAGATGCCCAGCGCGTTGGAACCACCACCAACGCAGGCGGCCACCGCATCGGGCAGGCGCCCATAGCGGTCCAGGAGCTGGGCACGGGCCTCAGTGCTGATCACCCGCTGAAACTCACGGACCAACAACGGAAAAGGGTGCGGCCCGGCGACGGTGCCGATCAGGTAGTGGGTGTGGTCGACGGAGGCGACCCAGTCGCGCATCGCGTCGTTCATGGCGTCCTTCAGAGTCTGCGTCCCGGACTCGACAGCGATCACCTCAGCGCCCAGCAGCCGCATCCGAGCGACGTTGAGCGCTTGCCGCTCGGTATCGACCTTGCCCATGTACACAGTGCAATCGAGCCCGAACAGGGCGGCTGCGGTGGCGGTCGCGACCCCGTGCTGGCCAGCGCCCGTCTCGGCAATTACCCGCGTCTTGCCCATCCTGCGGGTCAGCAGCGCCTGGCCGAGCACATTGTTGATCTTGTGCGAGCCTGTGTGGTTCAGATCCTCTCGCTTCAGCAAGATGACCGGGGTCCGTCCACTCGGAGTTGGAGCCGCGTGGTCGCTGAACCGTTTCGCCTCGGTGATCGGGCTGGGCCGCCCGGTGTAGTCGGCCAGCAGGTCGTCCAGCTCCGCCTTGAAACCGGGATCGGTCATGGCAGCGTGAAATTCTCGCTCCAGCTGCAGCAGGGCCGCGTAAAGCGCCTCAGGTACGAATCTTCCGCCGAAGCGGTCGAAATGACCGCTTGCATCGGGCAGAGAGCCAGCGGCGACCCGCGACAGCTCCGAGGTCACAGTTGACCGCCTTGACACGACTCGGATTCCTTACTGTGAGCTGCGCAGCTGAGATGACCGGACACGGCCTAGGACTTGTGTACGGCCGGGTGCGCTCCCGCGGCCACCAGGTCCGCCACTCCACTGCGCGGATCTCGACCTGTCACCAGGGCCTCACCGACCAGCACTACGTCCGCGCCGGCCCGCGCCAAGTCGATCACATCATGCGGTCCGCGTACGCCTGACTCCGCTATCCGGACAATCCCGTCCGGAATCAATGGCGCGAGCCGGGCGAAGGTCGAGGGTTCAACCTTGAGCGTCTGTAGATTGCGGGCGTTGACGCCGATGATCGTAGCCCCGGCGTCGACCGCGCGCCGCACCTCCTCGGCGGTGTGGGCCTCGACCATTGGGGTCAGGCCAATGGAGCGCGCCCGCTCGACGAGGGAGACCAGTTCCGGGTCGGAGAGCGCAGCAACGATCAGCAGCACCAGGTCTGCTCCCGCGGCTCGCGCCTCGAAGAGCTGGTACGCGGTGACCACGAAATCCTTGCGGAGAACAGGAATGTTGACTGCGCACCGTACCCGGACAAGATCGTCCAACGACCCAGCGAAGTGCCGCTGCTCAGTCAGCACCGAGATGGCAGCCGCACCGCCGGCCTCGTACTCCACCGCAAGCGCAGCCGGATCGGCGATCTCAGCAAGCGAGCCTTTGCTGGGACTGGACCGCTTGACCTCGGCGATCACCGCGACCCCGGGGCCACGGAACCTCGGCATCGGATCGATGGCGGGGTCGATGTGTTGACATCTTTCTTTCAGGCGGTCTAGGGGAACATGGCGCTGTTGAACTGCCAGATCCTGACGGACCCCGGCGATGATGTCGTCTAAGGCACTCACGATCAGCCGATCAGTGTGCCCCGTAGCCCATGCGCTGCAGAACTACCGTCACAATCAGGGCCACAGCAGCCAAGGCCACCGATGCCCAGAACAGCCACCACTCCTGCATCACCACCGCGATCCCGCCGGCGACGAACGCGATCAGACCGATGGTCGAGCCAGTCCAGGCGGCCACGGTGCGGCCATGGTGCACATGCTTGCCGTGCCTGTTCCTCGGATGGGTCAAATCTGAATGCTGCGCTGTGTCTGCCATGTTCCCTCGTTTCTGCTGATCGGGATCTGCATTCCGAGCACGTACCGTCCGGGGAAGCCGTTACGCCCCGCGCTGCTGCCGGCCAGTGTCCTCCATTGTGTCGCCTGCGGCCTGATTGTGCACACGGGGGTCTGGCACGTTAGCCGTGTCCTGATCATCTGTGTTTCCAGTTGCTCGCGCATCGCGCGGTGAATCCGCCGCCGCCGTCGTCGCTCGCGGAGGAAAAACGCCTCCGCTCCCTGCTCCTCCGTGCGGCGACGCGCGATTCCCGACGCTCGCACCTGTGTCTCCCGTTGCTCGCGCATCTGTGGTTGGATCGATCCCCACATCCATCGCCTTCCACAGTTCAGCCGGATCGTCGGAGGCGGAAACAAGCGTATTTCTCGATCCAGGCTGGAACCGATCGGATCCGGATGGCCAATTCCCCGCGGTGGTCACAGTCAAGATGGCACCTGCAGCGGCCAGCACCCCGGAGAGCGCGAAGATCCAGGGCCAGACCGTCGCGCTCAAATGGAAGGCATCTGCCAGGCTCACTTCGCGCACCTGGCTGCGAACCGCGTCGGGACTGGGCTGCAACCTGAGTCCCCCGACGACGGCGATCCCGGCGCCGACCAGCATCAGAAGCGCGCCGATGACGCGGCGCCCGCGGGTCCGCAGTGCCAGCATAAGCAAGGTTCCGGCCAGGGCGACCAGCGCAAGCGCCTGGGTCAATCCGCCGGTCGCCTGGGTTCCGCTGAACGTCACGACGACGCCTTCACCGACGGCCCGCCACCACGGTTGCGCGCTCCCGACCAGGGCCAACCCACCAGCGAGGAGCAGGCAACCGAAGGCCAGCGCCCGACTCCTCATGATGGCTGGACCGCTGTGAAGCTCTCGGCCACGGAGATGGCCCGAACCACCGCGGCAGCCTTGTTCTGCGTCTCCTGATCTTCGGTGGGAGGGTGCGAGTCGGCGACGATTCCGCCTCCTGCCTGTACGTATGCCACGCCGTCGCGCAACAGAGCCGTTCGGATCGCGATTGCAGCATCTGCGTCACCGGCAAAGTCCAAATAGCCAACGACTCCGCCGTAGAGGCCACGGCGGGAAACCTCGAGCTCGTCGATGATCTCCATCGCACGGACCTTGGGCGCTCCCGACAGCGTCCCAGCCGGAAAGGCTGCCAGGACAACATCGAGCGCGGTGCAGTCTTCCGCAATCGTGCCGGTGACCGTCGACTCAAGGTGCATGATGTGGCTGTAACGGCGCACCTCCATGAATTCCACGACCTCTACGGTGCCCGGCTCGCAGACACGACCGAGATCGTTGCGGCCGAGATCGACCAGCATCACGTGCTCGGCGCGTTCCTTCGGGTCTGCGAGCAACTCGGCCTCCAGGGCGGCGTCCTCGGCCGGGGTGGCTCCGCGAGGCTTCGAGCCGGCGATCGGATGAGTGACGGCAGTAGGTCCCTTGACCGTGACCAGCGCCTCTGGAGAGGACCCGATGATGTCGAAGCCGTCGAGTCTGAGGAGGTACATGTACGGGCTCGGGTTGGTCAGGCGAAGCACGCGGTAGATGTCGAGTGCATCGGCGGTGGTGTCGACCTCGAAGCGCTGGCTGACGACAATCTGGAACGCCTCACCCGCCTTGATTTCCTCGACTGCAGAACTGACGGCCTGCTGGTATTCCTGGGGCGTGCGCTGCCGCCGGATTGGAAGGGTGGCCTGATCGAAGCTGGCCGATACCACGCCTGCGGGTGTGGGCTGGATCAGCAGCTCGGTCATGGAGTGGACCCGAGCCGCGGCGTCGGCGTACGCCTCGTCAACGCGCTCGTCGGTATTGTCGAAGTTGATGGCGTTCGCCACCAGCCACACCTCGCCGTTGTGGTGATCCAGCACGGCGAGGTCGGAGGCCAGCAGGAAGGCGAGCTCTGGAATGTTCAGGTCATCAACACAGGAATCAGGGAGGCGTTCCACCCGGCGTACCGCGTCGTAGCTGAGATAACCAACCAGGCCGGAGGTGAAGGGCGGCAAACCCTCTCCGTGCGGGGTGTGCAGGAGGCGCAGCGTCTCGCGTACGGCGACCAAAGGGTCTCCACCGGTCGGCAGACCGACCGGGGCATGCCCTAGCCAGATGGCCTCGCCGTGCTGCTCGGTCAGCGTGGCAGCTGCCCTGACTCCCACGAAGGAATAGCGAGACCACACGCCCTGCTCAGCCGATTCGAGCAGGTAGCTGCCCGCTCGGTTCCTGGCCAGCTTGCGATAGAGCCCAATGGCCGTCTCGGCATCGGCGAGCAGCCGGCGGTAGACGGGAATGACTCGACGCTCCACGGCCAGCTTGCGGAACTCCTCCAGCGTCGGTGAAAGCTCGATCACTGTGCCGGATCCTGGCCTTGATCAACGACGCGGGCCGGCAGCCGGCGCCGGTCGAAGCAAGTCCGGTCGCCGGTATGACAGGCACCGTCTTCCTGATGAACCTTGACCAGCACAGTGTCGCCGTCGCAGTCCAGCCGCACCTCGCGGACCCACTGCCGGTGACCGCTGATCTCACCCTTCACCCAGTGCTCCCCCCGACTGCGCGAGAAGAAGGTGGAGCGCCCCGTGGTCAGGGTCTTGTGCAGGGCCACGTCGTCCATCCAGCCCACCATCAAGACCTCACCTGTGCGATCTTCTTGGATGACGGCGGTAACCAGGCCGGCGGCGTCGCGCTTGAGCAGCGCTGCGACCTCCGGGTCGAGCGTGCTGCCGTCGAGAGTCGGTGCTGGGTCGGTCACGCGCCCATTGTTCCAACACCGCCTCCCGAAGGTTGTCAACTTTCCGACCCGTGGAGGTATCGTCTCGGCTCGCGGGTCGCGCGTGAAACCGCCTAGCCCTGTCGCCAGCGAGTGCAGAGGGTGCCAGCCGGTGCCGGTACGATGGTCGCTCGTGACGTTTGCCAGGTCCGAGCGGGCTGAGTTGTGCGACCTGCTCGACAAGGTCGGCCCGCACGCACCCACTTTGTGCGAGGGCTGGGATACCCACGATCTCGCCACGCACCTGTGGGTCCGCGAAACTGATCCGATAGGGGCCAGCGGCATTGTCGCAAAACCGCTGTCGAGCTTGTACGAGCGCCGGATGGCCGAAATCAAACAGCGATGGGAATTCTCCGAACTCGTTGATCGGGTACGTCGAGGTCCGGCGCGATTCTCCATCTTTGCGATTCCAGGTGTCGATGAGGGTGCGAACACCACCGAGTTCTTCATCCACCACGAAGACGTACGCCGCGCCGGGGACTCTCCGCAGACCTCACGCCAGCTCGGCGAGGACGTTGAGGAATGGATGTGGCGCCGGCTCAAGCTGTTGGGTCGAGCATGGTTCCGCCGGGTCCAGGTTGGCGTCGTACTCGAGCGCCTGGGGTCCGCAGCGGCAGACGGTGTACCGGAAACGATCCGGGCCGTTAGTGGTGCGTCGACCGTCACTCTGGTCGGCAATCCGAGC
>DASUYM010000206.1:0-2543 GCA_036377435.1 Propionibacteriaceae bacterium
GTCGATCGTGATAGGCGTCGGCGGCGGCAAGTCGGGCTCGCTGCAGCTCGGCGACATTCAGCCAGACCTTGTTTCGAGCTTCGCGGAGAAAACGCCGGGAACTCACCTGGTTGGCCGGCGTCAGAAGCCGGTCCAGTGCGCTTCGGGCGCCGCCTATGGCGTGGTCTTCGGCGGCAACCCGGCCAAAAGACCGATGCTGATCTTCGAGCACTGATTGATTCGGCGAATGCAGCGACGCTGGAGAACATTGCCAAGGAGCTGGCCGAAAACCGCGATCCTGATGAACTCCACGCCAGCGTGCAGCTAAAAGGCATTGCCTACGCACCCACACGTCAGCTGTACGACACACTTGAGTTCGCACGGAAGGGCCTTCAACCGAGCTGAGAGAGCGAGCTTGCCGGACAGAGCGGGTGCCATGGCGATCGCCTTTCCGGCAGAGCGAATATGCGCCGATGAATGTGGAGAGTCACGGCGGCGAGAGCATCACGGGTGATCTGATGACGAAGACGTGGTGACAGCTGGACCAGTCCGATGCAACACTGCTGAGGCGTGAGCACCTTCGGTGAACTCTTTGAGCAGGCTGAGCAAGAGATCAGGGCGCACATCGAGTCTGCAGCTGCTGAATTCACCAACTATTTCGTTGTACAGGGCGCGGTATTGCTCGCGTCGATTCGGCTCTGGGCGCAGCTTTGCGAGAAGACGGAAACCGATGAACGAGCAATGGTTGAATCGCCGGACAAAAGTTCACTGGAGAGAGTTGTCGAGGATCTGGCCGAGACCGGCGATCCGGAGGGCGTGATGGCCAGCCAATTGCTTAAAGCGATTGTCAATAGACCTGAATCCTTCGTGGCCGAGGTACTCCACTGCGCATCCAGGGCCTTCGCTGACGGAAAGGGCGAGCGCCGGTCGACTGACCCATACGATCGACCTATGTCGGTGTTGTGGTCATGTCCGGATCCAAACTGCCCACCCACCGCAATTGCTCCGGTAGACGTGCCGGAGTCCGGCGAAGATGCTGGTGCTGAGTCGAAGCGCTTCACGACTGATGAGGTTGCGAGGCTGCTTAATGTTCCGTTTCATACGCTCCATAAGTGGCACCAGGAAGGCACCGGTCCTCCGGGTTATCAGACGCACAAGGAGAGCCATTACCGAAGGAGCGATGTCGTCCAGTGGTTGGCCGACCACGGGGTAATGCTGGCTGTTTGCCAGAGCGAGTGCCGTAAGACCTATGCGCTGAACGCGTTCACGCCGATGGAGGGCTAACCGTCGCGATTTCCCTCCGCCATCCGCCCTCTTCGGCCCGAAGATCAGAAGCCCGGATCCACCTTCGACGCGCGTCTGGACCACGTACGCGCCCGAACACTCCCGGGGATAGTCCACTTGGGCGGACTTCGCGAGGATCCGGCGTAGCTCGCGCGCGAACTCAAGCTCACCGCAGCATCTCCGGCACGGCGACAGGTGGTCGTCGATCAGGGCCCGGTCTGCCTAGTCGACGGTTTCGTCGAGATACTCCCATAGCTATTTGACGGGTTTGGAGGCTAATCCTCGCAGCATGCCAGCCTGCTCGGCGTACTCCACATCAGGGTTTCGCACAGTCGCGTCCCGATGTTTGCGGCCTACTTTGTACCAACTCCGATGTTCAGTGGCGCTGTCAGCACGGCCGAGCCGTTGCCGCCGGAGCGCTCGCGGATCATGCCGTCGAGCACCTGGATGATGTCTGCGTGTTGCTGGTCGGTGAGGTCGGCGACGAGCATGCCGGGGATCGGGTTGCCGCCGATCGTCCAGTCCCACAGCTGCTGTCCGGTCCGCATGGTGATGCGCTCTTGGTGGCTCGTATCCACGATGACATCCCTCAAGCCTGCGTTGACCAGCCGTTGCCGCATGACGTTCGGGTCGGCGACTTGGAACTCAAGGAGCGGCTGGTCTTCGGCCGGTCCTTCGAATCCGGGCACTACTGCCTGCGCGGCACTGATGAAGACGTGCAGCGCCTCGAACTCAGCCGGGTTCCCATAGGCGATCAGGAGCACGCGCCCGCCTGGTTTCGTCACGCGCACCATCTCACGCAGCGCCTGCGCTTGATCAGGAACGAGCATCACGCCGAACAGTGAGCCGGTGACGTCGTAGCTGTCGTCGGGGAGGTCGAGCGCGTGACAGTCCATCACGCGGCCTTCGGCGTCGAGGCCATCGGCGCTCGCGCGTGCGTTGAAGTGCTCGATCATCTTCGGGGACCAGTCGGTGGCCAGCACTTTCGCGCCGAGCCGTGCGGCCGGAAGGCTCAGGCCGCCGGGCCCAGCGGCGACGTCGAGGAACGTGTCGCCCGCCTGCAATCCCGCCAGCCGGAGTCCGGCCGTGGCCGGGTCGGCCTCACCTGGTGCAACGTGCTTGTCGTACAGAGCAGCGATCGCATCCCACGCCTCCACGGGCCAGCCGTGCTTGCTGTGCTGCGCTGTGTCCTGCTGCAGATCTGTCATCTCCGGCTCCTTTCTGCGAACTTTCCGGAGGTGAAGAACGCTAGGCAGACCCAGACTGGAGCGCTTCGGCCA
>DASUYM010000207.1:0-47302 GCA_036377435.1 Propionibacteriaceae bacterium
AGGAAAGTGCTGAGAGCCGCGCTGATGATGGCGAGCGGACCGACGGAGCTCGCGAGAATCGGCAGAACGACCGACAGAACCGCAGGGGGCGCGACCAGGGTCAAGGGCGCGAGAACCAGCAGCGCGACAATCAGAGCCGAGACAACCAGGGCCGAGACAACCAGGGCCGCGACTGGGACGAGGAAGGCGGCGGCCGTCGCAGTCGTCGGCGGCGTAGTCGGGATCGCCAAAACCGGCGTAACCGCGGCGGTAGTGGCAATCTCGAACGCTACGACGAGCCGGTGATTTCCGAAGACGATGTGCTCGTCCCGGCTCGCGGCATCTTGGATGTCCTCGACAATTACGCCTTCGTCCGCACCAACGGCTATCTGCCGGGCCCTGATGACGCATACGTCTCCTTGTCGATGGTCAAGAAGCTCGGCTTGCGTAAGGGAGACCTGGTCACTGGTGTGATCCGTACCCCGCGCGACGGCGAACGCAAGGAGAAGTTCAATCCGATGGTGAGGATCGACACCGTCAACGGTGGCGATCTTGATGGGATCCGGCAGCGTCCGGACTTCGCAAAGCTCACCCCGCTGTATCCACAGGAGCGACTCAAGCTCGAAACGACGCCGAATCAGATGGCCGGCCGGATCATCGATTTAGTGGCCCCCATCGGCAAGGGTCAGCGTGCGCTGATCGTCTCGCCCTCCAAGGCCGGCAAGACCTTGATCATGCAGGCCATCGCCAACTCCGTCGCGATCAACAACCCCGAGGTCAAGCTCATGGTGGTCTTGGTGGATGAACGCCCCGAGGAGGTCACCGACTTCGAACGCTCAGCCAAGGGTGAGGTGATCTCGTCTACCTTCGACCGACCCGCCGAGGACCATACCGCCGTTGCTGAGCTGGCCATCGAACGAGCGAAGCGGCTGGTTGAGCTGGGGCATGATGTGGTGATCTTGCTCGACGGCATTACCCGCCTGAGCCGGGCCTACAACCTCGCCGCTCCGGCTTCCGGACGGATCTTGTCCGGTGGTGTCGACTCCGCAGCGCTGTACCCGCCGAAAAAGTTCCTGGGCGCCGCCCGCAACATCGAGGGAGGCGGATCGCTCACCATCATCGCCACTGCTCTGGTCGAGACAGGCTCGAAGATGGACGAGGTGATCTTCGAGGAGTTCAAGGGCACCGGTAACTCAGAGATCCGGCTGCGTCGGGAGTTCGCCGAGAAGCGGATCTTCCCCGCGATCGACGTCGACGCGTCCAGCACCCGCCGCGAGGAGCTGCTGATGAGTCGCGAAGAGCTCGCCATCGTATGGAAGCTGCGTCGCGTCCTCTCGGGCCTAGAAAGCCTGCAGGGGCTGGAGATGCTGCTTGACCGGCTCCGCAAGACCCAGAGCAACGCGGAGTTCCTAATGGCGATCACCAAGACCATTCCGTCGCAGGACTAAGCGGCCGTCGGCACCCCCGGTCTCCATGAGGGACTAAAGCGGACGCGCTAGCCGTTTCGTATTTGGTGCCGCAGTCAGACTGCGGCAGAATCACCTTTTGGTGCCGGTTCACGCCGTAAGCGCAGGATGCGTGGCGACCCGGCGCTCCTGATGAGGAGATAAGCATGAAGCCAGACATTCACCCCGCGTACGTGGAGACGCTCGTGACCTGTACGTGTGGCAACACGTTCACCACGCGCAGCACCGCGCCCAACGGCGTGATCCACGCAGACGTCTGCTCCGCCTGCCATCCGTTCTACACAGGCAAGCAGAAGATTCTCGACACCGGTGGCCGCGTCGCTCGCTTCGAGAAAAGGTATGCGGCCAAGAAGCCAGCCAAGAAGGCCAGCAGCAAGTAGCTGTTCACAGCAGCGCCGGGAGGCAGGGACAAGCCCTTGCATCCCGGCGCTTGCCGCGTCCCGACCACCGAGTTGCCGGCGTGGGTGGTCACCTACGCTGACAAGTCGGAGAGGAGTGTGTCAGATGTTTGAGTCGACTGCTCCCTTGCGTGCTGAGTTTCAGGAGCTGGAAACAGCGCTCGGCGATCCGGCGGTCCATGCCGATCTTGCGCGCGCCCGCGCGGTGGGTCGGCGCTACGCGGAGCTGCTGCCCATCATCAAGGCGTTGGACGAATACGGCCGGCTGACAGATGATCTTGAGGCAGCAAAAGAGCTGGCGGATGAGGATCCCTCGCTGGCTGCAGAGGCTGCCGAGCTGGAGGCGCGGCTGGGCCCGGTTACGGAGCGGCTGACGCGACTGCTAGCTCCCCGCGACCGCAATGATTCCTCGGATGCGCTGATGGAGATCAAGTCGGGCGAAGGGGGCGAGGAGTCAGCGCTGTTCGCCGCTGACCTGCTCAAGATGTATTCGCGCTACGCCGAGAGCCGCGGCTGGAAGATCGAGATTCTCGATGCTCAGGAAACTGATCTCGGCGGCTACAGGTCAGTGACCGTGGCGATCAAGGCACCGGCCATGGGCGAGCCTGACGCGATGCCCTATGGCGTCCTCAAGTTCGAAGGTGGTGTGCATCGGGTGCAACGGGTGCCGGTCACCGAATCCCAGGGTCGGCTGCATACTTCCGCTGCTGGTGTACTGGTGATGCCCGAGGTTGCCGAAACCGAGGTTGAGATCAACGAAGACGACCTCCGGATCGATGTCTTCCGCTCGTCCGGGCCGGGCGGTCAGGGCGTCAACACCACTGACTCGGCCGTGCGAATCACTCATCTGCCCAGCGGCATCGTCGTTTCGTGCCAGAACGAACGCTCGCAGCTGCAGAACCGCGAGCAGGCGATGCGCATGCTTCGGGCTCGGCTGACGGCCGCCGCTGAAGAGGAAGCGGCCACCGCGGCCTCGGCGGCCCGCCGCAGCCAGGTCCGAACGGTCGACCGTTCGGAACGCATCCGTACCTACAACTTTCCAGAGAACCGCATCTCCGACCACCGAATCGGCTTCAAGTCCTACAACCTTGATCAGATCCTGAATGGTGATCTGGACGCAGTGATCACGGCCCTGCAGGAGGCCGACACTCAGCTGCGGATTTCACTGGTCGGTGGCTCAAAGCCGTGAGCAAGGCTGTTCGACCGCTGCTGCATCAGGCTGCGAGCCGGCTGCGCGAGGTGGGCGTCTCCTCGGCCGAGCAGGAGGCTCGGCAACTGCTGGCGTACGCAGCAGGGGTGGAGTTGGCTCGGCTCCCGCTGCTCGATGCCGTCGAGGATGCCCAGGCCGCACACTTCCAGACATTGGTCAACAAACGCGCGCATCGGGTGCCACTGCAGCACCTGACCGGTCGAGCTCACTTTCGCTACCTGGAACTGGAGGTAGGCCCTGGCGTCTTCGTGCCCCGACCCGAGACGGAAGTGATGACCGGCTGGGCGATCGAACAACTGCGTCCGATGGTCTACGCGTTCGCGCGCCGTGAGTCGCGGCGCCTGCCAGTGGTCGTCGAGCTCGGCACCGGATCGGGTGCAGTGGCCAAATCCATAGCCACCGAACTGACCGGGACCCGGGTTCACGCAGTCGAGTTGTCCGAAGAGGCGGCAGCCTATGCGGCGCGGAACCTCGCCGACACGACGGTGGAGCTCCACGTGCAGGACATGATCGGGGCCCTGCCTGAGCTCGACGGCACGGTCGATCTGGTGATCGCCAACCCGCCCTACATTCCGTTGGAAGCCTTCGAATCCGTGGTCCCCGAGGCGCGTGATCATGATCCACTGCTGGCCTTGTTCGCCGGTCCTGAGGGGCTTGAGGCGATCAGAGTGGTGGCCGCCGAGGCCGCCCGGCTGCTGCGACCGGCCGGCTTGGTCTGCATTGAGCACGCTGATCTGCAAGGGGAGTCCGCGCCACAGATTCTCGTCCAGCACGGTGCCTTCGTCGGCGTTCGGGATCATCCCGATTTGACCGGCCGACCACGCTTCGTTACTGCTGTCCGCCGTGCTTGATTGCTCCGCTCGCCGTCTCTGATGGCTCGCTCCTCCTCAGCTCGGCTCGGTGGCGCGCGATCCGTTCTCCACTGAGTGATCTTGTCGGTCACACCGTTGTCAACATGCAACTCTGGCAAGATTGACCGGTGACCAACACCGCCGTGCCGGGCGAACCTGACCCGCGCGAGGCGGGGAAGGCGGATGTCGACCTCGGATACCGACGATTCGACTGCACCGGCGATGATCCGGCGAGCAACGTCGAAGCGTGTGAGGCCGCGCGCCAAGCCATCAAGGATGGCGAGTGCATCGTGCTACCGACCGATACCGTATACGGAATCGGCGTGGACGCGTTCAGTGCCGAGGCAGTGCAGCGGCTGCTGGATGCCAAGAATCGGGGCCGCGATATGCCGCCGCCGGTGCTGATCGGTGAGCCTGCACTGATCCGAACGCTTGCAGCCGACGTGCCCGAAACAGCCAATGCTCTTGTCGAGAGGCACTGGCCAGGTGCCCTCACGGTGATTTGCCGGATCCAGCCCAGCTTGCGAATGGATCTTGGTGACACCGAGGGCACCATCGCACTTCGGGTGCCACACCACGAGCTGGCACGGGACATCTTGCGGAGGACCGGTCCGATGGCGGTGAGCAGCGCCAACATCAGCGGCCAACCCGCGGCCTTGACCTGTGACGAGGCGATCGACCAGCTCGGCGATTCGGTGTCGGTCTACCTCGACGGTGGTCCGCTCGGTAGCGCGGGTGGCGCACCATCGACCATCGTCGACTTCACCAACCACGAAGACGGAGAAGTGCTGCGACGAGGTGCAATCAGCGTGGAGACGCTGCGCGAGACCGCGCCGAATCTGCTTGATCTGACCGATAAAGCCGAGGTCACAGAAGATGGCCCTTCGACAGGCTCAGAGACCATCGAGCAGCGCTCAAGTCCCAACGGCTCAGCGCCGGCTGCGGGAGGCTGAGTGCGCGAGTACCTGCTGGTTCTCTGCATCGCGGCCGCTGTGACCTATCTGCTGAGTGGTGTGTGCCGTCGCCTGGCTCTGCGGACCGGAGCAATGGCCAGAGTCCGGGACCGCGACGTGCACACGATTGAGATGCCGTACTTCGGTGGCGTGGCGATGCTGGCTGGAGTCGCGGCGGCGATCTTGATCTCATGGCAGCTGCCATTCCTGGGCCGGCTGGCGACGGTGCAACAAGATTCTCGCGCTGTCTTGGTAGCAGCGGTTGTGATCTGTCTCGTGGGTGTGCTGGATGATGTTTTCGAGCTACCCCCGCTGACGAAATTCGCCGGGCAGGTTTTCGCGGCGGGCATTGCCGTTGCGCTGGGCGTCAAGATGCTCTGGATTCCGCTGCCCAACCAGATTGTCTCGCTGGACGGCACCACATCGGTTGCGATCACAGTGTTCTTCATCGTGCTGTGCTCGAACGCCGTGAACTTTGTCGATGGCCTGGATGGATTGGCCACCGGCGTAGTCGGAATCGGCGCTCTTGCTTTCTTCGCCTACTCCTATCTGCTCACTGTCACTGAGGGCCTCACCAGGGCGACGACATCAAGCCTCATCACGGTCGCCATCGCTGGCGCCTGCCTCGGTTTCTTGCCGCACAACTTTTTCCCAGCGCGGATGTTCATGGGCGACTCCGGCGCGATGCTGCTGGGTCTGCTACTCGCCACATCCACCATCAGCCTCACCGGACAGATCGACATCTCGCAGCTTCAGGACGGCCGCGGGGGTTTGGTTCCGACGGTCCTTCCTCTGGTGTTGCCGCTGGCAATCCTTGCCCTCCCGTTCCTCGATCTCACCCTGGCATTCATCCGTCGTACCTATGCCGGCAAATGGTGGTTCCTTCCCGACAAACAACATCTGCACCACCGGCTGCTTGAACGCGGCCACAGCCAGCGTCGTGCCGTCATGCTGATGTATGTCTGGTCAGCGCTGGTTTCCTTCGGTGTGATCATCTTGGGGCTGGTCCAGACGGAACGGCAGTGGACGGTAGTTGCCATTGGCGCTGTGCTCGCACTGGTTTTGATGGTGGTCACACTCGGTCGCCCCGTGCGCGCCAAGCACCAAATCCGTCGCGGCGAGTCGCTGTAGATCCTCCTCGGCCGCGGCATCTTCGGACGTCGCCCGGATCGCGCCTCGCCGTGCTGGGGAGCGAGGCGACATGCTTTTCGTCGCTGAACACGGCGAAGTAGGCGAGCTCCAAAGCGCGATCCGCGCTGAGCGAGCGAAAGCGAGCGAAGCAATCAAACTCCGTGTTAGTTTTCACGCACGCAGCCCTGCGACCTTTGCTCGCGCGACGCGACCCGGCCCGAATCCGATCACTACCCAGCTCCGCCACTGGCACAAAAGGACTGCCGCCCATGACCGTCGAGAGCCGCCCCGAGCGGGCGGCGACGCCTGCAGAAGGCCCGAGCGTGCACGTCATCCGGGCTCGCAAGCTGCTGGTCGGCGGTGCGGTCGGTGGGGTGGCCGCGGCAACCGTGTGCTTGATCGGCTTCACCATTGGCTACGGTACGAGCGGCCTGATCTCGGCTGCCCTGGCGGCCGCCATGGTGCTGTTCTTCTACGGAGTCGGCCAGTACGTGATGGTGCTCTTCGCCGACGCAGGGGCTCGGACACTGCTCGCCGTGTCGATGTGCAGCTACACCGCACGTGTGGTGATCCTGGGACTGGTCCTAGTGCTCTACAACGCCCACCACGAAGCCTGGCCAACACTGACACCGATGGTCATCTTCCTGACGACGATCATCGTTGTCGCGGGATGGCTGGCAGTTGAAGTCTTTGTCTTTTCTCGCCTGCGAATCGGGGCCTACGACACCGAGTACGTGCCGCCAAGCAAAGGTGACTTGGAGCCGTGACCGTCGCCACAATCACTGCTAGCGTGTGTCACGCCATGAAGGAACAACCGAAGGCGGCCTTCGACAAGCCGGGATCGCAAGGAGGCGAGGAATCGGGCGGCATGGACTTGGGGCTAAGAGTGCTCTCCTACTTGATCTCCGGCGTCCTGGTCTACGGACTGTTTGGATGGCTCGGCGATCACTACCTCGGCACGAGGTTCCTGTTGCCGATCGGGATCGTCGCAGGCGCTGCCTTCGGGGCGTACGTGATCATCCGGCGCTTTGGCCGTATCGATGACGCGGCACCTGCAACGGGTGCCAAGGAGCGAAGCAATCAGGGCACGGTAACCGGGCACACGCAGAAGGCCGAGAAGGGGGAACGGTGAGCGGTTTCTTATCGGGCCTGATCCCGCTGGAAACAGACAGCGGCGGCTTCGAAGCCCCCGGGGTGCAGAGCTTTGATGTCCCGCCGCTCTTCGAAGGCGTTCCCTGGTTCGACAAGTACATGCTGCAGGCCATCATCTCGGTGATCTTGATCTTGGCCTTCTGGTTGATCATGGCACGTAAGAGCGCCATGGTGCCCAGTAAGGGCCAGTACCTAGGCGAAACGGCGTACTTCTTCCTCCGCAACACGATCGCCCGGGACATGATCGGGCACGACTTCCGCAGGTACCTCCCGCTGCTGATAGCCCTGTTCTCCTTCGTGCTGATCAACAACATCTTCGGAGTCTTCCCGCTCAGCTTGCTGCCCACCCCTTCGCACGTAGGTTGGCCTTACGGCCTGGCGATACTGGTCTGGGTGATCTACAACGGGGTCGGCATCGCCAAGCACGGTTTCTTTGGTTACCTCAAGCACACCACTCTGCCCTCGGGCGTGCCGGCCTTCATGTGGCCACTGATCATCCCGTTGGAGTTCGTGTCCAACATCATCGTCCGGCCGATCACTCTCTCGTTGCGACTCTTCGCCAACATGTTCGCTGGTCACCTGCTGGTGCTGGTGTTCGTATTGGGCGGGGAGTACCTGCTTTTGCATTCCGAGTCGATCATCAACAAGACCGCCGGTGTGGTGGCCCTGATCTTCAGCATGGCGATCTTCGGCCTGGAGATCTTCGTTCAATCCCTGCAAGCCTTCATCTTCACCGTTCTCACCGCCCAGTACATCTCTTCGGCCGCGGCCGAGGAGCATTGATCACCCTCGGTTTCGGCAGTCTCCGCGAAACCCCGTCAAGAAAGAAGTCCCAATGACTCCAATGGAACTCGTCGGATCCCTCGGCATCGTCGGCTACGGCCTCGGCGCCATCGGCCCCGGCATCGGCGTGGGCTTGATCTTCGCCTCGGTCATCCAGGGCACCGCGAGGCAGCCTGAAGCCCGCGGCGCCATGATGGGCACGGCCTGGATCGGATTCGCGGTGACTGAGGCGCTGGCGATCATCGGCATCGCCCTCGCCTTCGTCTTCGGCGGCCTGTGAGCGAGTGGTCATGATGACCCCGCTTCTGGTACCGCTACAGGAGAATCCGCTTATCCCGCACCTGTCGGAGGTGATCGCGGCGATAGTGTTCGCGCTGTTGCTGACCTTCGTGATCGCCAGGTTCGTGGTGCCGCGGTTCGAGGCCACCTACGCCGAACGCACCGCTGCCATCCAGGGTGGCTTGGAGAAGGCTGAGCAGGCTCAGGAGGCCGCCGAGGCGGCCTTGCGTCAATACAACGAGCAGTTGGCGGATGCCCGCACCGAAGCGGCCAGGATTCGCGAGGACGCCAAGTCGGAGGGCACGCAGATCCTCGCGGAACTTCGCGAGCAGGCGCAGGCCGAGGTCGCCAGGATCAGGACCCAGGGAGAGGCTCAGCTCGAAGCCGAGCGAGCGACAGTCATCACTCAGATGCGAGCTGAGATCGGTACGTTGGCCACCACGTTGGCGAGCCGGATCGTCGGCGAGTCGCTCGAGGACGACGAGCGAGCACAACGCACGGTCGATCGCTTCCTCGCCGAGCTCGAAGGTGAGGGCGAGCGCGCGCCGGCGGGCAGATCATGAATATGGGCGCGAGGCTGTCATGACTATCGCCACCGACGCGCGACTGAGTTCGCTCGACCGCATGCTGGATGACAGCCAGGTCGGTGAGACATTTGCCACCGACATGTTCGCGGTGGTCGACGCGCTGGATTCCTCACCAACGCTTCGGCGGGCCGTGACCGATCCAGGCACGCCGGAAGGAGCGCGTCGGGCACTGGTGCATGGGTTGCTCGACAGCAAAGTCGACAGGGCGGTCGCTGATTTCGTGGCGGAGGCGGCGACGCTTCGGTGGGCAGGAGGTCGCACATTCGCGGCTGCACTGGAGCGGCAGGCCGTACGCGCCGTGCTCATCGTCGCAGACCGACGTGCCGAGCTGGAAGACACCGAGGATCAGCTCTTTCGATTCGCCCGGCTCGTCGAGTCCAACCCCGATCTGCGCAATGTGCTGGCCGACCGCTCGATCGACCGCAGCAAGCGGCAGGAATTGGTCGGCGAGTTGCTGAGAGGTCGCGCCACAGACGCAACGATCATGCTCGCGCAGCGCGCCGTGGCCGCTCGCGAGCGGACCTTCGCGAACACCATCGAGGGTTACGTCACGCTGGCCGCCGCACAGAAGAATCGGGTTGTGGCAACTGTGCGCGTGGCGAAGCCGCTTACCTCCGACCAACGGGACCGGCTCCACGCTGCTCTGACCAACCAGATCGGCCGCGAGGTTGCGATCCAGGAGGTCATTGATCCCGACATCCTGGGCGGGGTTCGGGTTGAGCTCGGCGACGAGGTGTTTGAAGGTACCGTTGGGGATCGGCTCGAGGCGGCCCGGCGGCTCTTTGGATAGCACGGCTCGTACATCAAAAACTGAACACATTGCATCTCCGAGAGATAGAGCAGAAAGCGCAGACGATGGCAGAACTTACGATTCGTCCAGAGGAAATCCGCGAAGCACTAAATCGCTTCGTCCGGGGCTACGAGCCGGAGACGGCCAGTCGTGAAGAGGTTGGAACAGTCGTCACATCGGGCGACGGAATTGCGCGGGTCGAAGGCCTACCTTCGGCGATGGCCAATGAACTGCTCGAGTTCGAGAACGGGACTCTCGGCATTGCTCTGAACCTTGACGTCCGGGAAATCGGTGTCGCCGTTATGGGCGAATCACTGGGGATCGAGGAGGGCCAGGTCGTCAAGCGTACCGGCGACATCCTTTCGGTTCCGGTCGGCGACGGATACCTCGGACGTACCGTCGACGCGTTAGGCAACCCGATCGACGGGCTCGGCGAGATCACCGACATCGACGAGCGTCGCGCGCTCGAGTTGCAGGCCGCCGGTGTGATGGACCGGCAAGGGGTCAATCAGCCGCTGCAGACCGGAATCAAGGCCATCGACGCGATGATCCCGATCGGTCGTGGCCAGCGGCAGTTGATCATCGGCGACCGCAAGACCGGCAAGACCGCCATTGCCGTCGACACGATCATGAACCAGAAGAGCGCCTGGGACAGCGGCGATCCGGAACAGCAGGTGCGCTGCATCTACGTTGCGATCGGCCAGAAGGGCTCGACCATCGCTGCCGTTCGCGGCGTGCTAGAGGAGGCCGGTGCGCTCGCATACACCACGATCGTCGCCGCCCCAGCGTCAGACCCGGCTGGCTACAAGTACGTTGCGCCGTACACCGGCTCGGCCATCGGGCAGCACTGGATGTATCAGGGCAAGCACGTGCTGATCATCTTCGACGACCTGACGAAGCAGGCTGAGGCGTACCGTGCCATGTCGCTGCTGCTGCGCCGCCCACCCGGCCGTGAGGCCTACCCGGGCGACGTGTTCTACCTGCACAGCCGCCTGCTGGAGCGCTGTGCGAAGCTCTCCGATGAGCTGGGCGGCGGCTCGATGACTGGCCTGCCGATCATCGAGACCAAAGCAAATGACGTCTCGGCCTACATCCCTACCAACGTCATTTCGATCACTGATGGCCAGATCTTCCTACAGTCAGATCTTTTCAACGCCAATCAGCGGCCAGCCATCGACGTCGGAATCTCGGTGTCCCGGGTCGGCGGGGCCGCGCAGATCAAGGCGATGAAGAATGTCGCTGGTTCACTCAAGCTGGAGCTCGCCCAGTTCCGCGA
This sequence comes from Propionibacteriaceae bacterium, assembly GCA_036377435.1. Taxonomy (GTDB): domain Bacteria; phylum Actinomycetota; class Actinomycetes; order Propionibacteriales; family Propionibacteriaceae; genus Microlunatus. The sequence goes on from DASUYM010000207.1 coordinate 10,856, forward strand.
CATGCAGGCCTTTGCGATGTTCGCCTCTGACCTCGACGCGACGACTCGCCGCCAGCTCGATAGGGGCGGGCGCTTGGTCGAGCTGCTCCGTCAGCCTCAGTACTCGCCGTATCCGGTGGAAGAGCAAGTCGTCTCAGTCTGGGCCGGTATTCAAGGTCTGATGGATGAGGTTCCGGTTGACGACGTGCTGCGCTTCGAGCGGGAGCTGCTGGACCATCTGCGTCACCACAGCAGCGTCCTCCGCAACATCCGGGAGACCAAGACGTTCGACGACGATACTGCGGCAGCGCTACGCGAGCAGATTGCCGAGTTCAAGAAGGGGTTCCAGACCTCGGAGGGCAAGCTGCTAGCTGGCCGAGAGGAGCATGTCGCGCTGGAGGAAGAGGACGTCACGCAAGAGCAAATCGTGAGGCAGAAGCGTGGCTAACCCGGCGAGCGCCGGAATCGCGCGCCGACGAATGGAGGAGCGATGAGCGAAACATGCCTCTTCGTTTCGCGAAGAGCGACGACAGCGTCGGCTACCGGCGTGATGCGCGAGCCGGGGCTCTAATATGCCAGCAAGTCTGCGGGAGCTACGACAGCGCCGCGCCTCGGTCACGACCATCAAGAAGGTCACCAGGGCGATGGAGCTGATTGCTGCCTCCAGAATCATCAAGGCACAACAGCGCGCCAGATCGGCTGCTCCGTATGCGCGGGAGCTGACCAGAGCTGTATCAGCCGTGGCGACGTTCTCCAATGTCGATCATCCGCTGACCACCGAGGCGGAGAACCCGAGCAGGGCGGCGGTGCTGTTGATCACCTCTGACCGCGGCTTGGCCGGTGCCTACTCCTCGTCGGTGATCAAGGAGGGCGAACAGCTGAACCAGATGCTGCGGCAGGCGAACAGGGAACCGGTGCCCTATTTGGCTGGCCGGAAGTCGATCGCGTTTTACGGGTTCCGGCGTCGCAATGTCGCCGCCAAGTGGGAGGGTTTCTCCGACGCGCCGACCTACGCCCACGCCCGCGAGATCGCCGACACGCTGATCGAGGCATTTCTGAGGCCAACGGAAGAGGGCGGCGTGGATGAGATCCACGTGGTCTACACCCGTTTCGTTTCCATGCTCACTCAGCGAGCTGAGGTGATCCGGATGCTGCCACTGGAGGTTGTGGAGGGCGAAGAGCCGCCGCCCAGCGACGAGATCCTTCCGCTGTACGAATTCGAGCCGGATGCGGAGACCGTGCTGGACGAGCTGCTGCCGCTATATGTCGCCAGCCGCATTCACTACTGCCTGCTCCAGGGGGCCGCCTCGGAGCTGGCCAGCCGGCAGAAGGCGATGAAGTCAGCAACCGACAATGCGCAGCAGCTGATCGAGCGGCTGACCCGCGAAGCCAACCAAGCCCGGCAGGCCGAAATCACGCAGGAAATCTCCGAGATCGTCGGCGGAGCGAGTGCCCTTGCCGAGGCAACTGCGTCTGACGACTGATGTCGCACTATCGAAATGACCAGCCATCCACCGATGAATGAGGATCCAGATGACCGCCACGATTGAAGAACAAGACACCGAAGCCCCCGCCGGCGGCATCGGCCGCGTGTCGCGGGTCATCGGCCCGGTGGTCGATGTTGAGTTTCCCGTCGATCAGATGCCCGAGATCTACAACGCGCTGACGGTCGAGACCACCGTGGGTGGTGAAACCCGCAGCATGACGATGGAGGTCGAGCTGCACATCGGCGACAACCTCGTTCGGGCTATCGCGCTGAAACCGACCGACGGCATGCAGCGAGGCACCGAGGTCCAGGACACGGGGCGGCCGATCTCAGTGCCTGTTGGCGACATCACCAAGGGTCACGTGTGGAACGTGACTGGCGACGTACTCGATGTCGACCCCTCGAGCGTCGAGGTGACTGAGCGCTGGCCGATCCACCGTCCAGCGCCGAGGTTCGACCAGCTCGAGTCCAAGACCGAGATGCTGGAGACCGGCATCAAGGTGCTCGATCTGCTCACCCCGTACGTGACCGGCGGCAAGATCGGCCTGTTCGGTGGCGCCGGCGTCGGAAAGACCGTGCTCATCCAGGAGATGATCTACCGCATCGCCCACAACTTCGGTGGCACCTCGGTGTTCGCCGGCGTCGGGGAGCGCACTCGTGAGGGCAATGATCTGATCCATGAGATGGCTGAGGCAGGGGTGTTCAAAGACACTGCGCTCGTGTTCGGGCAGATGGACGAGCCGCCCGGTACCCGGCTGCGGGTCGCGCTGTCGGCGCTGACCATGGCCGAGTACTTCCGCGATGTGCAGAACCAGGACGTGCTGCTCTTCATCGATAACATCTTCCGGTTCACCCAGGCAGGCTCGGAGGTTTCGACCCTCCTGGGTCGGATGCCTTCGGCTGTTGGGTACCAGCCGAACCTGGCTGACGAGATGGGCCAGCTGCAGGAGCGGATCACCTCGACCCGCGGGCACTCGATCACCTCGATGCAGGCGATCTATGTGCCGGCTGATGACTACACCGATCCGGCCCCGGCAACGACGTTCGCTCATCTGGACGCCACCACAGAGCTTTCCCGCGAGATCGCTTCCCGCGGTCTCTACCCGGCGGTGGATCCGCTGAGCTCGACCAGTCGAATCCTCGACCCGCTCTACATCGGCCAGCAGCACTACGACGTGGCGGTGCGGGTCAAGCAGATTCTGCAACGCAATAAGGAGCTGCAGGACATCATCGCGATTCTGGGCGTCGACGAGTTGTCCGAAGAAGACAAGATCGTGGTCAACCGCGCCCGTCGCATCCAGCAGTTCCTCAGCCAGAACACCTACATGGCCGAGAAGTTCACCAACATCCCAGGGTCGACGGTGCCGCTCAACGAAACCATCGAGTCGTTCCGGATGGTCTGTGACGGCGAAGTTGATCACATTGCGGAGCAGGCCTTCTTCAACGTAGGCAGCATGGAGGACGTCGAGCGACGCTGGTCGGAGCTGCAGAAGGAACAGTGAATAAGCTCGTCTAAGGATCGAGTGGCCAGCGGGAAAGGAGCGGTATGGCTGAACCCATGCAAGTGGAAGTCGTCTCGGCCGATCGTGTGGTCTGGTCGGGCAGGTCTTCCAACATCATTGCCAAGACCGTCGAGGGCGAAATCGGCATCTTGCCGGGGCATGAGCCCGTGCTTGGTTTGTTGGTGCCGAGCGCGGTGGTGATCTTCTGCGAGGATAATCCGACACGGGAGATCATCGCTGTGGAAGGCGGCTTCATTTCCGTCTCCCAGGGGCGTGTTTCGATCTTGAGCGAGTACGCTCGGATGGCCGACGAGGTGACCGTCGCTGAAGCCGAAAAGGAGCTCGCCGAGGCGCAACGAGTTCTCGATACGGGCGACGGAGGCGACGAGGATCGAAAGCATTTCCAGCGCGCGGAGGCGCAGCTTCGCGCGGCGCAAAAAGCGCAGTAAGGTCGCTGCAAGACATTCGCCCGCGATCTGAGGACGTTCATGCGCGGCTGGCTCGGGGTCGTCGTGATCCTCGGCGTGCTGGCCTGCCTGGTGGCCATAAGCCTGTTGATGCTCGCCGTGCGGCGCCGATGGCTTGATCGCCTCGGTGGCACCTTCGACTGCAGTCTGCGGCTGCGGATCACGACTCCGGGCGCCGGCTGGGTGCTCGGAGTTGGCCGTTATAGCGAGGGAATCCTGGAGTGGTTCAGATACTTCTCGTACTCGCTGCGGCCACGCATGGTGTTTCCGCGCCGTAATGTTCGGGTGCTGGAGACGCGCATGCCGGATCCCGTCGAGGCGGTGGCATTGAACGCCGACGAGAAGGTACTCCGTATCGAGATGCACGATGGCCATGCCGACGCCAAGTGGGAGCTGGCCATGAGCGAGGAGTCGCTGACCGGCCTCCTGAGCTGGTTGGAAGCGGCCCCGCCAGGCGTACGCCGATTCGAGTAGAGCGGGATCCGAGTTGTCAGAACGCAGTTGACCTATAGCTCAACTGCGTTCTGACAAGTCGGCTAGCCCTTGGTGGCAAAGGCGGCGTCGAAAGAGGCTTCCGACGGGCGGATGCCGTTCATGCTCCGGATGAAGTCGAGCGCCTCGGGCGCGCCGTCGAGCCGGTCCATCCCGGCGTCCTCCCATTCGATCGATATGGGTCCTGCATAGCCAATGTGGTTGAGCATCCGGAAGATGTCCTCCCAGCGGGTGTCGCCGTGACCAGTTGAGATGAAGTCCCAGCCGCGTCGCGGGTCGGCCCACGGGAGATGGGAGGACAGCCGGCCGTTGCGACCATTGTTCATCCTGACCTTGGTGTCCTTGCAATCCACGTGATAGATCCGGTCCCGGAAATCCCAAAGGAAGCCGACAGAGTCGATTTCCTGCCAAACCATGTGCGATGGATCGAAGTTGAGGCCGAAGCCCGGTCGGTGATCGATGGCCTCCAATGTGGCGACTGTGGACCAATAGTCGTACGCGATCTCGCTGGGGTGTACCTCGTGAGCAAAGCGCACGCCGACCTCGTCGAAGACGTCGATGATCGGGTTCCAGCGGTCGGCGAAATCGGCGTAGCCGGCCTCGATGACCTTGTCGTCTACCGGCGGGAACATGGCCACGTAGTGCCAGATGGCCGATCCGGTGAAGCCGACGACGGTGTCTACGCCAAAGGCTGCCGCCGCGCGTGCCGTGATCTTCATCTCCTCGGCGGCCCGCTGCCGAACGCCCTCGGGATCACCATCACCCCAGACGCGTGGGTTGACCATGTTCTTGTAGCGCTCGTCGATGATCGCCTCACACACCGCCTGGCCATTGAGGTGGTTGGAGACCGCCCAACAGCCGAGCCCGTGCTGCTCCAGAATGTCTCTGCGTCCCTGGAGGTAGCTGTCGTTCTCGACTGCCTTGACGACGTCGAAATGATCACCCCAGCAGGCAATCTCGAGGCCGTCGTAGCCCCAGCCCGCAGCAAGCCGGCAGATCTCCTCAAATGGGAGGTCGGCCCATTGTCCGGTGAACAAGGTGACCGGTCTCGGCTGAGCTGGCTCGGCCTTGCCGGTGGCTTCCTTCAAACCGCGGGCGTCACTGATCATCGCGTCCTCCTGGTTGGGGGCTTAAGGATTTGGTTGATACTGGGGCTCTTCCAGCGCCGAGTCGTGGCTTCGCTCACCCCCGGGTACCCACAACACATCGCCGCCGGTTCCGTTGACGACCCGGGTGAGGATGAACAGCAGGTCGGACAGCCGGTTGAGATATGTGATTGCCAGCGTGCTCACACCGCCCGGAAGTTGGGGGTCTGCAACCGCCTCAGTTCCGTAGGCCTGTACGGCGGCCCAGGCTGCGCGCTCGGCGCGCCGCACCACGGTACGCGCCAGATGCAGCTGCGCCGCAGCCGGCAAACCACCAGGGAGGATGAATGATGTCAAGTGCGGTAGCGGATCACCGAGCTGGTCACACCAGGCCTCCAGCCGGTCGATGTACTCCTGAGTGATGCGAAGCTCTGGTGTGGGATCTGTTGAGGTCGGTACGCGCAGCGGTGTCGAGAGATCAGCTCCGACGTCGAACATCTCGTTCTGAACGCTTTGTAGCACTGCGGCGACGTCGTCCGGTAGATCACCGGCCGCAAGAGCGACCCCGATTGCCGAGTTGGCCTCGTCGACATCTCCGTACGCCTCAACACGCGGATCGGTCTTGCTGACCTTCGACAGATCGGCAAGCTGAGTCTGCCCGGCATCGCCTGTCCGGGTGTAGATGCGGGTCAGCCGAACCATGATCACACCCTACGCAGCAGTACCGGTACGGCGCGGCTCGGGTCGTGCGGACTACACCGTGGCAGGCTTGTCGCTGCCACGAAGCGGCTTCGAGCTGTGGCACAGTACAACGGTGAACCAGCTGCGAGCGCGATACCGACGCGCGAGCAGCCCAAGAAAGGCCACCCGCCGCGCAACCGGAATCCTGATCGTTGGGATTGCCGTGCTGATCAGCGGCTGCGGTCAAATCCCTGCGCCGCCGCCACCATCAGATCCACCTGCAAGTTCTGTCGCGCCGTCCCCTGTCTCCAGCATCAGCGCAGTTGCTGGCGAAACAGGTGCCGTCTGTGAGTACACCGTGTCCGGTGACGCCGCACGACCCGTCATGCCGCCCCCGAATACCGATGTCCCGACCAGCGGAACGATCAGCTATGTGCTGGCAATGACAAACGGCAAGGTGAGGATCACTTTGGATCGCACAAAGGCCCCCTGCACTGTCAACTCCTTCGTCTCCTTGGCAGGCCAGGGCTACTTCGACAACACCAGGTGCCATCGGCTGGCGGATTCGGGGATTTTCATTCTGCAGTGCGGTGACCCGACCGGTACCGGGAAAGGTGGCCCAGGCTACGAGTTTGCTAACGAGACCGACGGTACCGAGAGCTATACCGAAGGCACTGTTGCCATGGCGAACGGCGGTCCGGGAACGAACGGTTCGCAGTTCTTTCTGGTCTGGGCCGATTCGACCAGCCTCGATGCGAACCCAAACTTTACGATCTTCGGCACGATGGACAAGGCATCGCGCAACGTCGTGGCATCGATGGCCGAAGAAGGTCAGGACGGCAGCAACTCTGATGGCACCGGCCGGCCGAACAACCCCTCTGAGATCACGACGGTGACGAGACCCTGACTCGACGTTGACGTGGTCGAGTCCAGCAGTACGGAGACGCCTCCCTACGCTCGTCGATCGGTGAACCTCACTCGTCGGGTGGGCGAGGATTGATCCGCTTCGGCCGGTGGTTCAGCAGCATCATGGCCAGTATCAGGATGGCTAGGCCGAAGAAGCCGCCAACGATGTAAGCGGCGAATCCTTGGCTTCGCTGAGGGTAGACGGCCGACGATGGTGTTGGAGTTGGCATGTGGGACAGCACATCGAGCGGGATGAGAGCAAGCACGACCACGACGAACTCTGTCATCGACGTGCTCCGCCCTTTCCACATCGGCTGTGCTTACAAATGCAGGAACCGGCGCATGATCGCGAGAAACACCTCTGGCTGCTCGCTGTGCACCCAGTGGCCAGCTCCTTTGATCGTGATCAGGTGAACGCGGGGAAAAAGCTTGCGCATCGCTGCAGCGTATTCCGGCTTGACGTAGCTTGAAGCAGCGCCGGCTACCCACAGCACACGACCTTCGTACGGCTGGGTGTGCAACTCAGGCCAGGCGCCCATCTCGCCCAAGTGATCCCCGAGCATCTCGAGGTTGAGCCGCCATCGCCAGCCGTTGGAAGTGGAATCGTCGCGACGCAGGTTCTGCAGCAGAAAGCTGCGGATACTGGCATCGCTGACATACGGAGTGAGCTGGGTGTCCGCATCCCTGCGATCGGTCAAGGTTTCCAGGTCGATAGCGCGCATGCCTCGTACGAAGGTGGTGAACTCGCTAGTTTCCTCGGCGGATACCGGTGAGACATCGACGACGCAGAGTCGTTCCACAAGCTCCGGATGGAGTAACGCGAGCGTCATGGCCACCTTGCCGCCCATCGAGTGGCCGACCACGGCGTACGGATCTCCCTGCCCCTCGGCCATGAGCAGCTCGGCTACTTGGCCCGCCATTTCGGGATAGGAAAAGTGATCGGTCCAGGCGGATTCGCCGTGATTGGGCAAATCAACAAGCGTGACTCGGGCTGACTCGCTCAACGCCTTGGCGATCGTATTCCAGTTCTTACCCTGGCCGAACAGCCCGTGCAGAAACACGACACGCGGTCCGGTCGCTCCAAGTTGAGTGCTGAAGAGTCCGTGCTGAGCCGCGTCTGTGTTCATGGCCGCCTTTGCCAGCAGCTGGTATGCCAATGTCGGCGCTCTTCGACCGGGGACTGGGAGAGCAGGCCAGGTGTGGCTGGCCAAGTCACGACATGCGGAGTCCCCGGGCGGATCTCGACGTTGCAACCGGGGCACCGATAGGCCTTGGTGGCCGCTGCACCCGATACGCTGCGGACAATCCACCGCCCGTCGCTCTTGATCACCGACGTCGCATGTCCGGAGCTCAGCGGTCGGGCCGGCCTGAGATGTTTACTCGGCCGTCGGGCCATCATCAGCGAACTCCTTTGATGGGAGCTGCTCGCGCTGACGCTCGCAGCCGAGGATCGAGCCCATAGGTCGAGATTCAATCACAGGTCCTCATCCGATCAACCCGGTAGTTTGTCTCCGTGCGGTTGGTGATTGCCCGCTGCCAGGTGGACTACGCAGGGCGGCTGACAGCCCACCTGCCGATGGCAACGCGGCTGATCTTGATCAAGTCTGACGGATCTGTGTCCATCCACGCTGACGACCGTGCCTACAAACCGCTGAACTGGATGAGTCCTCCGTGCTCGCTGGTCGAGCTGGGACCGCCCGAGCTGGACCATGACTCAGCCCTGAACGGCGAACCGCTGTCAGCCCGCTGGGAAGTCCGCGGCCGCGACGGCGACACGCTCCAGATCTGGCTGGCGGAGGTCTTCCACGACTCCTCCCATGAACTTGGCGTCGACCCGGGACTCCAGAAGGACGGGGTTGAGGCGCACCTGCAGGAGCTTCTCGCCGAACATCCTGAGGTGCTGGCACCCGGCCTCTCTCTTGTCAGACGTGAACATCCGACGCCAATCGGCCCAGTCGACTTGTTGTGCAGGAACGCCGCCGCGGCGTACGTGGCGGTCGAGGTCAAACGTCGCGGAGAGACTGACGACGTGGAACAACGTCCGACGAAACACGTTGCGGTGGAAGTCAAGCGGAAGGCCAACATCGACGCCGTCGAGCAGCTGACCCGCTACCTTGAACTCCTCAACCGCGACTCGCTTCTGAAGCCGGTACGCGGAATCCTCGCTGCTCAGTCGATCGCGCCGCAGGCACGGACCCTCGCAGGAGACAGGGGCATCGAGGTCAGACTCGTGGATTATGACGCACTCCGTGGCCTCGACGACCCGTCAACGCGTCTGTTCTGATCTGAACCAGCGCGCACTAGTGCCCTGCGCCAGGAATCCGGTGCATAGCTCCGACGTCCAGGCGAGTGCATCGCAAGGCCGACGAGGGAGCATGCCGGGTCGCATATCGACCGAGGAGAACGCCGCGAGGCGCCGCATGGACGGGGGAGATATGTGGCGAATCCTGGCGTAGGGCACTAGGGCTTATTCGACCGTGCGTACTCACGCTCGTCGGTGGGGGCATCCCGAACTCCATCACCGCGGGAGGCCTCATTGCCATTACCGCTGGGCAAACCGCTATTGTCCTCGGCGCCCGGCTCGCTTTTCTCGTCCCCAGGGGAGGGCTCGCTCTCCTCGTCCTCAGTGCGCGCCCCGGGTTCCTCGTTTGCCGCCTTCTGCTCGGCCTCCTCGGCCGCGCCTCGCTCGGATTCACCGCCGGCCTCGCTGGCTGCATTGCCCACGGTCGGATCGCTTTCAATCTCGGCCTCAGCGCTGCCGGAGTCGTCCCGGAACTCCGAAAATGCCGTCTCGGCCACTTCAGGGACGTCGGGCATGTTCTCCGCAGTCTCGATCGCCAGCGCGCTCACCGAAGCGAGCTGGTTGAGCATCGCGTGTTTCCGCCGCGTCAGCAGTTCCTGCTCGTCTCGCATCTGGCGGCGTCGCAGCGCGAGCTCCTGACGTGCACGGTCGTCGATGATCGCGGCGTGATGCCGGGCCCTGTCGACGATCTCGTCAGCGTCGCCACTGGCATCCACCTTGATGCGTTGTGCCTCCGCCCGGGCTTCATTGCGTAGCTTTGCCGCTTGCTCGGTTTCCGACGTCAGGCGCTCGTCGGCGGCTCGGTGCAACTCGGTCGCCTCCGCCAGCATCGCCTGGATGGCCTGGTTCGCCGATTCCTGCGCGTCCTTGAGCTCGGCCATCAGATGTTCGCGTTGGTCGGCAGTCTCCTGGCGCAAAGCCGCACTGTCACGTTCAGCGGCAGCAAGCAGTTCTTGCGACTCAAAGCTGGCCGCCTTGCGCATGCCGGTTGCGGCCGCCTCAGCCTCAGCCCGAACGGCTTCGGCCTGCAGTCGTGCCGAGGCCAGTAACTGGTCAGCCCCAGTCCTGGCGTGCTCCATCAGTTGCGCAGCATCTCGCTCCACCTGCTCCCGCAGGGCGTCCAGCTCAGCCCGCTGGGCGTCTCGTATCTCGGCCAGGTCCGCGTACGCGCTCTGGCGTAGTCCATCGATTTCGGCCTGTCTCTGAGCGCTCAGCCGATCCGCCTCCTGAATGGCACCCTGCGTAATGTCGGTTGCCTGTTCCTCGGCGATGTGCAGGATCTCCTGGACCCGAGCGCCGAGTCCGGAGAAGTCCGCATGACTCGCCCGGGCATGGGCCTCGTCAAGCGCCTGGCGAAGCTCATGGTTGTAGGCGATCAAGGAATCGTATTGCTCCAGAAGCTGGGCGATTTGGGCCTGCGTCGCCCGTACGAAATGATCGACCGCCTCGCGGTCATATCCTCTGCGCGCCACGGGAAAGCGGCCGTTATCCGAATGGGGGTCACCTGTTGGGGGCATGTTCACGCCGGCTCCTTACAAACCAAAGTGCCGTTACCCCGAGTCTTCTCAGGGTAACGGCACCCGAAGCCGAGGGCCAGCGGTCAGTCGGTGATGATCATCGCGGCAGGCCTGCGGTCGTGAGCTGAGCTATTTCGACTTGGCTCTTTCGCCGGCCAGATCGGAAGGGGAAACGAGCACCGTGGCATCCCCGTCGATCTCCAGTTCGTCCTCGTCGTCGGTTGAATTGCCACCGTTCCTGTTCGAGCCGGCGCTGCTACCGGCAGGATTGTCCTCGCCCGGACCGGCAGGAGGGAGCATGTCGGGACGCATCACAGTGCGATCGCCGGCCTCACCCTCCAACTCGTTGGGGTCGTCCAGGTCGGGGAATGCACTGGCCGTTTGCTCCGCGAGCGCCGACAGGCTGGCGAGTTGGCTCAACACAGCCTGCTTGCGCTGGTGCAGCAACTCCGTCTCACGGCGTAGCTGTTGCTTCCGCCATGCGAACTCCTGTTGGGTCCGCTCATTGATGGCTGCGGCCTGCTTCTTCGCGGTGGCGATCCGCGCCTCAGCTTCCTGTGCGGCCGCGCCCTTGGTCTGCTCAGCTTCGGCAAGGGCCTCGGCGCGAATGCGTGCTGCTTCCGCGAGGTCTGCTTCCAGGCGTTCCGCCGACTCGCTGTGATATTTGGTTGCCTCGGCGAGCAGTGCAGCGGTCTTCTGCTGCGCCTCGTCATGCGCCAGCTTGAGCTGACCGATGGCCTGTTCGCGCTCCGCAGCCAGCTTGGATCTGGCCTCTGCGGCCTCGCGCTCAACAGTCCGGCGCAGGTTCTCGGTGTCGAGGTAGGCATTCTGGCGCGTCGCTTGCGCCTCATTGTCGGCCTCCCGGCGTACCGACTCGGCCTGTCGCCGGGCAGCCGCGATCAGGGACTCCGCTTCGGCCTTGGCCTTGTCGACCTGGGCTTTGACCTCATCGCGCAACTTGCTGCGTAGCTGATCAATTTGTGCAGCGCCGCCGGTCTTGATGGCGTCACCTTCACGGGCCGCAGAGGTCCGCAGCCCGTCGGCCTCACGCCGCGCCTGCTCCTTGAGCTTCTGGGCCTCGACCGTCGCATTCTGCACCAGCTCACGCGCTTGCTCCTGAGCGAGCCGGAGAATGTCGTTGGCGCGCCCACCAAGGTTGGCGTAATCGACGTCCTTGGAGTCAGTCGGATCACCAGCCGAGGCCACTTCATCTTGGAGCATGGTCACTTGCTGCTCGAGCTGAGTGGCGTGTCTACGGGACTTGACAACACTGTCCTCAAGTGTCCGGACATAATCGTCGACGGCCGTTCGGTCATAACCGCGCAAAGCGGTGGGAAAGTTGCCGACTGCGCTTGCTGTGTCGTCGAACAGGCCAAGCCCCGTGTTGTCTGATGCGTTCACCGCAAGAAACCCTCTCCGAAAATAGGTATTGATGCCAAGTCTGTGCCCGCGTGAGCGACGGCCATTCGCTCAGCCCCACCTTGATTGGACACTGTGCGGATCCGCCGCGGCGTGCTCGACCAACTCGAGCAGAACGCCACCAGTGTCCTTGGGGTGGACAAAGTTGATCTGCGAGCCGTGGGTACCGGCTCTTGGTGCATCATAAAGCACCCGCACACCGCAGTGACGCAGGATCGTGGATGCGGACCGGACATCAGAAACAGCGTAAGCCAGGTGGTGCAGGCCGCCTCCACGTCTCACCAGGAAGCGCTGAAGCACTGAGTCCTCCGACAACGGCATCAAGAGCTGAAGCTGGTTGCTGACAGTCCCGACCTCACCCGCGGCCAGCATGACTTCGACCACCTGTTGGTCAAGGTTCTCTTCGCGATGCACCACGTGCATGCCCAGCAGGTCACGGTAAAACGTCATCGCTGCTTCCAGATCGGCGACCGCCACACCGACATGATCAAAACCGAGCAGACCGGGCAGCACACTCACGAGATCGGAAGGCATTCTGGTCATGGACATTAGGGTGCCAGACTGGTCGCGGACAGAGGACCGGGTGTGATCGTCAGTGACAGCGCTGCGGCTGGAGGTAGAGCATGGGATCAGTGATCGTCGGCGGTGCGCGTACGCCGATCGGGAAACTGCTTGGCGGCCTGAAGGACATGTCCGCCACGGATCTTGGCGGTTACGCCATCGGGGCGGCTCTCGAGCGCTCAGGCGTTGCCGCGGAGCACATCGACTACGTTGTGATGGGTCACGTGCTCCAGGCTGGAACCGGCCAGATCCCGGCCCGACAGGCTGCAATCAAGGGAGGGATCGCCATGTCGGTCCCAGCAGTAACGATCAACAAGGTATGTCTGTCGGGACTGAATGCAGTCGCCCTTGCTGATCAACTGATCCGAGCCGGGGAGTGCGATGTGGTCGTTGCAGGCGGCATGGAGTCGATGACCCAGGCTCCCCACCTGCTGCCGCGCTCGCGGTCCGGGTTCAAGTACGGCGACATAACGATGATCGACCACATGGCCTACGACGGCCTCTGGGATGCTTTCACCGACCAGGCCATGGGGTCCCTGACCGACGACAGCAATCGCGGTGAGCAATTGGTCAGCCGTGAAGATCAAGATGCATTCGCTGCGCGTTCCCACCAGCGGGCTGCGGCGGCGACAGCCAGTGGCGTCATGGCGGAGGAGATCGCCGAGGTCCGCATTCCGCAGCGTCGCGGTGATGATGTGGTGATCATTAAGGATGAAGGCATCCGGGACAGCGTTACGGCGGAGTCGCTTGCCAAGCTACCGCCAGCGTTCGGGCGCGCCGGCTCGATCACCGCGGGCTCGTCCAGCCCGATCTCAGACGGCGCAGCGGCCATGGTTGTGGCAAGCAAGGAAGCGGCCGATCGGTTGGGACTCACCCCACTCGCAGAGATAGGCGCGCATGCGAGCGTCGCGGGCCCGGACTCGTCGCTCCAGCTGCAGCCGGCAAACGCGATCAACGTTGCGGTGAAGAAGCAACAGATCAGCACCTCTGACCTGGACGTGATCGAAATCAACGAAGCGTTCGCCGCCGTTGGTGTCGCGAGCGCGCGGGCTCTCGGCCTGAGTGCCGATGAGACTGACGAGCGGGTGAACGTCAATGGTGGGGCAATCGCGCTCGGCCATCCGATCGGTGCGTCGGGTGCCCGTCTGGTGCTGACCTGTGCAATGGAGCTGAAGCGACGTGGTGGCGGCACCGGAGTGGCTGCACTCTGCGGCGGTGGTGGCCAAGGTGACGCCTTGATCATCATCGTTCCGTCGGACGGCAGCTAAGCGAATTCGGCGTTGTCCCTTGATCGTGACGACATACGCCACGTCGTCGCCGAAGTGCGGTTGGGCAGTCCGCGGGCCCTAGCCCGTTTGATCAGCTGGATCGAGAATTCATCACCGGCATTGCCGATGATCATGAAAGAGCTCACACCGGACACGGGACGAGCACACGTGATCGGCCTGACGGGTGCGCCCGGGGTCGGCAAGTCGACCACAGCAACATCGCTCGTCCGCGCGCTCCGGGTGCGCGGCGAGCGGGTCGGCGTACTCGCGGTAGACCCGAGCTCGCCCTTCTCAGGGGGAGCGCTCCTGGGGGATCGGGTTCGCATGCAGGAACACGCGCTCGATCGGGACGTCTACATCAGGTCGATGGCGACCAGGGGTCATCTGGGCGGGCTTGCGGTCGCCACCCCCCAAGCGTTACGGGCTTTCGACGCCGCAGGCTTCGACACGGTCATTGTCGAAACGGTCGGAGTCGGCCAGTCGGAGATTGAGGTCGCAGAAACGGCAGATACCACCGTTGTCCTGTTGGCGCCCGGCATGGGCGATGGAATCCAAGCAGCCAAGGCCGGCATCCTCGAGATCGGCGACATCTTCGTGGTCAACAAGAGTGATCGCGACGGTGCGCAGGCCCTGGTGCGAGAACTGCGGACGATGATCGCCCTCGCCCAGCGGGCTCCGCAGGATTGGAAGCCACCGATTGTCTCTACGGTGGCCTACGAGCATCGCGGGATTGAGGATCTGCTGGAAGCTGTCGACAAGTTCCGAACAGCGCAAGTGGAAACTGGACGCGCTGACGCACGCCGCGTCGCGCGGGCCCGGCGAGAGGTCGAGAGCATCGCCCTGGCCAAGCTGCGGGCAGAGTTTCGGTTGAATGGCGAGGCCGGGCTGGACGATCTTGCCATACGTGTAAGCCGTGGTGAGCTCGATCCGTACGCCGCGGCGGACCAAGTCGTGGTCGGCAGCTAGGCCGCAAAGACGGAAACGCGTAGCCGAGCCACGACGGCGGGGCGGCGTGCCTGCTCCCAATCTGCCGATGGATCGGGTAAAAAGGAGCATATACAGGCATCTGCCTGTACATGCGGCAGCGTGTTCGAATAGTCTGCGGTGAAGACCGGAAGGATGAATCGTCCGACATGGTGTGGGTCAAGCGCTTCATCATCTTCTTGGTCGTGGGCTTTTTTCTCTTTTACCTGATCGCGCAGCCTGAGGCTGCCGCGAACGCTGTTCGTAACCTCTTCCAGGCCCTTGCCCGAGTGTTTCGCGCGATCATCACGTTCTTCCAGTCACTGGCTGGCTAGCCGTGGGCGTGCTGAGCTGGCTCGATCCGCACGTCGACCAATACATCTCGTCAACGGCCGATGAGCAGAAGGTACTGGAGGTGCGCAAGCACTGGGCGGCTAGCGTCTGGGCGTACATACGGCTCGCCATCGCAGTCGTGATCTTCATCAGCGCCTTCGCCTACCAAGCGCCCGTCTACTACGTATTCATCGTCATCGGTCTAGGGATAGGCCTTCAGGCGCTGTGGCGAATCCTCGAGGAATATCGCGATCGATTCGTGATCACCAACCAGCGGGTGTTCCGTGTCAACGGAGTCCTGTCTACCGCGCGCGCCAGCGTGCCCCTGTTGAGAATCTTGGACATCACTGTCAACAAGCCCGTCATCGGCCGTTGGCTGAATTACGGACATTTCGTCTTCGAGTCCGCCGCGCAGGTTCAGGGTCTGAATGAAATCAGGTACGTAGGGAGCATCGACCAGCGGGAGCGAGTGCTGCGCATGGTTATGCAGGGTGACTTGCCGCAAGTTGCAACGCCTGCAGAGGATGACGGGACGTGACCGCCGTGGAGCGAGAGCGGCTGCCATTCGACCCCATCGAGGAGGCGGCCAAGCAGTGGGCCACCCAGTGGAGCGAGATGTCGCGGATGCGCGCTGTCACATCATTGATGCGGGTGCATCAGCTGCTGCTCACAGAGCTGGATGAGTTGCTTCGCCCATTGGGTCTGACTTTCGCACGCTATGAGGTGTTGGTCTTGCTGTCCTTTTCCCGGCGCGGCGCCTTGCCCTTGGGCAAGATCGGCGAGCGACTCCAGGTGCATGCCACGTCGGTGACGCCCTTGGTGAAGCGCCTGGAAGCAGCCGATTTGATCAGCCGTACGCCACATCCTGAGGACGGCCGCGCGGTACTGGCCTCGATCACGCCCAAGGGGCGGCTCGTCATGGAAAAGGCGACTGCGGCAATCGTCGGTGCGCGTTTCGGGCTGAGCGCCTTGAGCGACGAGGAGTGCGATCAGCTGACGTGGTTGCTCACCATGCCGCGGGCAGCCGCGGGCGATTTTTAGCAGAGAGCGCCGCCAATCGCATTCACGTTAGACCCTCGAGCTGCGAGCGCCGGGAGCGGCGGCAACCAGCGAGATCGCCGCGAGCGGGGCGAGCAGATCAAACAGCGGATCGCGCGGCGCCGTGCTGAGGAGGAGGGAGCCGACATGCTTTTCGTCGGCGAGGGACGACGATGTCGGCGGCTTCCTGGCGCGATCCGCCGCGAGCGGAGCGAGCAATCAAACACAACGCGAGCAACTCACAAAAGTTGGGCGTCCTAGTATTTGAGCTGGAGGTTTGCGATGACCGCACACGGGGCTAGCGGCTGGGAGCGTTGGGCGGCTGCCTATGCCGAGGCGCAGAACAAGGGGCAGGTTCGCGACGCCGACTTCACCACCATTTCGGGTCTCGAAGTCGATCCGGTCTACGGACCGGAGGACCAGGATGCCGATGGCCGGATGGAACAGATCGGTTGGCCTGGCGAGTTTCCCTTCACCCGCGGCCTGTACCCGAGTGGCTATCGCGGGCGTCCTTGGACCATCCGGCAGTTTGCCGGTTTCGGCAATGCCGAGCAGACCAACGAGCGGTACAAGATGATCTTGGCCGCTGGCGGCGGGGGGCTCAGTGTCGCGTTCGACATGCCGACGTTGATGGGCCGCGACTCCGACGACAGCCGCAGCCTCGGCGAGGTTGGTCATTGCGGTGTGGCGATCGACTCCGCCGCAGACATGGATCTGCTGTTCTCCGGAATTGATCTTGGTGCCGTCACCACCTCGATGACGATCTCAGGCCCGGCCGTGCCGATCTTCTGCATGTACCTCGTCGCGGCGGAGCGGCAAGGCGTCGACGTTGCAGCGCTCAATGGCACATCGCAGACCGACATCTTCAAGGAGTACATCGCTCAAAAGGAATGGCTTTTCGCACCAGGCCCCCACCTTCGTCTGATCGGCGACATGATGGAGTACTGCAGCCGCGAGATCCCGGCGTACAAGCCGCTGAGTGTCTCCGGATATCACATCCGCGAAGCAGGATCGACGGCCACCCAGGAGCTCGCCTTCACCCTGGCGGATGGCTTCGGATACGTCGAACTTGGGCTGTCGCGGGGCCTGGACATCGAACGTTTCGCCCCGGGCTTGAGCTTCTTTTTCGATGCGCACATCGACTTCTTTGAAGAGATTGCCAAGTTCCGGGCCGCACGCCGGATCTGGGCGCGCTGGATGCGCGACCGGTACGGCGCGAAGACAGTCAGGGCGCAGTCGCTGCGATTCCACACTCAGACCGCAGGTGTGTCCCTCACTGCGCAGCAGCCGTACAACAACGTCGTACGAACTGCAGTCGAGGCATTGGCTGCAGTCCTCGGGGGCACGAACTCGTTGCACACGAACGCCCTGGACGAGACGCTGGCGCTCCCTACCGAGGAATCTGCAGAGATTGCACTGCGCACTCAGCAGGTCTTGGCCGAGGAGACCGGAGTGATCAATGTGGTCGATCCGCTCGGTGGATCCTGGTACGTCGAGGCGCTGACCGACAAGATCGAAGCCGAGGCAGTGTCGATCCTTGATCGAATCGAGGAACTCGGCGGTGGCTCCGCTCGACAACACGAGATCGGCCCGATCACCTCCGGACTGTTGCTCGGCATCGAGGAGGGCTGGTTCACCGGACAGATCGCCGACTCCGCATTCCGTTATCAGACTGAGCTGGAGAAGGGCGATAAGAAGATCGTCGGTGTCAACGTCCACACCACCAGCGTGACCAAACCACTGGAGATCTTGCGGGTCAGCCACGAGATCGAAGTCCAGCAGTGTGAGGCTCTCCGCACCCGGCGGAGTGCTCGAGACAATGCGGCCGTCGACGCAGCACTGGCGGAGATGATCAAGGTTGCCCGGACCGATGGCAACATGATCGAACCCATGCTGGCAGCGGCGCGCGCTGAGGCAACGCTCGGTGAGATCTGCAACGCACTGCGTGCCGAGTGGGGCGAGTACGTCGAGCCAGCGCGCTTCTGAGGAAGGGCTTGTATCCAATACCGACTTGTTAGCGTCTCAGCGGGCTATAACCCTCCGAGAGGCTGACAAGTCATTAGGGTGGGCGAGAGGAGGTGCACGTGGCGACCGGGGCCTGGCTGCTCATCGGAATCGGGTGCGCGCTGGTGATCATCACGGTGCTGGCGGTCTTCGTCATTCCCTCCGGACGTCGGCGTCAGCCGTTGAGCGTCACCCCGCGACGCCTGACGATGCCGCGTTTCACGATTCCTTCGGGCTCGCCAACCGGCTCGCTGCTGAAGGGGTTTAGTTATCTCTACGCGCCGCTCAGGTACCCGCGAGTCCACTACAGCGTTGTAGGCCGGATGGACCGTGCAATCGCACGTATAGATGCGGTTGATCCATCCGTTGTACCCGAGCGGTTCGGCCAGGCGCTGCAGCAGATGGTGGACCTGGACAGCCCGACTGGCGCGCCAGCCGAAGGCGGCGAACCTGTCGTTGACATCTTCGATCAACCGCGAAGTGAGGAACAATGAGCGAACGGTCATCGCGGTACGACCGTTATCAGGATCCCCTGCAGGTCTACGCCGAGGCTGATGCTGAGACACGGGCGGTGATCGAGAAGGAGTTGGATCGCATCGCTGCGCTTGATCAGCGCGAGGTGCGGCTCAACGCCCGCGGTCTCAACTATGGCGTAGTGATCACCCTTGCGTTCCTGGCAGCTTGCGTCTATCTGATCGCAACTGGGCACGGCGTCGAGGGCACGGTTCTGGGCGTCATCTTCATCATCGGTCTGGTTGCCGTGATCGCCTTTGGTCGCAGACGCTGACCTGGGTGGCTCCGATCAGGACGGCAGGGCTTGCCGGGCGTCGAACCAGCCGGTGAGGTCGGTAGCGCTCGGGGCAAACTCGAGGTTGGTGGCGATCCGATCGACGACCGCGAGTGCGCCGCTCTGCGCTGCGATGTTGATGCGACCAGGGGTACTGAGTTCGCCTCGTACGCAGATATGACTGTTTCCGAAGGGCCGGCACACCGCGGTGTATCTGCCGTTGGTGTAACGCGACACCAGGGAGGAGTAATTCGCCCCGTACATCGGCAAGCCCGCTGGGTAGCGGATGCTGATCTGCATCATGCCCTCGGGATAATCGTTGCGAGTCAGGTAAGTCACCGTCGAGTGGCTCACCAGTCCCTTGCCAACTGAGGTGACCTGATAGTGCCGGGGGACTGATCGAACGCGGTAGGGCAGCAGGATCGGCTCCACTGCAAGTGCCACGCGGCTCCCGAGCTTCGGGAGCACCTTGCGTGGCGCGGTCAGGTTGCCACATTCGATGATGACCAATGCGGCGTCAGCGTACTCCCACCACAGCATCGCGCCGCCACCGTTTGGCCAGACGCGCTCTGCGTAGAAGGCCGAGCGAGTGCCAACCCGAACCTTGGTCGGGTGACGCGGCAGCTGTCGCACCCACGTGGCGCCCGAGGCGCCCACCGCAACCGAGCATCTGCCGCTTTCCGGCGACTCGGCGCGCAGGGTAGTTGTCTCCCACTCACGCTCGACGGTTCGACTCCGCACGGACCAGCCTGGCAGGGTTCGAACCGTGTGGGAGAACGTCCAAACTCCTGGTTGGCGCGGTTCTACGTAAGGCCGGTGTACAGCACTGACGGTCAGCAGGACAGCTGCGAGCGTTCCGACAGCAACTCCGACCAACCCGATTCGGCGTCGCCGGCGCGCCCGCGTCCTGGCGTGCCGCTGAAAGGCGCGGGATACTTCGGCAGCAGTTGGCGGATGCCAGCTTGCGATGTCCAACGCAGCCCGCACGGAGTAAGGGTCGCCGCCGATAGTGGCGAGGCCGCGATCACGTTCCTGGCGCACTCGAGCAACCGACCGGTCCACAACTCCAGCGATCTCTGTGCTCGTTACGCCCTCGAGGTAACTGAGCATCAACACGGCACGCTGGAGCTTCGGCAGCTGGTCGTAGGCGGCGACGACAGCACGAAGCTCTTCGGGCACCCGTTCCATACGGTCTCGGACAGCCGGATCTAGCGCTTGCCCAGTCTCCAGGAATGTCTTCACGGTGAGCACACGCAAGTCGGCCGGCGAGTCGACCAGCGCCGACCAGCGCTGGCCCGCGGCAAGCAGCACGGCTCCAGCTAGGTCCGCTGGGTTAGTGCTGAGCGCCGCGCACCAGCGGAGCAGGTCCGCCAGCTCGTCGGCGTGCACCCTTCCATTCTGGCTCTTGCTGCTCGTGCATCGCGCGCTAGTAATCGGCCGCCGTCGTCACTATTCGCGAACCACTCGCAGCATGCGACGCAATTGAGTTACGGAACAGCGGTGCGGGATGGCCCGACGCTCACTGCCCTATGCCTCTGGCTAGCCCTCGAGGGCAGCGGAGACGACGGCCCGGGCCGCCTCTTGGACCTGGGCGAGGTGCTCAGGACCCTTGAACGACTCAGCGTAGATCTTGTAGACGTCCTCGGTGCCGGAGGGTCGGGCAGCGAACCAGGCCGACTCCGTAGCGACCTTCAGTCCACCGATGGGCGCATCGTTTCCAGGCGCCGTGGTCAAGATCGCGGTGATCGATTCGCCGGCGAGCTCGGTGGCGGTGACCGAGGAGGCATCGAGCTTGGAGAGCTTGGCCTTCTGCTCGCGATTGGCGGGTGCATCGATGCGGGCGTACGCCGGTGCACCATGCTCGGCGGTGAGTTCGGCGTAGAGCTCGCTGGGGGACTTGCCGGTGACAGCCTCGATCTCGCTCGCCAGTAGGGCCAGCAGGATGCCGTCCTTGTCGGTAGTCCACGTGCTGCCGTCGAGTGCCAGGAACGATGCGCCTGCCGATTCTTCACCGCCGAAACCAATGTCTCCGGTCCGTAGGCCTGGAACGAACCACTTGAAGCCAACCGGCACTTCAACAAGCTTCCGGCCGAGGCTGGCTGCGACCCTGTCGATCATGGACGAGGAGACCAACGTCTTGCCGATGCCGGCGTCCGCCCGCCATCCGGGCCGGTTCGCATAGAGGTACTGGATGGCAACGGCGAGATAGGCATTAGGGTTCATCAGCCCGGCGTCCGGGGTGACGATGCCATGCCGGTCGGCATCCGCGTCGTTGCCTGTGGCGATGTCGTACTCGTCCTTGTTGCGAATCAGGCTTGCCATGGCGTTGGGCGAGGAGCAGTCCATCCTGATCTTGCCGTCGGTGTCGAGTGTCATGAATGACCAGGTCGGGTCGACCTTGGGGTTGACCACCGTCAAGTCGATGCCGAGATTCTCCGCGATATAGCCCCAGTACTGCACACTCGCCCCACCCATCGGGTCGGCGCCGATGTGTACCTGCGCGTCCCGTATCGCCTTGAGGTTCAGTGCGTTGACCAGGTCCTCGCAATAAGTCCCGAGGTAGTCGAAGCGATTGATCTCCGAGGCCACGTCCGCGTACGGTCTCCGGCGGATCGCCGAGCCATCGGCGAGCAAGGCGTTCGCGCGGGCGGCGATCGCACTCGTCGCGTCGGTGTCTGCCGGGCCGCCGTGTGGCGGGTTGTACTTGAACCCGCCATCACGGGGCGGGTTGTGTGAGGGCGTTACCACGATGCCGTCGGCGGTGTTGCTTGCTGCTGCTGTCGCATTGTGTACGACGATGGCGCGGGAGACTGCCGGTGTTGGTGTGTAGTCCTCCTCGGCCTCGGCGCAGACGCTGACCCCGTTCGCCAGCAACACCTCGATAGCCGTCGTCCAGGCAGGCGTGGACAGCGCGTGGGTGTCCTTCCCTATGTAGAGCGGTCCCGTGATCCCCTGGGACGCCCGGTATTCAACGATGGCTTGCGTCGTGGCGGCGATGTGCGCATCGTTGAACGCGGTGTCGAGACTCGACCCTCGATGCCCGGAGGTCCCGAATGTCACCTGCTGGTCGGGGTCGCTCGGGTCGGGAACGAGGTCGTAATAGGCGCTGATAACTGCGTCCACGTCAATGAGGTCTTCTGGGAGTGCCGGCCGGCCGGCGCGGGGGTGAGCCATGGGCCACATTCTGCCGACAAACGCACACACCGCGCGACTACGTCTTTCGCGAGCCGAGGCAGCAATCGGACACTTATTTCGTGCGCTGCCGTGGTGAGGAGAAGTGAGCCGAGGCGGTTTTCTTGGCGAACGCCGACGAACGAGGCGGCTTCCAAGGCGCGGAACGCTGCGAGCGGAGCGAGCAATCGGACACTGTGCGGGCGGAAGAAAGGTTCTGCCAGGATGGGCAGCATGAGCTCGTCCAGTTTCAACCGTCCTGGTGCCGTTGATCTTTCTCAGCTTGCCCAGCGGGCAAAGCAGTCGGCTCCGGCCACACCGCTTGGACCGCGAGCTGCAGGGGGGTCGTACGTCATCGAGGTCACCGAGCAGACCTTCGAAGCGGAGACCATCCGCAAGTCCGTCAAGTACCCCGTGATCGTTGAGTTTTACTCGCCCCGCGTGGCTACGGGTCAGCAGCTGTCCGATGCGTTGATCGAGATCGCTAACGCTTCGGATGGGAAGTTTCTGCTCGCTCGGCTGAACGTGGACGCGGCACCGGGAATCGTCCAGGCGCTTGGGCTGCAGGCAGTCCCCACTGTTATCGCGCTCCTCAGCGGCCAGCTGGCTCCGCTGTTCCAGGGAGTGCTGCCCAAAGATCAAGTGCAGGTGGCCATTGATCAACTCCTCAAAGCGGCGGTGGCGAACGGGATGGTGGGACGTGCTGAGCCCGTTGGTTCTGAATCGCCACCAACAGCCGAGCCAGAGCCCGAAGCAGATCCCCGGTACGCCGCTGCCGACGCGGCGCTGCAGCGCGGTGACTTCGCCGGCGCGCGGGATGAGTTCGACAAGCTGCTCCAGGTCAACCCGAACGACGCCGATGCTCAAGCCGGCAAGGCACAGGCGGGACTCTTTGCTCGCGCGGCGCTACTTGATCCGAAGTCGACCATCGCCGCTGCGGAGGGCTCGGACGACCTGGACATCCAGCTGGCAGCCGCCGATGTCGAATTGATCTCTGGACAGGCGGAAGCTGCTTTCGCACGATTGATCGGGATGATCAAGAGACTCTCCGGCGAGGAGCAAAACCAAGCTCGTGTGCGCCTACTTGAACTGTTCGAGACACTCGGCAACAGTGACGAGCGGGTCCTCAAGGCTCGCCGGGACTTGATGACCGCACTCTTCTGAGTCCTGCACTCGTGAGCCGCATATGCTGGCGCGGTTCTTTCTCAGCACCCAGGAGACAGCATTGAGGCGGTTGCTTCTCGTCGCCGCGGCGGCGCTGATGTTGGCGGCGACCGGCTGCTCGGGCAGCCCGTCTGCCAGCGACACACCGTCGCCCACGGAATCGGAATCGTCTGCCATCCCGAGCAGTTCGACGCCGGCGGCGACGCCATCATCAGCCACACCGGTTGCCAACTGCCTGAATGGACGCTATCGCCTGGTTCGATTCGTCGGCGTCGGTGAGAAGGGTACCTTCGGCACCGGTGAAGGGGGAGACGTCACAGTCACCTTCAACGATGGGTCCTACCTGCTGCGCGGCGCAGGCAAGGACCCGATCAAGCTGACACTGGCCGGACAGACTGCCGACCTGCTGGTGGACGGCACGACCAGCGGTGACTATCGCGTGGAGAGCAACACAGCGACCTTTACGGTGGGCGAGAGTACTGGCTCGGCCACGCTCACCGTCGGATCGTCGAAGGGGTCGGTGTCAATGGCGGACGTCGGCAAGGTGCTCGCTCCCAATGGCGAGGCCGGATTATCCTGCGCGAATGATGCACTGATCGTCACTCTCCAAGACGTACGACTGGAATTTGGCAAGGTCTGACCACTCTGGTCCGATCGGTCCGTTGAGCTGATCACGGCGTGCGACCGTCCTCGGTGTAGGCCATCTCATCAGGGCCGAGCGAAGCCGCCAACATTAGCCGCCGATGGGCGAGCGGGGTGACCAGTCCGGCCGCGGTGTCGAGATTGACCAAGGCAACGCGCTTGATCTCGGTGGGCTGTAACGACCAGGCAGCCAGATCGTCCTCGCCGACGAGGCCGCCGTCGAAGATCATCTCGATCGCGTCGTCCCAGCCGAGATAAGGCGGCATCCAGTCCACGACGAGGAGCCTGCCGACTGCCAAATCGATGCCGAGCTCCTCAGCGACCTCGCGGATCGCTCCTTGTCGTGGCGTCTCGAACGGCTCGACGATGCCGCCAGGCAGCTCCCAGTCGGGCTTGAACTGGGTTTCGCAGAGCAGCACCCGCCCGAGCAGATCACGAAACAGCACGTGCGCGATCAGCCGCTTTTTGGGCAGCGCAGAATTCATCACTCCTGAGAAGCCGTGCGGTCCATATGTCTGGTCGGATGCAAGCCGTGCAAACCATATGAGGTCCCCGTACGAACCGTCTGGCCGCTCCGTCGCCTGGCGGCGAATCCCCTCCAACCGGAAGCCTGCGCGCAGCATGGCCCGCCGGGCGGCCAGATCTTCAGCCGGAACTGATACCTCGAGGCGCCGGAGATCGCGGCCAGCGAGCGCGTCATCGGCTGCCGCTCTGACTGCCCGCTCGAGCAACTCGGGGCTGACCGATCCGCTCCAGGCGAATGTGACAATTCCGCTGTCGGAGACGTTGACGGTCAGGGCGAGATCAGTCACGGCTTGCATGCTGAGCTTGTCGAAGCGCGCCCCTCGACAGGCTCAGGGCGGATGTGGCGGCGACTGGATCCGGCCCGATTCTGCTCATGACTGACCAAGGTAGTCGACAGCCGCCAGGATGAGATCATGAGTGGCCTTGATGCCCGACCGTTGCGCAGCAGACTTCGCCGGCACGATGTCTTGGTGTTCATGATGGCGACCTTGACCGTGACGTGGATGGTCTGGGTGCCAAGAGCCATGAGGACTCAGGTCGGGGTGGCCGGCCAGTTGTGGACCTGGATTCCTGCGTTGGTCGCCTCGGTTGTGCGGCGGTGCTGTACGGCCGGGCCGGCGTACGCGATCTGGGTCGCCGATTGCTGCTGTGGCGGGTCCGCTGGTGGTGGTATCCGATCGTCCTGGTGGGACCGCTGGTATTCGCGGTGACGGCTTCCTGGATAGCAGTGTTACTGGGCGAGTCATGGAGTGCAGTCCTGCCCTCCGCACTGACCCTGTCGATTCCGGTGCTTGCTTGACCTTCCTGGTGCTCGTGATTACCGACGCCCTCGGCGAGGAGCTAGCTTGGCGGGGCTACCTCCTCCCACGGCTCCTCATCCGCCACCGTGCTGTCTCGGCCAGCCTGATCCTCGGGCTCTATTGGTGGTTGTGGCACCTGCCGCTGGTCTGGACAGCAGGCTCCGGCGCGAGGGCCAGCCGCTGTGGTTGCTCCTGGCCGACCTCATGGCCAAGTCGCTGATCTTCACCTATGCGTTCCTGGGCACGCAGGGCAGCGTGCTGATCGCGATCCTTCTGCATGCATCGACCAACCTGTTTTCTGTGTCATCGTCCACAGGCCCGGACGGTGACCTGACTCTGCCGCTCGTGGCGCTGGCCCTTACGTGGGTGCTAGCTGCCGCGCTGTGCGTTCGGCTACCCCGATCGTTTGGCGATGGTCGCGGCAGTGGACCGGCCGTCTTTCACTGGTCAGCCACTCCTGGGTAAGTCTGGCGAGCTCGGTGAAGTCGGTGATTCTGGCGAGTCGGGACTGCTTGGCGAGTCTGGCGAGTCGGGACTGCTCGGTGAATCCGGTGAGGCGGGGCTCGCGGGCGATGTGGCCGAGGGCGTATCCGGCGCAGCGGCAGATGATTCGGCGGTGACCGCCGCACCGGTTGGTGGTTCGGCCTCCGTGGCGGACGCTCCTGCTGCGGGCTTGGCACGCCGAGGCTGGGCGGGTCCGGTCAGGGCTTCGTCTGCTCTGGTGGCGTGCGGCGACGCCATTTTGGCGACGGCCCGGACTGCGCGGGTAGCTTTCTCCGCCTCGATCGGCTGCTCCTCATCCAGCTCAGGTTCCAGCCGCAGCCACACCGCACCAAGCGGGGGGATCGTGACGGATGCGGATGCCACATAGCCGTGCGACGGCACCGGATGAGCGACGACTTGTCCGAGATTGCCGATCATTCCCGTGCCGTCGTAAACCTCGGCGTCGGTGTTCAAGATCTCCTTCCATACCCCTTCCGTGGGCAGCCCGATCTGGTGGTCTTGGCGGGGCTCAGAGGAGAAGTTGATGATGCAGGCGATCATTTGACCATCGCCGTCGTAGCGGAGCCACGAAAAGACATTCCCTCCACGGTCGTCGGCGTCAATCCAGGAGAAGCCTGATGCATCCGTGTCCCGCTTCCACAGTGCGGGGTGCTCCTTGTAGATGGCGTTCATGTCCTTGATCAGCCGTTGGACGCCGCGGTGTCCCCATTCCGCACTCTGCCACCAGTCGACGCTGCGACTTTCGGAGAACTCCCGACGCTGGCCGAACTCGGTCCCCATGAAGAGCAGCTTCTTGCCTGGATGCGCCCACATGAAGGCGTAGAAGGCGCGCAGCGTGCCAAACTTCCGCCATTCATCCTGAGGTGCGCGCTCGAACATCGAGCCTTTGCCGTGCACCACTTCGTCGTGGCTGATCGGCAGGATGAAGTTTTCCGAGAAGGCGTATGCCATCGCGAATGTCATCTCGTGGTGGTGGAACTGCCGGTAGATCGGCTCGCGGCCCATGTAGCGCAGCGAGTCGTTCATCCAGCCCATGTTCCACTTGAATCCGAACCCGAGGCCTCCGCTATCGGTGCTCTGGGTGACGCCCGGCCAGGAGGTGGACTCCTCGGCGACCATGATGCTGCCCGGCTCACGTCCATAGGCATGGGAATTGGTCCGCTGCAGCAGCTCGACCGCTTCCAGATTCTCGTTGCCGCCATACTTGTTCGGCACCCACTGACCCGCCTCGCGGGAGTAGTCCAAATAAAGCATCGAGGCGACGCCGTCTACGCGTAGGCCGTCGATGTGGAATTCCTCCAGCCAGTAGTAGGCGTTGGAGATCAGGAAGCTTTTCACCTCGTTGCGGCCGAAGTTGAAGATGTAGGAACCCCAGTCAGGGTGCCAGCCCAGCTTCGGGTCTTCGTGCTCGTACAGTGCGGTTCCGTCGAAGCGCTGCAGCGCCCACGGGTCGGTCGCAAAGTGCCCAGGAACCCAGTCCACGATCACGCCGATCCCGGCCTGATGAAGCTTGTCGACGAGGTGCCGGAACTCATCCGGGGACCCGAACTTCGACATGGGAGCGAAGTAGCCGGTGACGTGATAGCCCCACGAACCTTCGAATGGGTGCTGTGCCACGGGCATGAATTCCACATGCGTGTAGCCCTGCCAGGTGACGTACTCGACCAGTTCGTTGGCCAGCTCGAGGTAGGTGAGCCCTTGTCGCCACGATCCGATGTGTACCTCGTAGACGCTCATCGGCTCCGCGTGCATGGCCTTCTGGCCGCGGTACCACATCCAGTCGTCGTCACCCCAGACGTACTGGGTCTCGTACACGATCGAGGCAGTGTGCGGAGCAGCCTCGGCGAACCGCGCCATCGGGTCGGCCTTGAGCCGCCAGACGCCGTCGGCACCCAGCACCTCGAACTTGTAGAGGCTGCCTGTGCTCGCCCCTTCGACGAACAACGCCCAGACCCCGGCTCCGGGGATCAGGTGCATGTAATGCCCCTCGCCGTTCCAGTAGTTGAAGTCACCGACCAGCCGCACGGCCTGTGCGTTGGGAGCCCAGACCGAGAATCGGGTGCCGAAGATCGGCCCACGTTCGGAGTCTTCGACAGTCATCTCTTGGGCGCCCAAGCGGCGCCAGCACTCGGTGTCATGTCCTTCGTGGAAGCCGGTGAGGTCCCAGCCAGTCAGACCGCCGCTCGGATCGTGTGACATGAGTGCTTACTCCTGTTCTCTGGTCGGGCTCACAAGCTCGCCCGCGGCCACCTGGTTGCTGTCCACATCGGTCGGAGGCTGGTCCGAACCTCGGGAGTCGGGGTTGTCGGCCGCCAATGCGGCCACCGCGCCGAGCGGGATGCCGACCCAGTCCGGCCGGTTCCGCGTCTCGTAGACGACCTCGTAGATCGCCTTATCGGCCTCATACGCGCGCAGCATGCTGGCGTCTGCCGTGGCCAACTCGCCGCCGGCGTAGCCGCGCAGGAAGGCGGTCCGGCACTCCGCGGCCCAAGCCGTGCTGTACGGACCCGGCACACTCGCCGCCGCATAGTCGAATGAGCGCAGCATGCCGGCGATGTCTCGCCAGACACTGTCCGGGGCGCGTCGTTCAGCAATGGTCTTTGCTGGCTCACCCTCGAAGTCGATGATCTTCCAGCCGGCCGGCGTGTGCAGTGTCTGTCCGAGGTGGAAGTCGCCGTGCACGCGCTGAGTATGCAGGGTTTCGGCGCCCAGATGATCGAAGCAGCGCAGCAGTCCGGGAATGTGCGTCCGCAGCGCGGGGGCGATCTCGGCAGCCTCATGCAGGCGATCCATCATGATCATTGCCGTCCGTGTGCCGGGAACCTTCGCGGTCGGAAAGGCAGAACGGAGGGCGTGGTGGATCTCGACGAGCGCCCTGCCGAGCGCCTCCGCCTCGGCCGCGAAACCCGAGGCGGTCCTGACCTCAGGAGAAGCGTTCTGGGTTCGGAGCGAGTCGAGTGCAAGATCCCAGCCGTCAACGGCACCAGCGAGCTTTTCAATGACCATTGCGAGATCGGCGTCTAGCTGCCGCCCGTCGGACACCCAACTACCTTCCACCCAGCCGAACAACCCCGCCACATCCTCGATGTCGACCGCGTTGAGCGCGGCATGCACCTCGATATCGAGGTTGTGTCCGAGTTCCAAACGCCGGAAGAGTTTCAGGATCGCTGTATCGCCAAACATCACCGACGTGTTGCTCTGCTGCCCGGTGAATACCCGCGGCTCAAGATCAGGGCTGAGGCCGGATGCGGAGGTGGTGGTGAATCGAACCTCGCTGTCGGGGCTGCGCAACCGACGACCGGCCAACAGCGCGCTCAGAATCACACCACACGCCTCTGGGTCCTGAGGAGCGTCGTACGCGATGACTGGACCAAGATCAGGATCGGTGAAGCGACCGATCTCGGCGTGATGCAGGTCTGCCTGAGGCGCGGGCCGGTACGAGACCGCAAGCTGGTAGTACTCCGTAGGCCAGGCACGGATCTGGTGGTCCATCTCGGGTGCACCGACCGATGCGGAGTCCTGGGTCTCTTCTTCGGACTCGGCAGATTCCGGTGCAGTTGGATCGGGGTCTTCCTCAGGCGGATAGGTGACCTCGGCGATCTCGAACCGTACCGCCGGCGGAGCGGCCGGCCTGAAGAAGTCGGATACCTCTGTCAGCCAGGGCATAGGGGTCAGTGAGCGGAGTCGCACCTGCCGGCCCTTGCCGGCGAACCATCGCGCACTGGAGATATACCTCAGGACCTGTTCGGCGACCTGAGGATCGCCCATCCCGCTCACGGCGGCGTCCTAACCCTGTGTGGTAGCCGGCCCAGAGGCCGTGCTCCGCGAGCCGTACCGGATCAGGGTGAGAATGTGCGCCGGATCATCGTGGGTAAGCCTGACGAAGGCATGCTGTCCCCAGCGCCAGGTTTGTCCGGTGAGCTCGTCATGGACAAGGTAGACGTCGCGCGCCGTGAGTCCCAACGCCTCCATGTCCAGGTAGACCTCGGTCTCGACGATGTTGTGCGGATCGACGCTGACGACCACGATCACGACATCGTCGCCGCTCCTCTTCGAATAGACCAGCGCATCGGCGTGCGGGGCGTGGTGAAAATGCAGGTCGCGGAGCTGCTGCAGTGCAGGGTGTTCCTTTCGGATCTGGTTCAGCTTTCCAAGGAGCATGCTGAGCGTCTCGCCGCTCTCTTCGGCAGCCTTCCAGTCACGGGGGCGGTACTGGAACTTCTCCGAGTCCAGGTACTCCTCGCGACCCTGAGCCAGCGGCGCGTTCTCGAACAGCTCGAAGCCTGAATAGATGCCCCACAGCGGCGAGAGCGTCGAGCCGAGTACAGCACGGATGGTGAATGCCGGCTTGCCACCCCACTGCAGGAAGTGGGGCAGGATGTCAGGGGTGTTGGGCCAGAAACTCGGTCGGAAGAAGCTGCCCGTTTCGGTTGTCAGCTCCTTCATGTACTCCTCGATTTCCCACTTCTCGTTCCGCCACGTGAAGTAGGTGTACGACTGCTGGAAGCCGACCTTGCCCAGGGAATGCATCATCGCCGGCTTGGTGAACGCCTCTGCCAGGAACAGCACATCCGGATCGGTCTTGCGAATCTCACCCAGCAGCCATGCCCAGAAGTTGACGGGTTTGGTGTGCGGGTTGTCGACACGGAAGATCCGGACGCCGTGGCTCATCCAGAGCTTGACGATGCGAAGACTCTCTTGATAGATCCCGTCGCGGTCGTTGTCGAAGTTGATGGGGTAGATGTCCTGGTACTTCTTCGGTGGGTTCTCGGCGTACGCGATGGAACCGTCGGCGCGCTTGGAGAACCACTCCGGATGCTCGGTCACCCATGGGTGATCCGGCGACGCCTGGAGCGCGAAGTCCATCGCAATCTCGAGCCCGAGCGATTTGGCCTTGGCAACGAACCGGTCGAAGGAGTCGAAGTCTCCGAGGTCTGGATCGATGGCATCGTGCCCACCCTCCTCGGCGCCGATGGCCCATGGCGAGCCTGGATCGGCAGGGCCAGGGTTGAGCGTGTTGTTAGGTCCTTTGCGGAAAGATCTGCCGATCGGGTGAATGGGCGGGATGTAGACCACGTCGAAGCCCATCGCGGCTGCGGCTTCCAACCGCTCGTGAGACGTGTCCAACGTGCCGGATATCCATCTCTGGTTCTCCTCGTCCCACCTCGCACCCTGAGACCGTGGGAAGAACTCGTACCAGGAGCCAAAGAGAGCGGCACGGCGATCGACGAAGATCGGGTAGTCGGGTGTCGGCGAGACCAGCTCCCGTGGACCGTAGCGACGCATCGCCGCGCGTACGTCATCGGCCAGCACATCCTCGAGCCGGTCCTCCACCTGCTGTCCTGAGTCCAGGCTGCTTGCCGCACTGCGGAGGAGCGCGGCGCTCTGCCTGTCGCCGGCTGCTTCCGCGTCGTCCGCGGATGCTTCAAAGAGCGCCTTACCTTCGGTGCACACCAGGGCAACGTCGATGCCTGCCGGAATCTTGATCTCGGCGTTGTGTACCCAGGTTTCCCAAGGATCGCTCCAGCCTTCGACTCGGAACGTCCACGGCCCCTCAGTGTCGAGCACCACCGAAGCTGTCCACCAATCGAACCCCACCGGTGTGGTGGGGCGCATCGGCTCAAGCCGCTCCTTCCCGTTCGGGTCGGTCAGCACCACCGAGGCGTTAACGGCGTCGTGGCCCTCTCGGAACACCGTCGCCCGGATCGGAATGGACTCCCCGACGACAGCTTTCGCCGGGTATGCGCCGCCCTCGATGACCGGTGACACTTTATGCACCGGTATGCGATCGATGGGCGCACCCAGCGCAGGCGTGCTCATGGTGACGCTGGGTTCGGCGGCGGGTGTGGTCGCCGGCGTTGCAGTGGAGGCTTGGGGGGACGAGGAGTCTGGCTGAGCCGCGTCGTCGCGCTCAGGTACAGGGGAGCCTGAGTTGGTTGCCGTCACGAGTGCCAACCTATCGGCCCCGCTCGCTGCGCGGCAGGGGGTCATTGACATCGGCTCCCGTCCTCGCGTTCTGAGTCTTGGGCGGTTGCTGGGCCGACTGCGCCAGGGGTGGCGTAGTTCACCAACCGATGCATCACAAACCCCATCTGGGCCAGGGTTCGCCGGTAGGTTTGGCGAGTGCGCGCTATCCGTCGTTTTATCGTGCGCCCGGTGCTGCCTGATGCCCTGAAGCCTTTGGCAGATCTGGCCCGCAATCTTCGCTGGTGCTGGCATGCGGAGACGCAAGATCTGTTCCGGTCGGTTGACCCGCAGCTGTGGGAGCGTACCGCAGGTGACCCCATCAGACTGCTCGCCGACGTATCCGTTGAGCGGCTGCAGGCGCTGGCCACCGATCGGCGTTTCCTGAAGAACCTTCGCCTCATCCAGGCCGATCTTGCCGATTATCTGAGCGGCGATCTGTGGTACCAGGGCTACGCGGCCGAGAACCCCGCAGCCCCGGTGAGCATTGGCTACTTCTCACCTGAATTTGGCATCACTGAGGTGTTGCCGCAGTACTCAGGTGGCCTGGGCATCCTTGCCGGCGACCACCTGAAGGCAGCAAGCGACCTCGGTGTCCCGATCATCGGAGTCGGCCTGCTCTATCGGCAGGGGTACTTTCGGCAATCACTGAATGCCGCAGGTTGGCAGCAGGAGCGCTATCCGCTGCTCGACCCCAACTCGTTGCCGCTGACCTTGCTGCACGATGACAGCGGCCCGATCCGAATCGAGGTTCCGCTCGCTGGGCGTACCCTCTTCGCCCAGGTGTGGGTTGCTCAGGTGGGCCGGGTGCCGCTCCTGATGTTGGACTCCGACGTCGAGCAGAACGCAGGTTACGAGCGAGAGGTGACCGACCGGTTGTACGGCGGTGGCACCGACCATCGGCTTGAGCAAGAGGTGCTGCTGGGTGTGGGTGGCGTACGTGCCATTCGCGCGTACTGCCGGATCGCCGGCGCCTCGCCGCCAGCGGTGTTCCACACCAACGAGGGGCATGCGGGGTTCCTGGGGTTGGAGCGGATCCGCGAATACATGCAGACCGGTGATGACTTCGATACGGCACTGGAACGCAGCCGCGCGGGCACTATCTTCACCACTCACACGCCGGTTCCCGCTGGCATCGACAGGTTCCCGCGGGAGCTGATCATTCACCAGTTCGCGGGCTGGCCGGAGCTACCGCTGGACCGGGTACTGGCGCTGGGGGCAGAGGATTACGAAGGCGGCGACCCGAGCAAGTTCAACATGGCCGTGATGTGTTTCCGGTTGGCCCAGCGGGCCAATGGGGTGTCTGCGCTGCATGGCTCGGTGTCACGCGAGATGTTCCAGGGGCTGTGGCGATCGTTCGACACCAGCGAGGTACCGATCAGCGCCATCACCAACGGCGTGCACCATCTCACGTGGGTACACCGCGAGCTTCTCGACCTGCTTGAGGCGCCGAGCGGCAGCCCTTCGGAGAGCGATGGCTATGACTGGCACGCGCTGGCAGAGGTCGACAGCAAGACGATCTGGGCGCTCAAGCGGCGGATGCGCGAGGACCTGATCGTCATGACGCGCGCGCGGCTGGCGGCCAGCAGCGCCAATCGTGGGACCTCGGCGGACTGGGTCGCCAAGACGCTCAATCCGGATGTTGTCACGTTCGGCTTTGCCCGCAGGGTGCCGTCATACAAGCGGTTAACCCTGATGTTGCGTGATCCGGCTCGGCTGAAGGCGTTGCTGACCGACGAGGAGCGGCCGATCCAGATCGTCATCGCAGGCAAGGCCCATCCGGCCGACGAAGGCGGCAAAGCACTCATCCAGCAGATGGTGCAGTTCGCCGATGATCCGTCGGTGCGGGAGCACATCGTATTCCTGCCTGACTACGACATGGCGATGGCCAAGCGGCTCTACCCAGGTTGTGACGTCTGGATGAACAACCCGCTGCGCCCATATGAGGCCTGTGGCACATCAGGGATGAAGGCGGCCCTGAACGGCGCAACGAACCTGTCGATCCGCGACGGGTGGTGGGATGAGTGGTTCGATCCGGCGTACGGCTGGGAAATTCCCTCGGCTGAGGGTGCAGATGGCGCCGATCGCCGTGACGACCTTGAGGCAAAGGCGCTCTACGACATCATCGAGAACGAGATCGTGCCGCGCTTCTATGATCTTGACCAATACGGGCTGCCGGAGCGCTGGATTCAGATGATCCGCAACACCATCGCCGGTCTGGCTCCCAAGGTCGTGGCGTCGCGGATGGTTCGCGACTACGTGACGAGTCTCTACACACCTGCCGAAGCTTCCAGCCTCGCTGTTGACTCTGCGACCGGTGGCGCGCAGGCACTCGCCAACTGGAAGCGCCGGATTCGTGAGGCATGGTCGACGGTCTGTGTCGAACATGTGGAGTCGCTCGGCGGCGAGCAGGTCGAGGTGGGGACCAAGATTCACGTCAGCGCGTTGGTGCGGCTCGGTGAGCTCACGCCTGACGACATCCAGGTGCAGCTGGTCACCGGGCGAGTGAGCGGTGACGACCGGCTCGACGAGCCGCGGGTCAGCCCATTCCCGACGGGGGTCGATGTCGACGGTGGGCTGCGCCGGTACGAGAGTTGGGTGGAGGCAAAGCGTGCCGGCGCGATCGGCTACACGGTACGTGTCGTTCCGTATCACCCGCTGCTGGCGAGCCAGGCGGAGATGGGTCTAGCGACGGTGCCGGCGAGCATGCCGACACCCCCATCCGCAGGCTATGTGCCCTAAGGGTTGACAACTCAGTCGACTTGGAGCAAAACCACCGTGTGGCCCGGCAGCTGCAAGCTTGAGCCGGCTGCGATCTTCTCCGACGGCAGTTCGCCGTCGCAGCCTGAATGTGCGACCACGGTGTAGGTGTCTGCCCAGGGTCCGTCAGGCAGGTCCACCTGGATCGGATCCGAACCGGCGTGGAACCAAATCAGGAATGCCTCGTCGCACTCTCGGTACGGGTCGTCGTATGCGAGGTACATGCCGAGCGTCCGCCGTGTGTGGTCCTGCCATTCCTGCTCGGTCATCTCAGCATTCCAACCGCCGAACCACGCAATGTTCTTACGCCCGCGCGGCTCGCCTTTCGGATCGAGTAGGAATTCCCCATGCCGGAAGTCGTCCCGCCGGAAGACCGGATGCTCGGCACGCAGCTGGAGCAGTTTGCGCGTGAGGTCGGTCAGGTCGCTCCAGGTCTCCTGGGTGTCCCAGTGCACCCATGAGATGGGCGAGTCCTGACAGTAGGCGTTGTTGTTGCCCTGCTGCGTGCGGCCCAGCTCGTCCCCCGCGGTGATCATCGGAACTCCGCTGGACAAGATCAAAGTCGCCATGAAGTTCTGTGCCTGGCGGTGCCGCAGCGCGTTCACGGCTTCATCGTCGGTCTCGCCCTCAACGCCGCAGTTCCAGGAGCGATTGTCGTCGGATCCATCACGATTGGACTCGCCGTTCGCGCCGTTGTGTTTGACGTTGTAGGTCACCAGATCGCGCACCGTGAACCCGTCATGTGCAGTGACGAAGTTCACGCTCGCCGCGGATGTCCTGCCGTCTCGATTGAAGATGTCGGGGGAGCCGAGCAGCCGCTGAGCCAGCTCACCGACTCCGTGGGTGTTGCGCCGCCAAAAGTCGCGGATGTGGTTGCGGAAGCGATCATTCCATTCGCTCCAACCAGGCCCGAAGGCGCCGACTTGGTAGCCGTAAGGGCCCATGTCCCAGGGTTCCGCAATGATCTTGACCTGGCTTAGCACCGGATCTTCACGGATCGCGTGCTTGAACGGGTGATCTTGATCAACATGGTGCCGTTCGTCTCTGATCAAGGTGCTCACCAGGTCGAAGCGGAAGCCATCCACTCCCATCTCGGTGACCCAATAGCGCAACGAGTCGATCACCATCCGAAGCACGCCGGGTTCGGAGGTGTCGACCGAGTTGCCGCAGCCGGTGACGTCGTAGTCGTTGCGCTTGTCATCGGTTAGCCGGTAGTAGCCGAGGTGGTCTATGCCTCGGAAAGCCAGGGTCGGACCCTCGTGACCGCCTTCGCCGGTGTGGTTGTACACGACATCGAGGATGACCTCGAGCCCGGCCTCATGCAGTGCCGAGACCATCTCTTTGAACTCCCGCACTTGCTGGCCAAGCGTGCCGACAGAGCCGTACGCCGAATGTGGTGCGAAGTAGCCCATGCTGTTGTATCCCCAATAATTGGAGAGCCCACGCCCGACAAGGAACGGTTCGGAGATGAAGTGGTGCACTGGCAGCAGCTCGACTGCGGTGACGCCGAGGTCTACCAGATGCTGGACGACCGCCGGATACGCCAACCCGGCGTAGGTCCCTCGCAAGTGCTCGGGGACCAACGGATGCAGCCGTGTGTAGCCCTTGACATGCAGCTCGTAGATCACCGTTTCCGACATCGGCCTCTGGCGATCGATCGGCCGAGGCGCGGGTGAGTCGGGCACCACAACACCGAGCGGCACGGCGGCAAACGAGTCCCTGGTGTCGGGAACATAGTCGGAGTCGATCGTGTGATCCAGGATCGGGCCCGAGTAGTCCACACCTCCGGTAATCGCGCGGGCGTACGGGTCGAGGAGAAGCTTTGCGGGATTGAAGCGAGCGCCGGCTGCAGGGTCCCATGGTCCGTGGACCCGGAAACCGTATCGTTGCTCGGCTCCCACCCCAGGGACGAAGACGGTCCAAGCACCGTTGTCATCACTGGTCAGGTCGTGGTTCGTCTGATTGCGGTCTTGGTCGACTAGAGCCAGCTCCACCCGTGTCGCACGAGGGGCCCAGAGCCCGAAAGAGGTACCACCGTCGCGGACATGTGCACCAAGGAATGAGGTGTCCTCCGGCACTGGCAGAGCAGTGGATGACATATCGAGGCGCCTTTGCATCGGCTTGCTT
>DASUYM010000208.1:0-18206 GCA_036377435.1 Propionibacteriaceae bacterium
CGAGCTGCCCTTTTCACCCTGAATATGACCCTGACACCGTCGCGCCTATAGGCGCGCGTCACGGTGTCACGGTCTGTCATAACCGTGACGCCATGACTGTCACGGTTGTCACGGTTGTCACGGTTGTCACGGTTGCACTTCCTCGGCTTGCTCAAGGTTGAATCAAGGTCTTCTTGCTGCGGTCTTCGTCGTCCTAGTTACTGATCAGTAGCTGATGTTACTGCAAGGTAGCTTGGCGGCCTCATGTCGTGGCCGGTCAAATTTTTTCGAGACTTACAGCAATATGTATTGAGCAATGCTCGACATTGCCGTACGTGATGGGTTGGTACGCCGCAACGCTGCTGCCGTGGTGAAACGTCCAACCATCAAACGGGTTGAGGCTCGCTATCTGAGTGTGGCTGATGTTGGGCGACTCCTCGAGGCCGCCAAGGGTGACCGGTTGGAGCCTCTCATTGTGCTGATGCTTGGAACCGGTTTACGTCGCGGTGAAGCGCTCGCGCTGCATTGGTCGGATGTTGATCTAGCGGCGGGGCATGTGCGGGTGCGGTGGACGTTGTCACGTGTCGGCCATGATCTTGTGTTCGATGAACCGAAAACGGAACGGTCTCGCCGGTTCGTGCCACTCCCCTACCCTGTTGCCGCCGTGTTGAAGTTACATCGGTCAGCACAGGTACCCGAGAGGCTTGCAGCGCTCGTATGGCAGCCTTGGGAGGACCATGCCGACCTCGTGTTCCCCACGGTGATTGGGACGCCTACAGACCCTAGGAATGCGCTTAGGGCGTTCGCATCCATTGCGGAGCGTGCGGGGTTGGCTGGTGTTGGTTTGCACACGCTGCGCCATAGTGCAGCCTCGGCGTTGATTGCCTCGGGGGCGCATATCAGGGTGGTTCAGGAGATGCTGGGTCATTCGTCGTATGGCATCACCGCGGACATCTACTCCCATGTGGCTGTGGAGAGCAGCGTGAGGCTGCGGAGCGTCTCGGGGAGGCTTTCCCGTGGTGAATAGTGTTACTGCAGCCTTTACTGCAGTGGAATCCGCCGGACCAGGTACGGACCATGCGAAACGGCCCTCACTAGGCGCAATACTGTCGGGCTGGCGAGATTTGAACTCGCGACCCCTTGACCCCCAGTCAAGTGCGCTACCAAGCTGCGCCACAGCCCGTTGACCGCGCCCAGCGGAGCAGCGGCCACGAGCGGGAACTTTACTACGACTGATGCTCCTGATCAGCAGTGGTCGACGGCTGCGGCACAATCGGCGCGTGACGCGTTGGGTGTGCCCGAACTGTGAGCGGGAATTCGCGTCTGCGAACCAGGCGCACGTCTGCGTCCCTGGCATTACGGTCAGCGATCTCTTAGCCCTCCATCCTCACTGGGTGAGTGAGATCTACCGGGCTGTGATCGACCATCTCAGCAGTCTTGGGCCGGTCCATGAGGACGCCGTCAACGTCGGGATCTTCCTCAAGAGCGACCGCAAGATCGCCGAGTTCCG
Organism: Propionibacteriaceae bacterium; assembly: GCA_036377435.1. Lineage (GTDB taxonomy): Bacteria > Actinomycetota > Actinomycetes > Propionibacteriales > Propionibacteriaceae > Microlunatus. Next base: position 1,490 of record DASUYM010000208.1, read on the forward strand.
GCCGCGGGTACGTTCCGTTCTGCTCAGTCTCTATCTTCCGTACGAACTGGACGATGCCCGGATTGCGCGGGTGCTACCCGCTGCTGCGGATCGACTGGTTCACATGATCAATCTCACCAGTGCCGATCAGGTCGATGATCAGCTTTGCGAGTGGCTGACTGAGGCCTACGACTTCAACACGTCACCGAACGGCTCGTAGCAGTCGTACGCCTCCTGCCGGATGATCTTGTCATCGCGGAAGGTGAAGATCAGCACGCTATACGTGTGAAGCCGCTGACCTCGGCGTAACGGACCGGCGTCTTTCGCCAGTTCGGCATGCCACTCGGCCTGGCAGACGACGGTGTCCACGCTCTCGATCCAGCGGCTTACGTCGTAGCGCTGGAACGCCAGCATCCCGGCGCCAAGTTCGCTCGCGGCAATCATGCCCTCGACGCCGCGGCGCCCAACCCGAGGGTCCACCAGACTCGGATACTCAATCTGCTCGGCCTCGTCGTGGAAGAAACGGCGCAGTTCATCGCCGTGTACACCGGACTCGAGCGCCTGCATCAGCTCGATCACGAGCGCCTGCTGATCACTTACGTACACGTCCTCACTGGTCATGTGCGCTTCCTCTTCTCCCGCGCTCGTACCTCAAGATGTATCGGCGTGCCCTGGAACCCGAACTCCTCACGGAGCCGGCGCTTCAAGAAGCGCAGGTAACCAGGCTCGAGCTGCCCCGAAGTGAACAGCACAAAGGTGGGTGGGCTGGTGTGAGCCTGGGTCCCGAACAGGATGCGGGGCTGCTTGCCGCCTCGCACCGGATGTGGATGTGCAGCGACGACCCTCCCCAGGAAGGCGTTCAGCCTCCCGGTCGGAATGCGGCTCTCCCACCCAGCCAACGCTTCCTCGATCGCCGCACCAAGGCGGTCAACATGACGGCCGGTGAGTGCGGAAATGTTGATTTTGGCCGCCCACTCGAACTGGACCAGGTCGCGCTCGATCTCTCGCCGCAGGTAGCGGCGACGTTCGTCGTCGGTTAGGTCCCACTTGTTGAACGCGATCACCAGCGCACGCCCTGCCTCCTCCACGGATGTGAGGATCCGGAGGTCCTGTTCGGTGAGTGGCTCACTCGCGTCCACGACCACTACACACACCTCCGCGCGCTCGATGGCGCCGTGCGTACGCAGGCTCGCGTAGTACTCGTGGCCGGAAACTTCCTTGACCCGTCGCCGGATTCCAGCGGTATCGATGAACCGATAAATCTCACCACCAACTTCAACGAGCTCGTCGACGGGATCCACAGTGGTACCCGCGACCTCGTCGACGATTGCCCGCTGTTGTCCGGCGATCTTGTTGAGGAGGCTTGACTTCCCGACGTTGGGTTTGCCCACAATGGCAACCCGACGCGGACCTCGCTTCAGGTCATGCAACCCTCGTGGCGCCTCGGGAATCGCCGCCAGAATCGCATCAAGCAGGTCACCACTCCCCCTGCCGTGCAGGGCGGACACGGGGAGGGGCTCGCCGAGGCCGAGTTGCCACATGGCGGCCGCCTCGGCCTCGGTGCGCTGATCATCGACCTTGTTGGCAGCCAGGATCACCGGCTTCCCGCTGCGACGCAGCACCTTCACGACAGCCTCGTCGACGTCCTGCATCCCAACGGTCGCATCGACCACGAAGACGACGGCATCGGCCGCAGCGACGGCCAACTCGGCCTGCTCTGTGACCTGGGCAGCCATTCCCTTCGCATCCGGAGCCCAGCCGCCGGTGTCCACCAGCACAAACTGGCGTCCATTCCATGTGGCGTCATAGGAGACCCGATCACGAGTCACCCCTGGCACGTCTTGGACCACGGCCTCTCGGCGACCGATCATGCGGTTCACCAGAGTCGATTTACCAACATTGGGCCGGCCGACAACCGCCACCACAGGCAGGACCTGCGACTCTTCGGCAGTCGCGATTTCAGTCATGTTGGCTTCGCTTCGGACTCTGGAGCCTGCTGGCTGCTCTTGATTAGACGATGGAGAGGGCAGATTTGATCTTCGGTGGCCCCGGCAAGGGTAGCCCGGTCAGAGCCTGGGCTGCGACCACATGATCGGCCAGCCGTTCCCGGACAACCTTGGTCCACTTCGCAACTGCGCCCTTGCGCCGGGGCCATGAAGATCGGGGTACAGCGAATGGCTCGCCGTAGACCAGATGGATTGGTCTCCGCAAGCGGGGTATCTGGTTCTTGTGCTGCCCCGGCTCGCGGGTACCGAGAATTGCCACCGGAACAATGGGCGCACCCGAGACCATCGCCAGATAGGCAGCGCCTCCCTTCGCCCAAGCCACCTCGCCGCCACCCCGTACTCCTTCGGGGAAGACCGCCAGAACCTTGCCGGCACGCAGCACCTGGACCGCTCTCCGGATTGCCTGGGGATCAATCTCTCGGCGGTTGAGGGAGATCTGGCCTACGTGAAGGAGGACCTGGCCGACCGGGCCGGTAAAGGCCTCGCGCTTCACCATGGCAAACGTGAGCCGGCGGGTTAGTGCCACGAGGGCCGGCCCGTCCAACAAGCCGATGTGATTCGCTGCCAGGATCACCGGTCCGGAGCGCGGAACATGCTGAGCACCATGCACCGTCACCCGCCAGCCCAAACGCAGCCCGAGTCGCACCAGGGGCCTGGCAAGCCGCAAGACCCACTCTCTCGAGGTGGGCAGTCGATCGGTGTGCGGAAGATCGGGGCTAACCCCTTCGATCACGCCTGTCTCCGAGTGCTCGGACCGGAACGAATGCGCAAATCGTTTCGATCACCTCCTCCAGGCTCAGGAAAGTGGAGTCGACTACGTGCACTCCGGGAGCCGCCGATTCGAACTCGGCGACCATGGAGTCGTCACGATCGCGTCGGATAACCTGGTCTGTCACTTCGTCCACGTGCATTTGATGTTCCGACAGTTCGGCATGCCGCCGCGCCACTCGCGCGGCGGGGTCGGCAACCAGGAGCACGCGTACGTCGGCGTCCGGCGCCACGACAGTCGTGATGTCTCGTCCCTCAGCGACGATGCCGTCCACTGCCTCGGCGATCAGCTTCTTCTGCCGCGCGACCAGATCAGCGCGAATGTCCAGATTGGTGGCGACGGCGCTCACAGCCGAGGACACCTCAGGGGCTCTGATCGCCTCTGTGACATCAACTCCGTTGATCGCTATCGCGGGGCGTCGGGGATCTTGGTCGATGTCCATCGATGCATGGCCTAACAGCTCAGCGACGGCCGCCTGGTCTTCCAGGTCGACGCCTTCTTGCAGCGCCAGCCAGGTGATCGCCCGGTACATCGCACCAGTGTCCAGGAAGGCTAGCCCGAGCCGGTCTGCGACTCCTCTAGCCGTACTCGACTTGCCTGAGCCGCTGGGCCCGTCGATGGCAATGACCAGTGGCCGATTCGACCCCGCCGCCCGACTGGGCTCCCCCGGGGTCTGGTGCTGGTCGGTCATCGCTGCCTCAGACACGCGCCTCAGCGTACCGGCCGCACGTCAGGAAACGGTCCAGCCGTGCGCCAGCATGGTCTCGAGCAACGCATCCGCGTGTTCGGGCGCGACCGACAAGGCAAGATAGCCGAGCTCTCGTACCGGGTCATGCTCGATCGAGATGTCTTCCACGTTCACGCCTGCAGCGCCGACGTCAGCGAACAGTCGGGCCAGCGCTCCGGGTTCATCCGGAATCGCAACGACGACCTCGCTGTAGCGGATCGCCGCGGCCCCATGCTTGCCCGCGATCTTGCGTGTCCCGGCGACTGCGCGCTCCAGTTGGCTCCGCAAGTCGTCGGTGGCCGGCGTTGCCTCAATTGCTTTGATCAACAAGCCGAGCTGGTCCTGCACGCCACGCAACTCCTCGAGCACCGCGCCGGAGTTGGCGCCGACAATCTGCTCCCAGAGCGCTGGATCGCTGCCGGCGATGCGCGTTACGTCACGCAGACCTTGGCCAGCCAGCGTGAGGTCCCGCTCCGGAATCGCGATGAGGCGACTCGCGGTCAACACCGCCATCAGGTGGGGCAAGTGGGATACCCGAGCGACCGCAGCGTCGTGGTCGTCAACGTCCATGATCATCTCGCGGGCGCGGCAGGCTCGGACTGCGGCCCGGACCCGTTCCACCGATTCGGCTGCCGACCTGCGGTGTGGTGTGACGACCCAGGTACGGTCGACGAACAAGTCCGGATGTGCGGTCATCGGTCCCGAATGATGCGAGCCAGCCATGGGGTGCGAGCCGACATAACGACCGAGGTCGACATTGCGCCGCCACAAAGTGTCGAGCACCCCTGCCTTCACCGAGCCGACGTCAGTGACCGTTGCGTTCGGATAGGCCTGCAGACTGTGAACCACAAGATCAGGAATGGCGCCTGGCGGCACGGCCACCACGACTAGGGCCACCTCGGCGGACACGGCAGGATCGACTGTGCCGGCACCCAGGCCAGCGGCGACTCTGGCGTGGCTGATCTTGTGGTCACGCAGGTGGACCGCGTAACCGGTCGCTGAGAGTGCGCACCCAATCGACGCCCCAATGAGGCCCGCACCGATGATCACGACGCGGCTGACCTGGCGCTGCTTGGCGCCGGCGGATGGCGTGGTCTCGTTCACGTGGCGGGCTTCTGCTGGCGCTCCTCCCCGCCGTCATCGCCCGTCGCCCCGGGTCCATCGGCGAGCAAGGCTGCAAGCCGATCACCCTTGATACGCCGGAACTTGCGGGGCATAGCCCTGTTCCGATCGAGAACGGCGACCTCCAAAGCCTCCACGCCCAGCGCCCGCGGCGCCGCATTCGGGCCTCCGTCGGAGCCGAGCCCGCGGACCGCGAGCCGGGCTGCGTCGGCGAGGCCGAGGCCGGGACTGAATCCGCGACTGACAACTTCGGCTATGACATCGGCAGACCCGCCCATGACGGCGAAGTTCGCTTCGTCGGCCACCGAGCCGTCATAGGTCAGCCGGTAGATCTGGTCGAGCGCAGGCGTGGCGCCGAGCTCGGCAACCACGATCTCCACCTCGTACGGCTTATCGCCGCCCGAAGAGAAGATGGTGCCAAGCACCTGCGCGTACGTGTTGGCCAGCCCGCGCGCCGTCACATCGGTGCGGTCGTAGGTGTAGCCGCGCACGTCGGCGTAACGTATTCCGGCCTGGCGCAGGTTCTCGAACTCGTTGTATCGACCGACTGCCGCGAAAGCGATGCGATCGTAGATCTCGCTGACCTTGTGCAGCGCCTGTGACCGGTTCTCGGCCACGAACAAGATGCCATCGGCATAGTGCAAGACGACCACTGAACGGCCCCGAGCGATGCCTTTGCGGGCGTAGTCCGCCCGATCCTTCATCTGCTGCTCGGGGGCGACGTAGAACGGCATGCTCATGGGTGCGTCCTAAGCAAGTGGAGCCCCGGGTCCGTCGGGTCGCGCGGCGCGGCTTGCCATGAGCTGGCCGATAAGGTCGGTGATCTGCTCGTCGCCCAAACGCTGAACGCCGTCCTCAGTCGCAGCCAGAACCATCGGAAAGATCTTCCGCGCCATGTCTGGTCCGCCGGTCGCCGAGTCGTCGTCAGCAGCGTCATACAGCGCTTGAATCACTGCCATAGCCGCCTCGTTCGCGTCGAAATCAGGCCGATAGAGCTTCTTCAGCGACCCCCGGGCGAAAACCGCGCCGGACCCGACCGAGAAGTAAGCGTGCTCCTCGTAGCGGCCGCCGGTTGCGTCATAGGAAAAGATTCGGCCATCCCCGGTTGTTTCATCCCAGCCGGCGAACAGGGGCACGACCACAAGGCCTTGCATGGCGAGCCCGAGATTCAGTCGGATCATGGTGGCCAGCCGGTTCGCCTTGCCTACCAGGGAGAGCGGGGCGCCCTCGATCTTCTCGTAGTGCTCCAGCTCGACTTGGAACAAGCCCACCAGCTCAACCGCGAGGCCAGCAGCGCCGGCAATTCCGATGATCGAGAACTCGTCGGCGGGAAACACTTTCTCGATGTCGCGTTGCGCGATGACGTTTCCCATGGTTGCCCTGCGGTCACCGGCCATCACAACACCACCAGGGAAGGTCGCGGCGACGATCGTTGTGCCGTGGGGCGAGAGGTCACCGAGCCCGCCAGCCGCCGTACGCGAGGACGGCAAGACGTCCGGGGCCACACGTGAGGCGAAGTCGGTAAAGGAAGAAGACCCGATACGAAAGAACTCTGAGGTCAGCTCAACGACATGTCGTCCGTCGTTCACTGGCCGCCCTTCTGAACGAACGAGCGCACGAACTCCTCGGCGTTGACCTCGAGAACGTCGTCGATTTCGTCCAGCAACGAGTCCACCTCTGAGTCCAGTTCCGCCTTGTGCGCCGTGTCAGCAGGCGCCAGCTCCTCGATCTCGCGATCGTCGGCCCGCCGTGCCTTACGTTGGCTCTGCTCTGACTCAGCCATGCCTGCTCCTCGTCTGTGCTGGCCTCAAGCGTAACCAACGCCACCCACAAGGCCATGACATTTGATGCAGCGAGTGGTCGCTAACGACCCAGGGCTGCGAACAGTTCGGTGACGGAACTGCATTCGTCGATCATTTGGCCAACCTGTTCCCTGGTGCCTCGCAGCGGGTCAAGCAGAGGCAGTCGCTGCAGCGCAGGGCGGTCGGGAACGTCGAAGATCACCGAGTCCCAGGAAGCCGCCACCACCGAAGATCCGAACTTCTCCATGACACGGCCCCGGAAGTAGGCCCGGGTGTCATCCGGTGGGGTGGTGCGTGCCCGCTCGATGTCGTCATCGGTGACGAGTCGCCGCATCTTCCCATTGGTCAGCAGCGCCCGGTACAGGCTGCGTCGCGGGTCGACGTCGGCGTACTGGAGGTCGATCAGGGCCAGCTTCGGGGCGGACCAGCTCAGCCCGTCGCGCTGGCGATAGGACTCCAACAGCTTGAGCTTGGCGACCCAGTCGAGCTGATCGGCGAGACTGAAAATGTCGGTGCGTAGCGCATCCAGACAGTCCTGCCAGCGGCTGAAGATGTCTTTCGCCTCAATTCGAGCCGTCTCGGTGAGATCTCCGGCAATTCGTTCGTAGTGGTTGCGGCACGCGTCCAGGTACACCTCTTGGAGGTCCAGGGCGGTCATGGTCGGTCCGTCGAGTAAGTAGAGGGGTTCCCGAACCAGGAGATCGTGGCTGACCGACCGCATGGCCGCGACAGGTCCGTCCAGCCGCACGTCAGCGGCCAGCTCGCCCGCCTCGATAACCCGCAGCACCCAGGACGCGGTACCAAGTTTGAGATAGGTCGAGATCTCCGACAGGTTGGCATCGCCGGTGATCACGTGCAGTCTGCGATGCCGGCTCGCGTCGGCGTGCGGCTCGTCGCGGGTGTTGATGATCGGCCTGTTGAGCGTGGTCTCCAGCCCAACCTCAGCCTCGAAGAAATCGGCGCGTTGGCTGATCTGGAAGCCGGGAGTCTGGCTGGATTGACCCACGCCTACGCGACCGGCTCCGGTGATCACCTGCCGCGAGACGAGAAAGGCCGTGAACTGCGTCACAATCCGGTCGAAGGGTGTACTGCGCTGCAGCAGGTAGTTCTCGTGGGTGCCGTAGGAGGCTCCCTTGCCGTCTGTGTTGTTCTTGTAGAGCCGGACCGAGCGCCCCAATGACTGTGTGGCGCGCTGCGCGGCGATCGCCATCACGGCCTCGCCGGCCTTGTCATAGCGCACCGCGTCGAGCGCGCACGTCACCTCCGGGCTGGAATACTCCGGATGCGCGTGGTCGACATAGAGCCGCGCCCCGTTGGTCAAGATGACGTTGGCCATGCCGAGGTCGGTGTCGGTCAGCTGGTCGGGGTGGGCCGCGGCTCGGGAGATCTCGTACCCGCGGATGTCCCGCAGCGGAGTCTCAGTCTCGTAATCCCACCCGGCCGGCTGGCCCGGGGCTGACGCGCCGTAGGCCTTGACGACATGGTTGGACAGCTGCATGGGGTGCAGGTCGTCCTCAACGAACGCACCGCCAAATCCACTGGGCAGCGGAGGCGACGCGGGCGCGAGCGCGCTGATGCCGTACTCGGTCTCGATTCCCATGACCCGAGTGTTCAGGCGGGCAGCCAGCTCCGAGCCCGCCGTAGCGGACTCATCACGATCGGCTGTGGAAGCCATGGCCTCAGCGTAGTGTGAGGTTCATGCAGATCCTCCCGGCGATTGCGGTGGACGTGATTTGCATCACAGTCTTTGCGATCGTCGGGCGGAGCAGCCACCAGGAGGCGACCGACCTGCTTGGCGTGGCGCACACGGCTTGGCCCTTTCTCGCCGGTTGCTTGGCTGGGACGGTCATTGGGCGCACCTGGCGGCATCCGCTCTCGCTGACCTCCGGGGTCGCGGTTTGGCTGGGCACCGTCGTAGGCGGGATGACCCTCCGGCTACTCACCGGCGCTGGCGTACAGCTGTCCTTCGTCCTTGTCGCCAGCCTTGTACTCGGCCTGTTCCTCATCGGCTGGCGCGCCGGGCTCCGGCTCATCCAGCACGCCAGAGCCAGGACTTCCGCGGAGCCACCCTCTAGGCATCTCATCTCACGGGGTTAGTCGCGCTGAGGCTCACGCGGGCACCAGGCGAGCGCAGCGAGCCTCTAATTCGGCGAGCGTCGGAATCGCGTGCCGAGGAGTGCAGGTGTTGATCGCGAACACGCTTTTCCGTTCGCGATCAACGACGAACGACTCGGCGTGGGGCGCGATATGCGCGAGCGGAATTCTAAAGATATTGACCCGTGTTGGAAACGGTGTCGATCGACCGGCCTGGTTGGGTGCCCTGCTTAGAGGAGATGAGCGTCCGGATGAAAACGATCCGCTCACCCTTCTTTCCGGAGATCTTCGCCCAGTCATCCGGGTTGGTGGTGTTGGGCAGATCCTCGTTCTCGGCGAACTCATCCAGGCAGGCCTGCAGCAGGTGGCCGATCCGCAAGCCTCGTACGCCGGTTTCGAGGAAGTCCTTGATCGCCATCTTCTTGGCCCGGTCCACGACGTTTTGGATCATCGCCCCGGAGTTGAAGTCCTTGAAGTAGAGGACCTCCTTGTCTCCGCCGGCGTAGGTGACCTCCAGGAACTGGTTCTCCTCCGACTCCTCATACATCCGGCCAACCGTCCGGTCGATCATGGCCTGGACACACATCTGCGGATCATGATCGAATTCGGCGAGATCCTCCGGATGCAGCGGCAGGGTCGGAGTCAGGTACTTGCTGAAGATCTCCCGCGCGGCCTCCGCGTCCGGTCGCTCGATCTTGATCTTCACATCCAGGCGCCCCGGTCGCAGAATTGCCGGATCGATCATGTCCTCGCGGTTGGAGGCGCCGATGATGATCACGTTGTCCAGACCCTCAACGCCGTCGATCTCACTCAACAGCTGCGGCACGATGGTGTTCTCCACGTCAGAGGAGACACCTGACCCACGAGTCCGGAACAGCGAATCCATCTCGTCGAAGAAGACGATCACCGGCATGCCATCGCTTGCCTTGTCGCGGGCACGCTGGAAGACCAGGCGGATGTGCCGCTCAGTCTCGCCGACGTACTTGTTCAGCAGTTCAGGACCCTTGATATTGAGGAAAAAGCTGCGTCCCTCCTCCCCGGTTCGCTCGCTGACCTTCTTCGCCAGCGAGTTGGCGACGGCCTTGGCGATCAAGGTCTTGCCACAACCTGGCGGTCCATAGAGCAGGATGCCCTTGGGTGCCTTGAGCTCATGCTCGGCGAAGAGTTCCTTGTGCAGGAACGGCAGCTCGACCGCATCCCGGATGGCCTCGATTTGGTTGCCCAGACCGCCGATCACGGTGTAGTCGATGTCGGGCACCTCCTCCAGCACCAGCTCCTCCACGTCCAGCTTCGGGATCCGCTCGTACGCGAAATGCACCCGACGGTCGATCAGCAGCGAGTCGCCGGAGCGCAGGTGTTGATCACGAAGCCGATAGGCGAGGCGGACGACGCTTTCCTCATCACCATGGCCGATCACCAGTGCCCGGTCACCGTCCTCGAGCATCTCCTTGAGCAGCACGACCTCTCCGACCTCGTCGAACTCGAGGACCTTCACCACGTTCATCGCCTCGTTGACCATCACCTCCTTGCCGGGCGTCAGCGCTTCAAGATCAACATCAGGACTCACACTGACTCGCATCTTGCGACCAGCGGTAAAGATGTCTGCGGTGTGCTCCTCGCGCGCGGCGAGGAAGACTGCGAAGCTGGCCGGAGGCTGCGCCAGGCGATCAACCTCATTTTTCAAGGACACGATCTGGTCCCGCGCCTCACGCAGCGTGGCCGCAAGGCGCTCGTTGTTGGCGGCGGTGGTCCGGGCATCAGAGCGAGCGTCGGCTAGGCGTCGCTCGAGCATCGCGATGTCGTGCGGGTGTGACGATACCCGATCCCGTAGTCGATCAAGCTCGTCTCTGAGCGCACCAATTTGGGCTATCAGAGATTCGCGGTCCTCGTACGGAGCGCGATCGTGAATATGTCCGGTCATGACACACCTCCTTTGTCAAGACCCTACCCGGGCTGGCTGCGCGGTCCTTTGTAATCTTCGCCGTACGCGCCGCGTGCTGGGCGACGTTTGCGTAACGGTGCTGTGAACCCTGGCGCCAGTCGCCGTGCTGTGATCACAAATCCAGTGTGGCCTACCATATCGTGCCGCGGTCGTACGGCTAGCCCCTCAACGTGCCAGGCGCGGACGAGTGACTCAGTGGCTTCCGGCTCGGTAAAGCCGCTGTGAATACGCAAAGTCTCCACCGTTTCGGCGAGCTGGGTTGTGGTCGCGACGTAGGCGCAGAACACCCCACCCGGAACCAGCACCTCAGCCAATGCCGCAACGCACTGCCATGGCGCGAGCAGGTCGAGGACAACGCGATCGAGGGTCTCCCCCGTGCGCGACTCGAGCAGATCAGCCACTCGAAGGTCCCAGCTGGGCGGACGTGCCCCGAAAAAGTTCTCGACGTTGCGTCGGGCGATGGTCGCAAAGTCTTCGCGCCGCTCGTAGGAGATCAACCGCCCGCTCGGACCGATCGCGCGCAGCAGACTGCAGGTCAGAGCACCGGATCCGGCGCCCGCTTCCAGCACCCGGGCGCCGGGAAAGATGTCTGCAGCCATCAGGATCTGGGCGGCGTCCTTCGGGTAGATCACCGCCGCACCACGCGGCATGCTCACGGTGAACTCGTTCAGCAGTGGCCTCGTCGCCAAGAATTGTGTGCCACCCGTCGAGCTCACGACGATGCCTTCGGGGTGGGAGATGAGCTCGTCGTGGCTGACGGCACCCTTGGCGGTATGGAACTGTGCACCCACGGTGAGCAGGATCGAGTGCCGGCGTCCCTTCGGGTCGGTGAGGGTAATCCGCTCCCCCGCCTGGAGTGGCCCGAGCCGGACACCGGAGAGCTGGTGCTGCTCAGCCATTGCTGATACCGAAGAATCCAAGCTGCAAGCCAGGGCCGTAGGAGCCGCCCATCTCGACACCGCGCCGTACGTAGACATGCTCGTCAGACTGGCTGATCGGCAGCACGGTCAGATCCACAGCCGCCTGCTGCTGGAGGGCGGCCAGCAGCTGATTCGCCGTGTCACTATCCGTGGTCGCACGAAACTCGGTTTCAATGGTCTTCACGGTCGACGCGGCCGACGGCAGCGGCGCATCGAGGTAGGGCTGCAGCCATGCCAGGGCTGTCGCCGTCCAGGCTTTCCGGTCAACCAGGTTCAGGTCTGCATCCATCGCTCCAGGCTTGAGCTGCACGCTCAGCCCGCCAGTGTTCTCCAACCGGCCGCGGATCTGGGTCGCGATGTCCTGGCCATTCGGCATAGAGGCGTCGTAGCCGAGCGTGAGGTTGATCCGGCTCTTCCAGGTCACCTTGGGCTTGGCCTTTCCGCCGAGCGGAAATGCAGCAGTATGCCCAACCACGCCGTTCGGAACGATGGAATCGGACGTACGGTCACCTTGCAGTGCGACCGCTATCGCCTGCCGTAGCGCATTGTTCGACCGCATGCGCGAGGTCGGCGACCATTCCAGTTGCAGCACCCGCGCGCCGCCGAGCACGTTCTCGGCAAAGCCGTTGGTGGTCTCGTGGTTGGGGTTCTGCCTTACCTGTTGGCTGAATCGGGTGACCGCCGGCGCATCGAGACCTCTCCAGACCACGTCGACGGCTCCTTTTGTCATGGCGTCCTCGATCGTCGGCGAATCGGCCACGCTGCGGTACACCAAGGCGGGAAGCTGGGCCGGATTACGTCCGACGTAGCCCGCGTAGCGGCTGAGTTGCAGCTGGTTTCCGGTGTACTTGGCCACCGTGAAGGGGCCCGACCCGACGATGGAATCGTTCAGGTCCCGCACCCGGTCCGCGTCGTAGACCTCTTCATCGACAATCGACGCCGCAGGCGAAGCCAACGCCCAGCCGAACTGGGTGTCAACCCGGCTCAGCACGAACCGTACCGTCTGCTGGTCAGGCGTCTGGATCCTACGGAGGGAGGACAGCGACACCGCCGAGGAGCCCGGAACGTTGAGCCGTGCCGCCCGCTCGATGCTGAATTTCACGTCGCTGGAGGTCAACGGATGCCCGTTGTGGAATGCCAGATCCTCATTGAGGGTGCAGGTGTAGGTGGTTGAGGAGGTAAATAGACAGTCCCGCGCTGCGTCCGGCTTCAGGACCGAACCTCCGGGGTCGGCCGTCATCAGCCGCTGAAAAGCGTTGAGCGCGAGAACGGTTGATGCGGCGTCGGTAATGGCCGCTGGATCGGTGACACGGATGAGGTCAGTCGACATCACGGTGAACGGTCTCGGCGTCGAGCTTGCGGTGGGGGTTGGCGCCGGCGGCTCGCCGGGCGTGCGGCATGCGCAGAGAAGCAACAGGACGGCAGCTCCGGCGAGCACGCGGCGCGCCAGAGCCCCTTTTCTCTGCTCGCGCGGCGCCCGTGGAAGCCGTTGTCGAAACGAAGGGCGTGTTTCGCTTATCGTTCCTCCGGTCGCTAGCGGGCGCCTACCGGCGCTCGCAGAGGGATGAGTCCTCATTGATCAGCCCCCATTGAACTGCTCCAGCATTTTCGCCACGGCAGCTGCGTCCAGCTCAGCGAGGGAACGGATGTGGAGCCGCCGCGGAGCCTCTGGGATCACCACGCGGTTGGGCACGGCGACCACCAACGCTCCGGCGGCGTTACCGGCGCGGCAGCCCGTCTCGGAGTCTTCGAGGACCACGCAATGCCGCGCGGACACGCCCAGGGCCGTACAGGCCTTCTCATAGGGTTCCGGGTGTGGCTTGCCGCGGCTTACCTCATCCCCCGCCACCGATACCTGGAACGTTCCCTCGGGCAGTTGGCTGAGGGCGGCGTCCAGCAGCACCCGGTACGACGCTGATACCAATGCGCAAGGAACACCTGCGGCGGCGAAGGAGTCGAGCAACTCGATCGCCCCGGGACGCCAGAAGATCGGGTGCTGCCGAATATGGTCGACGACGTCGGTCAGCAGCTGTTCCACGACCCATGCGGGGCTGAGATCCACTCGGCCAATCGCATTCAAGATGTAGGAGCCCGAGTCCAGCAATGAGTTGCCCACTAGCTGCTCTGCGTGCTCCTCCGACCAGGTGCCCCCCAGCTGATGGATCAGGTCGTACTCCGCGGCGATCCAGAGCGGCTCCGTGTCGGCAAGCGTGCCGTCGAAATCCCACAGGGCGGCGGCCAGCGTTGAGGTTGTCGTGTCGCTCATGGCGCGGCCATTCTTCCAGCCGCTGCCGCGCGCGCAAATCAGCGTCGCGCTACCGGGCGTTGAAGTACTTCGCCTCCGGATGATGAACGATCAGCGCGTCGGTTGACTGCTCGGGATGCAGCTGCAGTTCCTCAGATAGTTCAACGCCGATCCGTTGTGGTCGGAGCAGCGCCACCAGCTTGCGCCGGTCATCCAGCTCAGGGCAGGCCGGATAACCGAAGGAGTACCGCGAGCCTCGGTAAGCCTGGTCGCGGATCATGTCCTCCATCTGGCCGTCGTCGGGAGCGAAGCCTAGGTCCGCCCGCACCCGGGCGTGCCACATCTCGGCCAGCGCCTCGGTCAGTTGCACGCTGAGCCCGTGCAACTCGAGATAGTCCCGGTAAGCGTTCTGCTCGAACAGGCTGGCAGTCACCTTTGCAACCTGCGACCCCATTGTCACCAGGTGGAACGCCACGACGTCCGGACCCTTGAGTTCGGCCAACTGCCGATCACGGAAGAAGTCGGCGAGACAGAGGAAGCGCCCGCGGGTTTGCCGTGGGAAGGCATAGCGCTGCAGTTCTGCGGCCGGGTCGGCAGCATCCCCTCCAGCACGGAGCACGACGAGCTCGTTGCCGTCGCTGTAGCAGGGCCAATAGCCATAGACCACGGCGAACTCCGCGATCGCGTCGGTCTGGATGCGGTCCAGCCACCCGCGCAGCCGGGGCCGGCCTTCGGTCTCGACGAGCTCCTCGTACGACACGCCGTTCCTTGAGCCTTTGAGACCCCACTGGCCCATGAAGGTCGCCCGCTCATCGAGGTAGGCCGCGACATCGGACAGCGAGATGCCTTTGACTATCCGATCGCCCCAAAACGGCGGAGTTGGCACATCAATGTCGACCGCTACATCGGAACGCCGGGCGGCCTCGGTCTCGATCCGTTCCTCAACGATCGTGGCCCCGCGAGCCTTGACGCGCCGCTCCCTGGGCGCCGGCAGCGCAGCCCCCTCGACACCGCGCTTGACCGCCATCAGCGCGTCCATCAGGCGCAGCCCTTCAAAGGCGTCTCGGGCGTAGCGGACCTCGCCGGCGAAGATCGCACGGAGATCCTGCTCGACGTACGCGCGGGTCAGCGCCGCTCCGCCCAAGAAGACCGGATACGCGGTGGCAATCCCCCGCCGGTTGAGCTCCTCCAGGTTCTCCTTCATCACGACCGTGGACTTCACCAGCAGCCCCGACATACCGATCGCGTCAGCGTGGTGCTCCTCTGCTGCATCGATGATCGCGCCGACGGGCTGCTTGATCCCCAGATTCACCACGGTGTAGCCATTGTTGGTGAGGATGATGTCCACCAGGTTCTTGCCAATGTCATGCACATCGCCCTTCACGGTTGCGAGCACGATGGTGCCCTTACCGCGAGCGTCGGTCTTCTCCAGGTGCGGCTCGAGGTAGGCGACCGCGGCCTTCATCACCTCGGCCGACTGCAACACGAACGGCAGCTGCATCTGGCCGGACCCGAAAAGCTCCCCGACCACCCGCATGCCGGTCAACAGGTCGGAGTTGATGATCTCCATGGCCGGCCTGCCCTCCGCGAGCGCGGCATCAAGATCATCCGACAGACCCTTGGCCTCGCCGTCGATTATGCGGCGCTGTAACCGTTCGCTGACGGGGAGCCTAAGCAGCTCGGCGGCTCGCTCGGCCTTGGTATCGGCTGTCGTCACTCCTTCGAAGAGCTCGAGGAAGCGTTGCAGTGGGTCGTACGCCGGCTCGGTGGCGGTGGCGGGGCGGCGCCGGTCGTAGACCATGTCCAGCGCCACTTCTCGTTGCTCGTCGGGGATCCGGGCGATGGGGATGATCTTGGCTGCGTGCACGATGGCGGAGTCCAGCCCGGCCTCTATGCATTCGTTCAGGAAGACGGAGTTGAGCACGACTCGAGCGGCCGGGTTGAGACCGAAGGAGATGTTGGACAGACCAAGCGTGGTCTGCACGTCCGGGAAGAGCCGCTTGACCTCGCGAATCGCCTCGATGGTCTCGATGCCGTCCCGGCGGGTTTCCTCCTGGCCGGTGGCAATGGGGAAGGTGAGGCAGTCGATGATGATGTCGCTCTGACGCAGTCCCCAGTTCTCGGTGATGTCGTTGATCGCGCGCGCGGCTACGCGTACCTTCCATTCCGCCGTACGCGCTTGGCCTTCCTCGTCGATGGTCAACACGATCACTGCCGCCCCATGTTCGGCGACCAACTCCATGACCCGGCAGAATCGGGAGTCGGGCCCGTCGCCGTCCTCGTAGTTCGCGGAATTGATCACCGCGCGTCCACCGAGACATTCCAGGCCTGCCTGCAGCACCGCCGGCTCGGTGGAGTCCAGCACGATGGGCAGCGTCGAAGCCGTCGCCAGTCGGAATGCCAGCTCTCGCATGTCTGCGACGCCGTCTCGGGCCACGTAGTCGACATTGAGATCGAGCATGTGGGCGCCGTCCCGGATCTGGGACCGCGCTATCTCGACGCAGTCATCCCAGCGCTCGCCCAACAGCGCCTCGCGAAACGCCTTTGACCCGTTGGCGTTGGTCCGCTCCCCGATCGACAGGTAGCTGGTGTCCTGGCGGAAGGGCACCTCAGCGTAGAGCGAGGCTGCGGCAGGGACATGGCTCGGCGAACGGGCACCAGCCGTCCGGCCCTCCAGGCGCATGACAACCTGCCGCAGATGCTCCGGTCCCGTACCGCAGCAGCCCCCCACCAGGCCGAGACCGAATTCGCCGACAAACTGTTCCAGGGCGTCAGCCAGCTCGATCGGCTGCAGCGGATAGAACGCACCGTCGGCCGTCAGCTGCGGCAGCCCGGCATTCGGCATGCAGCTCACGCCGATCTGGGCATGCCGGGACAGGTGCCGGAGGTGCTCGCTCATTTCCGCCGGACCGGTTGCGCAATTGAGACCGATCAGGTCGATGCCGAGCGGCTCGAGGGCGGTGAGCGCGGCGCCGATCTCGGTGCCGAGCAGCATCGTGCCGGTGGTCTCGACGGTGACCTGGGCGATGAGCGGCACCTGCCGGCCCTCGGCGGCCATCGCGCGGTGCGCCCCGATGATCGCCGCCTTGGCCTGCAGCAGGTCCTGGCAGG
>DASUYM010000209.1:0-12476 GCA_036377435.1 Propionibacteriaceae bacterium
CGGTCTGGTTGAAGACGCCGTCGGCAAGCATGATGCTCGCCACCAGCAGATCCCCGGCAACCGGCTCCCGGGCCGTCGGCTGGTTCATGATGCGGCAAGCCCTCGGTAGGCACCGCGAGATCCGCGCAGCACGATCACCCGAAGCAGCACCATCCCGGCTGCGATACCTACCCAGTCCGCAACCACATCGAACGGATCACCAGTCCGATGGAGGTACCACACATGCTGAATCAGCTCACTTACGACAGCGTGCGCCGCAAAGACGCCAACTACCACTGCTTGTGTGGCGGGACTGGGCCACTGCAGGCCCCCCGGACGGCGCAGCGCTGCTGCCAGCAAGATCAACATCACCGGAAGGGCAAATCCCACGGCATGTTCGAGTTTGTCGGCAAGTGGAAACCAGGGCGGCTGGGGCGGGCCGGCGACACGGTAAAGCCCCAACAGTTGCAGCGACACCGCGAGTGCGGCTCCACCGGCCGCCAAGTGCCAGCCACGCCACCCGGTGGACGAGACGGCTGTCACGGAGCCGATCATCTCACGGCGGATATGTCCGCCGGCGGCTCCGCAGCTCCACTAGGAGCGGCGGCCTCACTCGCGACCATCGCAGCCCAGCGACCGATGTCACCTTTGCTTATGGCGACGGCCAGAAGATCGGGAAACAGGTCCGGCGTGCAGGCAAATGCTGGAACGCCCAGCGCAGCCAGCGCCGCGGCGTGTTCATGGTCGTAGGCTGGCGCACCCGAATCCGACAAGGCCAGCAAGGCCACAACGGTGACACCAGCACGCAGCAGCTCGGCAATGCGGCGCAGCATCTCCTCGGCGATGCCGCCCTCGTAGAGATCTGAGATCAGCACCAAGATCGACTCGGTCGGCCGGGTGATCAACTGCTGACAGTACGCCAGCGCCCGATTGATGTCCGTGCCGCCGCCGAGTTGACATCCGAAGAGGACGTCGACCGGGTCGGAGAGCTTGTCGGTGAGATCGGCGATTTCGGTGTCAAAGGCAACGACCGACGTCTTCACGGACCGGATCGACGCAAGGGTGGCTCCAAAGACCGCGGCGTAGACGACTGACTCCGCCATGGATCCGGACTGGTCGATTGCGACCACGACCTCCTTCACGCTGGCGTTCGCGCCGCGGCCGTACCCGACGAGTCGCTCCGGGACGATCGTGCGCTGCTCCGGAAGGTAGTGATCGAGATTGCGGCGGATCGTTGAGTTCCAGTCGATATCTCGCGGTCGGGGGCGATGGGTCCGGCTGGCACGGCTGACCGCGCCCGTAACAGCAGCGCGGGTCTTGTTGGCGATCCGCCGCTCGATCTCGGCAACGACCTGGCCGACCACCACCCGCGCGGTCCGCTTCGTGGACTCCGGCATGACGTGGCTGAGACTCACCAAGGAGCTGACCAGATGAACGTCGGGCTGGATGGAATCAAGCAGCTCCGGCTCCAACAGCATCGAGGTGAGATGCAACCGCTCGATGGCATCTCGTTGCATCACCTGGACCACGCTGGTCGGAAAGTAAGTCCGGATGTCGCCGAGCCAACGGGCGACCCGCGGCGCAGAGGAGCCGAGGCCGCCCGATCGCCGCGAGCCAATGCCATCCTCCTCGGCCGCGTCGTAGAGCGCGGCAAGCGCGGCATCCATCTGCTGCTCCTCCCGGCTCAGGGAAGTATCCAGCTCCTCGGCGGACGCCTCCCCGAGCAGCAACCGCCAACGCAACAGCCTGGTCGGGCGCTCAGTCCGTCCTGACGCCTCAGCCATGACGCCTGCCCAGAATGAACTCGACCGTAGCCAGAGCGGCTGCTGCCAGCCCGAGGTCAACCTGCTCCTCCGGACGCTGACGATCGAGATCCGCAGCGCGAACTGAGATCCGTTCTGCGATCACCTGGCGCTCCGCAGCGGCGAACGTGCCGAATGTACGCCGCAGGAGCGGCAACATATCGACGAACTGTGAATCGTCCAGCTGGCATATCCACTCATCGAGCAGGCCCCGCAACTCCGCATCATGAATCAGCAGCAGCGCGCCGTCGGCGAAGAAGCCGTCCACCCAGGCGGCCTTCTCGGCGGCCGGAACTCCCGCTGACAAGGCACGTTGCAGCCGTACGGCGGCGTCACTGAGCTGCTCCGCATCCAGCAGCAATCGGACGATTCGACCCAGCAAGAGTCCATGTACATCAGTTCGGTCGCTCAGCGCGACCAGGGTCTCGAGCCAGCGGGAACGAACATCGGGGTGTGCCGCGGTCGTCGAGTCTTGGCCCTGCTGCGCCGATTCGGTAAGGAGCCCGATCGCGGTGTGGACGTCATCAATCCGGCGCCGCATGGTGGCCGCGTTGGTCGCCTCCAGATGTGCGACCGCTTGTCGGAGACCAGCGCAGATCCGGACGACCAGCACCTCGCTTACCTTGCGCAACGCCCGGGTGTCGGTCTGCCGTACGTCGCCGTAGCGCTGCGCCCGGGCCAGCGCGGGCAATGCGTCCATCAGGTGCACGACGTCTGCGTCGAGCGCGGCCTTGTCGGCCAGCGTGGCGAGCAGACCGTCTAGTGCCCGCGGCAGATCGGCGAGCAGACAGCGCTCGATTGCTTGCGTCAGCTCGACCAAAGAGCCTTCAGCGATGATCTTTTCCACCCGTGCTGTCGCTGCCGACTCCACGGTCGTCCCCCACACCGATGCCTCGACGATGGCGACTGAGTATTCGGGCTCCCATCGCGATTCCCATGTCTCCCGGAAGGTGCCCTGACTTTGCACGCCGCTCTCCGCCGGTGTGATCCACCGGAGTCCAAGCAGCCGCAGCCGATGGAATAGCTGGGACCGGGCTTGATCGATAGCCCTGCGCAGGTCGAGATCGTGAAACCGCACCTGCGCCTCGCGCCTGACCCGCAATGTGCGGCAGGTGCGAAGCAGGTCGGCCTCCAAGGGGACGGTTGGCACACCGCCATTGACCGAGCCGAGCGCCTGGCCAACCACGAGATGATCCGTGACGTAGCGGACGGCCAACTCATCACCGTCACACAGGACCGCGCGCGTGGCCTCGGTGACCTCCGTCAAGCCGGCCAGCGGCCGCCCGCGCAGGGAAGCTAACGTTTCCGCGAGCCGGACGGCCTCGATGACGTGCGCACTCGACACCGGAAGGTCCCGGACACGCAAAGCTTGGGCGACCTTGGTCAGCCAACGCACGATCGGCCGATCCGGGGCGACCCAAAGATGGTGATACCAGCCGGGCGAGTCGACTCCGGCCCCATAGCCGGTGGCGGAGGCGAGTCGCTGATGCGTCCATGGCACCCAGGTCAAGATGATCTTGCGTCGAGGCATGCCACGCAGTGTCCGCACGTCGCCGGCCGCCGGCGGCAGCGGCCAGCGCAGCACAGGCGCGTGCCAGGCGCCGCAGACCACGGCCACGCGTTCCCGACCGCGCTTGAGAGCCACGCGGATCTGCTGGCGCATGTACGCCTCACGCCTGGCCTCCCGGTTCGCATACCGGCCGTCTTGACCCATGATCATCCGCAGCTCAGCCATCGCATCGGTGATCATGGGGAAGGGCGAGGACGAATCCAGCCGTGACTCCACAAGGTCGTCCCACCACCGCTCCGGATCGTCATAGCCGGCCGCCTGCGCCAGCACAGCCAACGGATCATGCTGCTCGAGCAAGGGTGCTGGGAACGTCTCGTCTGGCGCGTCGGCTGGCTGCGCAAGATCATCATCATTATCATCATGTGCCTGGCCGCGCGGCCACCGGGCGAGTACCGCGGATGCGGGAAGGTCGCAGAAGGCAACCTCGATGTCGCGCTGCAGCGAGTAGGTAATGGCTTGCCACTCAGGAGAGAAGATCGCATACGGCCAAAACGCCGCGGTCTGCGGATGATCGGGGGCGTACCCGAGCAGGGCCAGTGGCGGCGTCATTCCATCGGCTAGAGCCCAATGGAGCAAGGGATCAGCATCCGCAGGGCCTTCGATGAGCACGGCATCCGGCTCGTAATCCGCTAGCGCTGCCACCAGTGAGCGGGCCGAACCGGGCCCGTGGTGGCGGATGCCGAACACCTCGACCGGCGGCTGCTCCGCTGCAGCCCTGTGGTCGATGACATGGTCGTCAACGGCCGGCGGCGACACCGTTGACGTCACGAGACGTCGCGGCAGGCCGTATAGAACTCCGACCAGCCGTCTCGCTCGCGGGCGACGACTTCGAGGTACTCGCTCCACGCCACCCGATCGGCGACCGGGTCCCTGATCACCGCACCAACGATGCCGCCGGCGATGTCGGCCGGGCTGAGGTGACCGTCACCGAAATGGGCCGACAGAGCAATGCCACTGGTGATCACTGAGATGGCCTCTGCCGTCGAGAGCGACCCGGACGGTGACTTGAGCTTGGTGCGGCCGTCTGCCGTGACGCCGGATCGCAGTTCACGGAACACCGTCACCACCCGCCGGATCTCATCAACTGCCGCCGGAACCTCGGGCAGTTCCAGCGAGGACGAGAGATCCGCGACTCGAGTGGTAACGATGTTCACCTCGTCGTCCTCACTGTGCGGTAGTGGCATGACGACAGTGTTGAAGCGTCGCCGGAGCGCCGAAGACAGCTCGTTGATCCCCTTGTCGCGGTCATTGGCAGTTGCGATCACATTGAATCCCCGTAGGGCCTGGGTTTCTTGGCCAAGTTCCGGGATTGGCAATGTCTTCTCGGACAAAATCATGATCAGAGCGTCCTGCACCTCCGCGGGGATCCGGGTGAGCTCTTCGATCCGGGCGATCGAGCCGCGCTCCATGGCCACCATCACCGGCGAAGGAACCAACGCCTGCGGGCTCGGGCCTTCGGCGATCAGCCGGGCATAGTTCCAGCCGTACCTGATGGCCTCCTCCGCTGTGCCCGAGGTGCCCTGGATCATCAAGGTCGAGTCGTCGGAGATCGCGGCGGCCAGGTGCTCCGACACCCAGGACTTGGCCGTACCCGGAACTCCGAGCAGGAGCAGTGCGCGATCGGTTGCCAGGGTTGCCACCGCCACCTCGATCAGTCGGCGGGAGCCGACATACTTCGGTGAGATCACGGTGCCGTCGGACAGAGTGTCGCCCATCAGGTAGGTCAGCACCGCCCAGGGCGAAAGCCGCCAATGCGGTGGCCGCGGCCGGTCGTCCACAGCCCGCAGCGCAGCCAGCTCGGCCTGATACGCCTGCTCCGCATGCGGTCGGAGCGGTTGGCTTGCCGCCTCGAACGGATGGGTCACCGGATCTCCTTGTCGTCGCCATTCGCGATCATGGGGTATCACCATGGCGGTATCTGCAGGCGTTCGACCACTATCGGCTCGCCGGCAAACGCGCCGCGCATCTCCATACGGAGCCAGACCATACGCTCCAGGGTGAGAAGGGCCTCCCGCACAGACCGCAGCCCCGCGAGAGTTGGCGGCTCGTCCCGTGCTGTGATCTGCTGCACTGCTGATCGCAGTAACTCGTAGTGCTGAAGCGGCATGCGCACCCCGACTGCCGCTGCATAGCGCCCGCCACGATGCTGCAGCCGACCGCTGCCAATGATCTCCAGGACCGTCCAGCTGAGTTCAACCGACCATGGCGTGGCGGCGCGCATGATCAGCTCCGGGTCTGCCCGTACGGCATCCTCCGAGATCTCGATGCCCGTGAGGCGCCCCTCCGGCGGAGCGTCCTGCGGGTGTGACCGCAGGCCCTTGGCGAGCCGACTCCACTGCGGATTCTGCTCAACGAACCAGACGCCGCGCTCACCCACTGCTCGCGCGAGGGCCATCCGATCCACCGCGTTGCTCCGGGCCGCAACGACAGCGATGGGCGTCCAATAGCTGGCGGATAACCGCTGGCCCTGCCGGGCGCAAGCGTCCAACCACAAGTTGAGTAGATCCACCTGTGGCGGGGACAGCAGTCGATCGAGGATCTCGTGGGCCGCGCGGCTCGCCACCGGCTCCCGGTTCGGCGGCGCGACGCCACCGGGCGGGCATGACGGGAGGAGACCACCAGCTCGCGTGACAGCACGATGCCGTGCTGCAAGCGACAGCACCACATGCGCGGGATCGATGGTCTGATTAAATTCCGCGCCCCAGCTCCCTGGCAGCTCGTCAGGTACCGGCCGCCGGTCAGTGCCGATGAGCCCTGTCGTCACGACGTCCTCCCAGACCGACATGGGTCACGCCGCCCGTGCCACAACGGCAGTACTGAATGGTTCGGTCGCATCCGTACCGAGCAGGCTCAGCGGTCGGAAACCGCGGGGGGTCCACTCTCCGAAGACCTCGATCGGCTCGCCGCAGGAACGAGCAAGCAGGGGCCAAGGCTCCTCAGCGAGGTCGATGATCTTGCAGCACTCGCCGCTGGCGACTCGCATGCGCCACCTACCAGGGCTCGGTACCGGAGCTGCATTGATCACTGCCGGCATCCGCGCGGCCCAGGGATCGGACGCGACTAGCCCGGCAAAGCGAGCACATACGTCGGCAAATGACTCAGCCGGGGGCATCGTCGGGGGAGCAGTCGCAGTGGTCTGCTCCCCGACCAATGCGCGGAATTGTCCGGAGCCCGGATAGAAGTGCAGCCGAGCGTGGAGCAGGTGGCCGGCCACTACCGTGTCGTCGAGTAGGCCGCCGGGGGGCGCGAAGCTCATGATCACCGCCCAGCGACCCGATGCAGCGCCGTAGAGCCAGACCCGCCGAGTGTCGAGCCGGTACTCGGCCGTGTCGACCATGCCAACTGCAAACCAGTGATCGACAACGCCGGGCAGGGCGAGGACCTCGGACTTGCTGATCGGATAACCGATGCGGGAGCGCACGGTCGCAGCAAGATCAGCAGGCAACTCGTCGAGCCGTCGATGCGCCTCAACAAGCAGGTGCAGTGCGCCCAGTTGTTCTAGTACCCGACTGGGCCAGCCGACGCCGGCGAGCTCGGCCGGGATGGACCGCAACATGCCGGCGACTCCTGGAGCCTGAGCATCGACCATGCGCGCGGCCATTCTGTCGAAGTGGGCGTAGCCCGCTCTTTCCAGACCCGCAATTCCGCCGCGTATCTGGTCGCAGAGCCACTGGTCTAGCTCGTCGAGCCCGCCGGCTACTCGCTCGGCGCGCGCCGCAGCGCGCTTGGCCGCGGCTGCAGGATCAGCGAGCTCACCTGGCTGCCGCCCAGCGTTCGCGGGTTCCCGCCGTGTCTTCCGTGCCTCCCATGCGCTCAGCCAATCCGCCGCGAAGGGCGGGGGTTTGCCGGTGAGCACCAGCCCATCACTCCACTGGAGGAGGAGCGCAAGCGCGTGCTTGCACGGCACTTTCCGGCTTGGGCAGCTGCAGACGTACGCGGGGGCTGAACCGAGATTGACAACTGTTTGGTAGATCCGACCACCGCCGCCAGCACAGGATCCCCAGAGGGCCTTGGAATCCGTACCGACGTCTAGCCACGTTCGTGTCCCGGCGAGCGCGGTGGCTGCCTCGACCGAGCTGCGGTCAGGAGCCAATGAGAGCACCCGTTCCCGCGGCCAGATGTCCATGGCGAACACAGTAGTTGCCCTCCCCGACAGCGCTGGGGGACGTTCCTAGCCCATGTTGTGGTACAGGTAGGCGGGCTGGCGGAAGCCCAGAACAGCCTCGATCATGCGCGCCGCCGCCACTGTGGCGGCGATGTCATGCATCCGCAGGATTCGGGCACCGTTGAGGACACAGACTGTTGCGGCGGCAATTGAGGGAGGCATTCGGTCTGACAGTGGCAAGCCTGTCACCTCGCCGATGAAGTCCTTGTTGGAAACGGCCGCCAGCATCGGCAGGCCGAGATCAGCAACCTCAGCGAGACGGCGCGTCAGCTCAAGAGTGTGCAGCGTGTTCTTATTGAGGTCATGGCCAGGGTCGATCACGATCCGGCTTTCCGGCACTCCATGATCAACGGCCAGCTGCACGCGCTCGGTGAGGAAAGCCTTGATCTCGGTGACGACATCGCTGTACTCCGGCCGATGGTGATGCTGCCGCGGCAGCGCCAGGCTGTGCGTGATCACCACGGATGCACCCTGTTCCGCCACCACATCAGCCAGCTCCGGGTCGTGCAGCCCCGTAGTGTCGTTGATCACCGCTGCGCCCGCGGCGATGCAGCGGCTGGCGACCTCTGGACGGAAGGTGTCGATCGATATGACGATGTCGCTGGCCGCAGCGACCCGCTCGACGACAGGCACGACGCGGTCGATCTCCTCGGCCACCGTGACCTCCGCTGTGTCAGGTGAGAATGGGACGCCACCGATGTCGATCCAATCCGCCTCCGCCTCGATGGCAGCCAGCGCGGTCGTCACGGCCTCATCCAGCGGGTACGTGCGGCCCTGGTCGAAAAACGAATCGGGCGTTCGATTCACGATTCCCATGACGACGATCTGGCGGTCGAAGTCGAACCTTCGTCGGCCGATCGTCCTAACCGGATCCCGCAAAGCTGGCAGGTAGGTCACGCGCCAAGTCTCAGTCACCGTGCAACTGGTTTGTGGAGGAGCCGCTAAGTACCCATACGTCAGATGCCCCAGGGCTCCCAGGGCGGGGAGAGTCTCGTCAGTGCGGTGAATCGGGACAATTCATCGCACAGACAGGCGTGTAGCCAACTCGACAGCGGCCAGTGTTTGAAGGAGCACGTGCCGCAGGGAGCAAGCACGCGCAGTAGATGGTGGAGGTGGCGGGAATCGAACCCGCGTCCTCGAGTGACGAACCAGGTCTTCTCCGGGCGCAGCTGGCTAGGCGTTTTCTCGGCTTCTGCACTCGCGCCAGCACGTTGCAGACAAGCCCAGCCTCAGATTGTTTCCCTGCTGAGCCCTGAGGCCATTCTCAGCAGGTGGAGCCTCCTTGATGAGGCCAGTGTCCGGGGCGGAGGCGCTCCCGGTCTGACCCTTCGATCACTGTTTAGGCAGCGAGAGCGAAGTTAGTGCGTTGAGCTTTGGCACTTATTGGTTTCCAAGGAACATTTACGAGTTGACCTTGGCTTCTCGGCCCGCTTCTCCTGGGACTATCGACCCAAGTCGAAACCGATCACCCCCTGTTGAGTTGTGCTTTTGGCGATCTCTCATACGCGACCGCACAAATTCTACCTAGAGTGTAAGGCTGCGGCAGCTCGATTGATTCCCTGCCGGAGACGCAAAGGCGCCGGACCCTTTGGGATCCGGCGCCATCTTGCACACTACTTCTCTGACAGCACCTCAAGCTTGATCACGCTCTTGACCGGGTTCTTCCAATCCTCCCCCTGCAGAGCCTTGGCGCCGCCGACGATGGTGAGGACCAACCAGCCGAGACCCATGAATGGCAGCAACCATCCGAAGAGGTCAAGATTCGTTATACCGCCCAAGATGGCGACCAGCACGAACGCGATCGAAGAGATCAACTGGAAGTTGAACGACTTGGCCGCTTCCCTACGCGCGTACGTCCTGGGTGTGGACAGTGCGTAGACCAGTCCCGGGCCGAACAGCCAAAAGAAGAACACCGAGAAGTGCGCCACTGCGGCCACGCCGCGACCTGCCTGTTGACGAGTCTCTGGCCGTACCAGGGGTTGGTAGGCGGGATGTACGCCGAGCGCCCGCGACGGGGTCGGGATTTGGACCAGGCCGTAGAAGGCTTCATTGAGCTCTTTGCGGCTGACGGCGGTGAGGACCTGCCCGATCCGCTGGTCGAACTCGGATTCACCGATCCGGCCGTCGGCGTACGCCTCCTTTAGCCAGGATTCGGCGCGGTCACGCTGTTCCGGCGTGACCTGCATTTTGAGACTGGGATGCTCGTAGATCGCGTTCATGTTGACCAGCATCGTTGGGCGGCTTGTCGTACACCATCAGGCACTCCCCCGGACCTACCCCGATGAGGCCACCGGGCCGTCGCTCAGCTGGTGCATCACCAGCTGCCGCTGCCGCCTCCGCCGCCGCCACCTCCGGAGAAGCCACCCCCACCGAAGGAGCTGCCGCCACCAAATCCGGTGCCACCGGCGCCGGACGAGGAGGCCACCGGTGTTGCCGCCGATGTGAGACTGCTGGTGAGGAACGAGGTGTTGAAGGCCGCCATCTGGTAGTTGCCGATGTACCAATACGGGGTCTCGTTCGGCAGTCGGCCCATCGCCACTAGGTCGCCGCAGATCTTCGCCCAGCGATCGGCCAGCTCGAAGATGATGGCCCATGGCAGATACTTCGAGAAGATGTCCTCGCCCTCCTCGAACTTGAGCTGGTCAGCCTCGGCGGTAGCAAGGTAGGTTCTGAAGCCCTCCACCTGGTCACAGACCGCGCGGCCTTCGGCAGTGCGCTGCCCTCGCTTGAGCTTCGCACGAATCACGGCAAGGGTGATGAGGATTGGCAGCATTGGAATCAAGAGCAGCAGCAGCCAGAATCCGACCGCGAATGACGCGAAAACTGCGATGGCGATCAAGCCGAAGCCGAATCCGCTCGTCGCAGCTGCGGAGGGCACCTTGCGGAACCAGCCGCGAGAGGCCACCTGGTTACGAACGGAATCCCGCATCTGCTCGTGCGCATTCGCCAGGCTGCCGGGCGCGGAAAGATCCTTCATGGCCCCTGGCGGCTCACCTCCAAACAGGGCGGTGAGCAGCACCATCTCGTGCGGAGCGCCAGCCTTGTTCGGGTCGACCAGTGTGACCTGGAAGTCATCCTTGCCATAGCTCTGGACGGTGAGGGCGCCCCGAACCGCCAGGTCAATGATGGTGGCCGCCGTCTCGCGAGCATCGACTTGGCCGTCGATCAGCAGCCCGGCCTCCGCTACCGGGATTGGCGGGGGGTAGAACGCCACCGGAATCGGGATGTCGGGATCATTGGGCACGATACGGGCTTCCTGGCCGGCGAACGGAACCGTTCCCGGTGCGAGGTCTGCGTAGCGTTGATCGCGGCCATTCTTGCGCCACCACAGCATCCCAACGATCGGCGCGGCCACAGCGACCAGGAGCGTGACGGCAGCCAGTGCGATAGCGCCGACCCTTTCGGCAGGTGAGAGTTTGGAGCCGTTCGGCTCCATGTGGGGCTTGTTGTCCACCACCAGACCCGGCGTGATCTTGACGCCGATGCTGACGCTCTCCCCGAGTGCAACATCGGTCTGGCCGAATGTGGCCGCGCCACCCTTGGTGAACTTCTTCGTCTCACAGGGAGTAGTGCTTCCCGGCGGCCCTACGAAACACGTGGCGTCTTGAGCGCCACCAGGCACCGTGGTCGTGATCTTCAGTTCCTTGATCAGCGGGTTGCCAAAGCCTGGACCATCCCAGAAGAACTCGTCATAGCCGTTGAATGAGCGCATGGCACCGGTGACGTCGTAGCTGATGACGTAGGTCGCGGTCGGTGCAGAGATGGTCTGGTTGGGGTCGCCAATCCGAACGTTGAGCTCCTCCTCGCGACCACCCTGGGATTCGGTGGTCTTGGAGCTGAACTGGGTTGCCACGTAGTCGTCCGGACTCGTTACCTTGATGTTGCTGATCCCATAGACAAAGTCCTGATCGCTGTTGGGATCGGGTTCACGGATGACGAGGTCGCGTTGGATGCCGTGCCGGCCAGAGTTACTGCCGAAACGCCAGGTGATGGTTTCCTTCACCTTGAGAACGCCGCTCGGCTGCATGTCGTAGTTGATGGTGAAGGAATCGATCTGGTCGTCGGCGGCGTACGCCGGTGTCGGCGCGAGCACAGCCCAAGCCAGCGCGGTTAGCACCATCAGGAGGAACGCGACTACGACCCGAGCGAACCGGCCAGAAAGCTGCCAGGCGCGCTCGCCAGTGGACGCGCGGAATTGCACCATTAGTTCATTGTCCCCGATTGCGGGCGGCCACGGCCCGGTCGGCCTCCCGCTTCGACTCGCGGGCTGCAATGGTCTGGCGCTTGTCGTACTCACGCTTGCCGGTAGCGAGGGCAATCTCGACTTTGGCGTACCCATCGGAGAAGTAGAGCGATAACGGCACCAAGGTGGTGCTAGAGCCGGCCAGCTCGTGTTCGATCTTGGCGATCTCGCGACGGTTCAACAACAACTTGCGGGTACGACGAGCGTTGTGGTTGGTCCACGTCCCGTGGCTGTACTCGGGGATGTGCGCTCCCCGAAGCCAAACCTCGCCCTCGTCGACGGTGGCGTACGCATCTGTCAGATTGGCGCGCCCCTCCCGTAGCGACTTCACCTCGGTACCGCTGAGGACGATCCCGGCCTCGTATATGTCGTGGATGTGGTAGTCGTACCGGGCCTTGCGGTTCTGGGCGACCAGCCTGCGACCCTTTTCCTTCGCCATGGTCCCAATCATCCTCTTTGCGAGACAGCGGCTGGCTAATCCGGCAGCTGCGTCAGAACCAGGTCATCGGGTTCCGGAGCCGGCCGTCCAGCCAGACCATCAGGTGAAGGTGGCAGCCGGTGGAGAAGCCAGTGCTACCGACATAGCCAATGACCTGACCCTTCCGGACTCGTTGACCTACGCGAACTATGTAGCGGCTGGCGTGGTTGTAGCCCGTGGTCACGTACCTGCCACCCAGGTGGCCGTGGTCGATCATCAACCGGTTGCCATAGCCGGCG
>DASUYM010000210.1:0-39217 GCA_036377435.1 Propionibacteriaceae bacterium
GCAAAAAAGACCTTGGCGATTCCCAATTTCAAGATTCTTACGTCCTTCACCGGCCCCGCCGCCCCGCTCCCTCCCTTTCTCGGCGGCGCGATCTTGGTCGCGTCGTGCGAGGAGCGTCCGATGCTGGTCGCGTGGGCGTTCGCTGCCTCTTCCGCGGCCTCAGTTGGAGGGCGGCCGAGTCCACCGTTGGAGCCGGCACGAAAGGCGCTTCTCGGCACGGCTGTCCGGGCGACGAAGTCCTCCACCTCACACTCGACCACTGCGGCGAGCACCGGTGCTCTCGCCCAGGTCGACTACCAGATCGCCGGGCCGGATGCCCTTGCTGGCCACAATCGCGTCCTCCAGCACCCCGCCCCAGAAACCAAGGTGAACACAGGTTCCTGACGGTCTGCATAAGTTGCAACATGTGTAGACCGCAAGGAAGCTAGGTAAACCTAGGTTTCCGACAGAGGCAAGACAGAACCGGACCCGAGAAAGCGCTCAGACGTTGAAACCGAGAGCGCGTAGTTGGTCGCGACCGTCGTCGGTGATCATCTCCATGCCCCACGGGGGCATCCAGACCCAGTTGATCACCCAACGATCAACCAGTCCCTCAAGCGCGGTCTGAGTCTGATCTTCGATCACGTCGGTCAGCGGGCATGCCGCCGAGGTGAGCGTCATGTCGATGGTCAAGGAATCGTCGTCCTCTAGGTGCAACTCATAGATCAGCCCTAGATCGACCACGTTAATGCCCAGCTCGGGATCGACAACGTCCTTGAGTGCCTCTTCGATGTCTTCCAACGACGGCCGTCCATCCGGCTGACCCGATTGCTCGCCAAGATCGACCTCGGGGAGGTCATCGGCAACCAGATCCGACGGCCGACTCTCCCGCTCGGACGGATCGGTCGACAGATCCTTATAGGTGTGAGTGTCGGTCATTGGCATATCTCCTTAGCTACTCGCGCTCTGGGCTCGGATGACCGCGTCCTTGAAGGCGGACCAGCCGAGCAGTGCGCACTTCACACGTGCAGGGAACTTGGCGACGCCAGCGAACGCGACGCCGTCCTCAAGGCGATCCTCATCGGGCTCGATCTGACCCTTGCCTTGCATCAGGGTCAAGAATTCCTCGTACAAGCCAAGGCCATGCGCGACGTCGTGGCCGATCACCAAATCGGTCATCACCGACGTCGACGCCTGTGAGATCGAGCAGCCCATGCTCTCGTACGACACATCACTTACAGTGTCTCCGACCAGGTGCACCCGGAGCGACACCTCGTCACCACAGGTGGGATTGACGTGATGGACCTCAGCCTCGTACGGCTCGCGTAATCCGCTGTGATGCTTCGTACGGTAGTGATCGAGAATGATCTCCTGATAGAGCTCCTCTACCTTCATCGCAGCCCCCCGAAGAAGGCGCTCGTGTAGGCCAGACCTTCGATCAGTGCATCGATCTCGGCACGAGTGGTGTAGAGGTAGAACGAGGCACGGGTGGAGGATTGCACCCCGAAACGCTCGTGCAGCGGCCGCGCGCAATGATGGCCGGCCCGCACCGCGATGCCACGCGCGTCGAGCAGGTGGCTCACGTCGTGTGGATGAATCGGCTGCCCGTCAGGGGTGGTCAGTGTGAACGAGACGGCGCCGCCGCGATCCACCGGCTGGTCCGGCCCGAGCACCTTGAGGCTGCGGAGGCCGCGCAGGCCTTCCAGCGCGTATGCGGTGATGTCGCGTTCGTGCGCAGTGATCTGGTCCATTCCGATGGCGCTCAAGTACTGCGCCGCAGCGGCCAGACCGACTGCCTGAGCGATGGGCGGGGTACCCGCCTCGAAGCGGTGCGGTGGCGGGGCGTACGTCGAGCCTGTCATGGTGACCACCTCGATCATCTCCCCACCGCCCAGAAACGGTGGCAACGCGGCCAGTAGCTCGTAGCGTCCCCAGAGCACCCCGATGCCGGTCGGACCAACCATCTTGTGGCCCGTGAAGGCGACCAGGTCTGCCCCAAGATCAGCCATGTTCACCGCCAGCTGCGGAACGGCCTGGGAGGCATCCACCACAACGGTGGCACCAACCGCATGACCAAGGGCGGCGATTTTGCTGATTGGGTTGATGGTGCCGAGCACGTTCGACACGTACGCCACGGAAATGATCTTGGTGCGCTCGTTCAGCAGACCCTCGGCCGCAGCCTTGTCCAGGTCCAACCGTCCATCATCGGTCACGTCGAACCATCGCAGCACCGCGCCGGTGCGCTGCGCCAGGAGTTGCCACGGGACGATGTTGGACTGGTGCTCCATGACCGAGATGACGATCTCGTCGCCCGGTCGGAGCGAGGCTCCCAGCGTGTACGCGCACAGGTTCAGAGCCTCGGAGGCGTTCTTGGTGAATACGACTTCCTCTGAGCGACGCGCACCGATGAACTGCGCCAGTTGAGCGCGTGCGCCCTCGAACGCCTCAGTCGCTTCGGTGCCCAAGAAGTGCATGGCACGAGCGACGTTGGCGTTGTGATTGAGGTAGTGATCCTCGATCGCCTCAACGACGACCCGCGGCTTCTGGGAGCTGTTGGCACTGTCGAGGTAGATCAGCGGCGCCCCACCCACGGTTCGTTCCAAGATCGGGAAGTCGGCCCGGATGGCCTCGACATCGAAGGCGATCGGCTCCTCGGCCAGTGCCAAACTGCCCGCTGCCGCATCGGGGAGATCTGTGGTGACCGGGTACTCCGGTCCACCATCGAGCGACATGATGGCTACTCCGCCCCAGCCGCCGCAGACGCGCGTACATAGCGGTCGTAGCCCTCGGCATCCAGCCGCTCCGCCAGCTCGTGACCGCCCTGCTCGGCCACCCGACCGGCGATGAAAACATGCACGTAGTCCGGCTTGATGTAGCGCAGAATCCGGGTGTAGTGCGTGATCAACAAGACTCCGCGGTCACCTTGCGCTGAGAAGCGGTTCACGCCGGCGGCGACCACGCGCAATGCATCGATGTCGAGTCCGGAGTCTGTTTCATCCAAGATCGCAAACCGCGGGTTCAGCAGCTCGAGCTGGACGATCTCGTGGCGCTTCTTCTCCCCGCCCGAGAACCCCTCATTCAGGCTCCGGTTGGCGAAGTCGGGATCCATCTGAACCCGTTCCATTGCCGCATTGACTTCCTTGACCCAGGTACGCAGCTTCGGCGCCTCCCCATCAAGCGCAGTCTTGGCCGAACGCAGGAAGTTCGACACTGACACACCGGGCACCTCGACCGGATATTGCATGGCCAGAAAAAGACCCGCCCGGGCTCGCTCATCGATCGTCAGTGAGAGCAGATCCTGGCCATCAAGGGTCACGCTTCCTGAGGTGATGCGGTACTTCGGGTGACCAGCGATGGAGTACGCCAAGGTCGACTTGCCCGAACCGTTGGGTCCCATGATCGCGTGCGTCTCGCCGCTGCTGACGGTCAGGTCAACCCCTTTGAGAATCTCCTTGGGGCCTGTCTCGGTGTCGACCGAAACGTGAAGGTCACGAATAGCCAGAGTTGACATGACAGCTCAAAACTCCTGTGCGTAGGTGGGTGCAGCGGTGGGATCCGCAGTGGTTGGATCCAGGGGCGCTGAGACGTCGACCAGGACATCGTTGCCCTCGACGATGCAGCGGTAGATCAAGACTGGCTCCGTCGCAGGCAGACCGATCGGCTCACCAGTGCGCAGATCGAAGCGCGACCCGTGAAGGTAGCACTCGATCTCACCGTCGCCAACGTCTCCCTCCGACAACGGAATTGAGGCGTGCGAGCACTCATCGGCAATGGCATAGAAGGCACCATTGCTCTGCACAATGGCCAGCTCGAGCCGGCTGCCGTTTCGGGGTACCTCGACGGGAATAGCAGACTCCGGCGCCACGTCGGCGACGGAGCAAACGCGAACCAGGGCGCTCACGATGGCAGTCCTATGTTGATCGCCAGCTCCGCCTCGACCGCCTCGAGCAGTCGTTTCTCGATCTCGGTTACGCCAACTTTTCGGATGATGTCGGCAAAGAACCCATGAACGACCAGGCGACGGGCCTCTGCCTCGTCGATGCCCCGGCTGCGAAGGTAGAACAACTGCTCATCGTCGAATCGGCCAGTTGTCGACGCGTGGCCGGCGCCTTCGATCTCCCCGGTCTCGATTTCCAGGTTGGGCACCGAGTCGGCGCGACAGCCGTCGGTAAGCACCAGGTTCTTGTTGGACTCGTAGGTGTTGATGCCCTCGGCAACTTTGCGGATCAGGACGTCCCCGATCCAGACGGTGTGTGCACCTTGCCCCTGGAGCGCGCCGCGGTAGTCCACGTTGCTACGGGTGTGCGGGGCATTGTGGTCGACGAACAGCCGATGCTCGAGATGTTGACCGGCGTCGGCGAAGTACAGACCAAGCAGCTCGGCCTCCCCGCCGGGACTCGCGAAGTCGACCGAGGAGGAGATCCGGACCAGGTCACCGCCGAGGCTCACGAGCGCCTGGCGGTAGCTCGCGTCGCGGCCAACGCGGGCATGCAGATGAGCAAGGTGGACCGCATCGTCGTCCCAGTCCTGTATCGAGACCAGCATCAGCGAGGCGCCGTCACCGACGACAATCTCGGCGTTGCCTGCGCGGACCGTCGAGCCCCGATGCTGCAGCACAATGGTGGCCCGGGCATTGGCACCGATGTCCAGAACAAGATGGTTGAACACCGCGGCCTCGCTGCCCGTGCCGAAGACGTTCACAACCACTGGCTCGTCCAACTCCACGCCGGGTGGCACCGAGAGGATGTGGGCCTGCTCGTACGACTCCCAGGCCTGAGCGGCAACGCGGTCGTTGGGCACGTAGATCCTGCCCAATCGAGGATCGTCGCGGCCCACCAACTCCAGGGTGACCGCCGGCGGCGCCTCCAGTTCGACGCGCGCCCGTCCGCCCGGCATGAAGGTGCCGTCGTGGAGACCCTTCAGCCTCTTAAGCGGAGTGAACCGCCACGCTTCTTCTCGACCGGTCGGCACCGGATGGTCGCTGAGGTCGAAGGAGCCTGGCGGGTGCAGGCGGCTGGCTACCTTGCGGGTGCTCTCCACCGCATCAGCCACGCGGTCGGCAGCCTGATCGAGCAGGGTCACGTCGAGAGGTCTCTTTCTGGTTCCGTAAGGGTGAGGTTCAGCGATGCCCAATTAGCCGACCGCACCCTCCATCTGCAGTTCGATCAAACGGTTGAGCTCAAGCGCGTATTCCATCGGGAGCTCGCGCGCGATCGGCTCCACAAATCCGCGGACGATCATGGCCATTGCCTCGTCCTCGCCTAGGCCTCGGCTCCTCAGGTAGAACAGTTGATCTTCACTGACCTTGGACACAGTCGCCTCATGGCCCATCGACACGTCGTCCTCGCGTACGTCGACGTAAGGGTACGTGTCGGAACGGCTGATGGTGTCAACAAGCAGTGCGTCACACTTCACCGTGCTGGCGGAGTGATGCGCGCCTTCCTGCACCTGGACCAGGCCGCGATACGACGTCCGCCCGCCACCCCGAGCAACCGACTTGGAAATGATCGAGCTGGAGGTGTGCGGCGCGCAGTGCACCATCTTGGACCCGGCGTCTTGATGCTGACCCTCGCCGGCAAAAGCGACCGACAGGGTCTCTCCGCGAGAGTGCTCTCCCATCAGGTAGACCGCCGGGTACTTCATGGTGACCTTGGATCCAATGTTGCCGTCGATCCATTCCATGGTCGCGCCCTCTTCACAGGTGGCCCGCTTGGTCACCAGGTTGTAGACGTTGTTCGACCAGTTCTGGATGGTGGTGTAGCGGCAGCGCGCGTTCTTCTTGACGATGATCTCCACCACGGCCGAGTGCAAGGAGTCGGAGGAGTAGATCGGCGCCGTGCAGCCCTCGACGTAGTGCACGTACGCGCCCTCGTCGACGATGATCAAGGTCCGCTCGAACTGGCCCATGTTCTCGGTGTTGATCCGGAAATAGGCCTGCAGCGGGATCTCCACGTGGACGCCCTTCGGCACGTAGATGAACGAGCCGCCGGACCAGACTGCGGTATTCAGGGACGCGAACTTGTTGTCCCCGACCGGGATGACGGTACCGAAGTACTCCTTGAAGAGTTCCTCGTGCTCCTTGAGCCCGGTATCGGTGTCAAGGAAGATCACGCCCTGGCGCTCGAGCTCTTCGTTGATCTTGTGGTAAACCACCTCTGATTCATACTGGGCGGCCACGCCCGCCACCAGCCGTGCCTTCTCCGCCTCAGGGATACCCAGCCTGTCGTAGGTGTTCTTGATGTCGGCCGGCAGATCGTCCCACGACGTCGCCTGCTTCTCGGTGGAGCGCACGAAGTACTTGATGTTGTCGAAGTCAATGTCGCCGAGCTCCGCCCCCCAGGTGGGCAGCGGCTTGCGGCCGAAGAGCCGGTGGCCCTTGAGCCGCAGATCAAGCATCCATTTCGGCTCGTTCTTGAGCCGGGAGATATTCGCGACTACCTCAGGGGTCAGGCCACGCTGCGCCGAGGCTCCGGCAACATCACTATCCGCCCAGCCCCACTCATAGTGACCGAGGGCAGCCAGATGTTGATCTTGGGTCTGGCCGGTGCCAACCGGTCGGGCGACAGTGGGATCCTGAGTCTGGGTCATGATCATGGCCTTTCGGATGGGGTCATATCGGTCGTACTACGGACGTGGGGAACATGAGTCGTGCACACACCATCGCCATGCGCGATGGTGGCCAGCCGCTGCACGTGGACACCGAGCAGGCGGGAGAACGCTGCGGTTTCAACCTCGCAGATCTGGGGGAACCGCTCGGCCACATGCGCAACCGGGCAGTGATGTTGACAGAGCTGTTCACCGAGCGCCAACGGCATCGTGGCAGCAACGTAACCGTCCTCGGTCAAGGCGGCCGCGAGAGCCTGAGCCGGCGTGGTGTCTGGTGCGGCATTCGCCATCCGCCTGCGGTAACGCTTCTCACCCTGGGCCATCCTGGCCTCCGCGAAGCGCGTCACGGCCTCGGTGCCTGCGGTGGATGCAAGAAAGTCCAGCGCGTCGATCGCGATGTCGTCATAGGCGGTATAGAACATCGAACGCCCGGCGTCTGTCAGCACAAAATCCTTGGCAGGGCGACCTCGACCGCGGGCGCCGTAGATGCGCTGCTCGCGGGCTTCGACCTGGCCGGCTGCCAGCAACACCTCGAGATGCCGACGAATCGCCGCTGGGGTCAACCCCAGCCGCTCAGCCAACTCCGCGGCAGTCGAGGGCCCGTGCTCAAGAATTGAACTGGCGACCCGCTGGCGCGTAGAGGCGTCAGTCTCTGCGCTCTGAGGAACCCCAGCGGCACCTGAGGTGACCCGCTGAGAGTTTTTCACAACGCCAGTGTGCCTTAATTCGGCAAGCGGGTTCAAATAAGGCCCGCCTTAGTCGATCCTTCGAGGTCGACGACTGAGTGTCCGAGGTTCCGACGGTGCAGCACGGCCGCGTCAGCGGATCGGTGAACAATGACGGAATGCAGTTGCCTGTAATGCCACCGATCGCGCCTATGCTCGCGAAGTCCGTCCCAGAGATCCCCAGCGGAGCTTTGTCGTACGAGCCAAAGTGGGACGGCTTCCGGTCAATCGTCTTCCGGGACGGCGACGAGGTAGAGATCGGCTCCCGGAACGAGCGGCCCATGACCCGCTACTTCCCCGAAGTCGTGGAGGCGATCAAGAAGAACCTTCCGGAACGCTGCGTGATCGACGGGGAAATCATTGTCGTCGTCGGCGACCGGCTCGAGTTCGAGGTGCTGCAGCAGCGCATCCACCCTGCAGCCAGCCGCGTCAAGCTGCTCTCACAGCAGACCCCGGCTCGCTTCATCGCCTTCGATCTGCTGGCCCTCGGCGACACCGACTACACGACTATGCCGTTCGAGCAGCGTCGAGCCGCCCTCGAGCAGGCGCTGACACGGTCCTCGGCGCCCATTCACCTAACGCCCGCCACCCAAGACCACGGCCTGGCCGTTCAGTGGTTCTCCCAGTTTGAAGGCGCGGGCCTGGACGGTGTGGTCGCCAAGCCGCTGCAGGGCACCTACCAGCCGGACAAGCGGGTGATGTTCAAGATCAAGCACGAGCGCACCGCCGACTGCGTCGTCGCCGGTTACCGAGTCCACAAGAGCGGGCCGGACAGCATCGGGTCACTGCTGCTCGGTCTCTACAAGGACTCCGGTGAGCTGGCCAGCGTCGGGGTCATCGGCGCATTTCCAGCCGTACGCCGCAAGGAGCTGTTCGCGGAGCTGCAGCCGTTGGTCACAACCTTCGATGATCATCCGTGGGCATGGGCCAAGCAGGAAGAAGGAGCCCGGACACCGCGCAGCTCAGAGTTCAGCCGGTGGAACGTCGGCAAGGACCTTTCCTTCATCCCGCTCAGACCGGAGCTGGTTGTCGAGGTCCGTTACGAGCACATGGAGGGTGACCGGTTCCGCCACACCGCCCAGTTCAAACGCTGGCGTCCTGATCGCGACCCCCGATCCTGCACCTATGAGCAGCTGGAGGAGCCCGTCAAGTACAACCTTGACGAGATCTTTGCGGGTGGCTGATCCAGGTGCTGACCACGATCGCCATCGAGAACTACCGGTCGCTGCGCGACCTGCGTCTCCCTTTGGCGCGGCTCAACGTCGTCACCGGCGCGAACGGCACAGGCAAGTCCAGCCTCTATCGCGCCCTCGGACTGCTCGCCGATTGCGCCTCGGGCCGGGTCATCTCGTCACTAGCGCGGGAGGGCGGGCTGGAGTCCGTGCTATGGGCAGGGCCTGAGCATCTTGGCGCGGCGACCCGTTCCGGACGGCATCCCGTCCAGGGCACGGTTCGGTCGGGGCCGGTGAGCTTGCAGTTGGGTTTCGCGTCCGACGACTTTTCGTACCTGATCGATCTGGGCTTGCCGACTCGAGATGAGTCGTCGGCGTTCAATCTGGACCCTGAGATCAAGCGAGAAGTCGTCTGGAGCGGGCCAGTGATGCGACCGGCGAGCGTGCTGGTTAAGCGGAAACGTGCCTTGGTCGAACTCCGCGACACCACATCGCGCGGCAATTCTTGGCACGGCTTCGAGAGCACCCTGCGGCCGTACGAGAGCGTGCTGACCGAGGTGCTTGACCCGGTTCGAGCACCCGAGCTGCTGGCGATACGGGAACAGATCCGAAGTTGGCGGTTCTACGACCAGTTTCGAACCGACACCGATTCCCCAGTGCGGCAGAGTCAGATTGGCACGCGCACTCCGGTGCTCGATGCGGACGGCCGCGACCTGGCTGCCGCGCTCCAAACGATCATCGAGATCGGCGACGTCGAGGGCTTGCAGCGCACAATCGATGATGCGTTCCCGCGTTCGCAGCTCCGGATAGTGGAAAGCCGAGGCCGCTTCGACATCGAGTTGAGCGCTCACGGCCTGCTTCGGCCGCTTGGTCCTGCCGAACTCTCCGACGGAACCCTGCGCTTTCTTCTGCTGGTCGCCGCCTTGCTGAGTCCGCGACCGCCGTCGTTGATGGTGCTGAACGAGCCGGAAACCAGCCTGCACGCTGATCTTCTCCCGGCGCTCGCCCATCTGATCGCTCACGCGAGCGCACAGACCCAGATCGTTGTGGTCACGCATTCGCGAGGACTGGTCGAGGCGTTGTCTGCAGACGGCGCCCAACCGCTGTGCCTGGTCAAGGACCTCGGTGCGACCACGCTGCAAGGTGTCGGCACCTTGGAGCAACCGCCCTGGAACTGGGGCTCTCGGTGAGTCGCCGCCCACGTACTGCATGATCATTACGTGGCCTCACCAACACCCGAGCTCAATTGGAGCGGTACCTACACCTACCGCGCACAGCAGGTTTATCGGCCACGCACCACTGATGAGCTCCGACGGTTGATTGAGACGGCAAGCTCATCGCTGCATGCCCTCGGCACTCGCCATTCCTTCAACGGCATCGCCGATGCTGCGGGGCTGATCTCACTCGACGCTCTGCCTGGCAAGGTGACGATCGACCAGGATGCTCACACGGTGACGGTGCCACCTGCCATGCGCTACGGCGACCTGGCAAGGTTCCTGCAGCCAGCTGGATGGGCGCTCAGCAATCTGCCCTCACTGCCACACATCTCGGTTGCAGGCTCGGTGGCTACCGCGACCCATGGGTCAGGCAACGGCAATCAGTCGTTGGCATCCGCGGCAGCTGGGATGAGCGTCGTGACCGGCACCGCCGACCTGGTACGAATCGATCAGACCTCGCCGGAATTTCCGGGGGCTGTCGTCCATCTGGGCGCGCTCGGTGTGGTCACCGAGATCACGCTCGCCATTGAGCCGACCTTTGAGGTGCGCCAGGTGATCTATGAACACCTGCCGTGGGATCAGCTGACCGGGTCGTTCGAGGCGGTGATGGGCGCCGGGTACAGCGTCAGCGCCATCACCGACTTTGCTGGGGACGATCTCGACATGCTCTGGGTCAAGTCGCGCGTGGACGATGACCGATCGTCGAAGCTGCCCTCCGAGTTGTTCGGCGCGCGAGCTGCCACTGAGAAGCTGCACATGACGCGGGGCATCGATCCGGTGCACTGCACGCCGCAACTCGGCGAACCCGGTCCGTGGTATGAGCGACTCCCCCACTTCCTGCTCGAGTTCACCCCGAGCAGCGGCGCGGAAATCCAGAGCGAGTATTTGCTGGACCGTCGATACGCCAGTTCGGCCATCGAGGCGTTGCGCGGGCTCGGACATGCCATTGCGCCCCTTGTGAAGAGTGCCGAGATCCGGACCGTCGCGGCCGACGAGCTCTGGCTCAGTCCCGCCTACGAACAAGATGTGATCGGTGTCCATTTCACCTGGCAGCCAGACGCCGCGGCCGTAAACGCACTCGTTGAGACCATCGAGGCAGCATTGCAGCCGTTCCACCCGAGGCCGCACTGGGCAAAAGTCTTCGGCGAGGGCCACCAGTGGTCGGAGCTCTACCCGCGGCTTGCAGATTTCCGCCGGCTCGTCGAGGCGTATGACCCACGTGGAGTCTTCCGCAACCCCTATCTCTCGCGCACCATCCTCGGGCCCGTTGCCCCCTGAGCTTGTCGAAGGGCAGTTTCGACAAGCTCAAGCCGCATCTGCTGAGACCCTCACTTCCACCGGTCTAGAATTCATCGGTGCCCAGTCCCGACAGCGCTGTACGGGTAACCGATGTGGTCGTCAAACTCGGTGGCCGCGCCGTTCTCGACGGGCTTGCACTGGAGGCCAAGACGGGCGCGCTGACCGCGGTTCTCGGTCCTAACGGCGCGGGCAAGACCACCCTGATCCGCTGTTGTACCGACCTCATTCGGCCATCTGTGGGAACGGTGAGCGTCCTGGGTCTGCCAGCCGGCTCTCGGGCGCTGTCCGGCCGTATCGGGCTGATGCCGCAGAGCGCCGGTTCCTGGTCAGGGATCAGGGCAATCGAGCTCTTGCGCTATCTCGCCGGCTTGCACGCCAATCCGCTGCCCGTTGCGGCGCTGGTCGAGCGCCTGGGCCTCACTGAATACGCGAGAATCCCGTACCGACGCCTCTCCGGCGGCCAGCAACAAGCTGTCAACCTCGCTGGCGCGATCGTTGGGCGGCCCGAGCTGGTTTTCCTTGACGAACCAACAGCGGGCATGGACCCGCATGCTCGCCGCGCCACCTGGCTGTTGCTGCGGGAGCTCCGCGCGAACGGCGTCACCATGCTGCTGACCACGCATGCAATGGATGAGGCCGAAGCCCTCGCCGATCAGGTCTTCATCGTGGACCGCGGCCGGGTTGCGATCTCCGGCACCGTGCGCCAGCTCACCAAGTCTGGCGGAAGTCTGGAGAGCGTCTTCCTCACCCACACCAATGCCAGGACTGTCTCGTGACAGCGCTGGACCTCTCCCCCGCACCCGCGGCCGCACCTCCCGCCAAACGGATCATGCGGCATGGACTCATCGAGGCGCGTCTTCTCATCCGCAACGCAGAGCAACTGCTCCTGGCACTGGTGATTCCGCTGGCGATCTTGGTGGCCGGCCGGTTTACCAGTGCCTCCATCGGCAGTCTTGAGTTGCTAGGGCCGTCGGTACTCGCGCTGGCAGTGTGGTCCTCAGCGTTCACCTCGGTAGCGATCAGCACCGCCTTCGAGCGGCGCTACGGAGTGTTGGAGCGGCTGGCGACCACACCCCTGGGGAAGCCGGGGCTGCTCGCCGGCAAGGCCCTGGCCGTGATCATGATCATGCTCGGCCAGCTGGTGATCTTGGCCGGTGCTGCCGTCAGCCTGGGCTGGCGACCCACGTTCACACCCCTCTCAGCGGTGCTGGCAGTGGTCCTGGTGATCTTGGCAACGGCGACGTTCGTGTGCCTCGCATTGCTGCTTGCCGGTCGACTCCGCGCGGAGTCCACTCTCGGGCTTGCCAATCTGATCTATGTGATCTTGCTCATCGGAGGGGCACTCATCGTCCCGCTGGAACGCTATCCCGCCGTGCTGCGTCCGGTGATCGAGGTGTTGCCAACTGCAGCACTGGGCGAGGGGCTACGAGCGGCAGCGAACGGGCAACTTCTGGGCTGGCCGGTACTGGTCTTGTTAGCGTGGCTGGTGGCCGCTGGGCTCGGCGCGTGGAAGGGATTTCGATGGACGTCGTGAAGCAGCTGCCCGCTGAGGCCGAAGCACCCCGGAGCACCGGTCTGCTGCCTAAGGTCTTGCGGATCGTACGCGGGCCGTCTGCGTTGCGGCGTTGGGCGGTCGTCTCCTTGGTGATGAACATCGCCATCGTGGTAACTGGCGGTCTGGTCCGGCTGACCGGCTCAGGGCTCGGGTGCCCAACCTGGCCCAGATGTACCGAGGACTCCTACCTCTCACATCCCCAGCTCGGCATCCACGGTGCGATCGAGTTCGGGAATCGGCTACTTACCCTCGTACTGATCATCGGTGCGGCACTGACGTTCGTGAGTGCCGTGCTGTACAGGGAGGACGGCCGGCCGCGGCGCGATCTGCGCTGGCT
The DNA here is from genome assembly GCA_036377435.1 of Propionibacteriaceae bacterium. Lineage (GTDB taxonomy): Bacteria > Actinomycetota > Actinomycetes > Propionibacteriales > Propionibacteriaceae > Microlunatus. Next base: position 12,891 of record DASUYM010000210.1, read on the forward strand.
AACTGCCGGCCTCGCGTTCGGCATTCCGCTCCAAGGCGTCATCGGTGGGATTTCCGTGCTCACCCAGCTCAATCCATACGTGGTTGGCTTGCATTTGCTGCTGTCGATGGTTCTGATCGCACTCGCAGTCTGGCTGGTGCGGAAGACCTGGCACTTCACACCCGCGGGTGAGTCGGGCCTGTCAGTCCTCGCCACCCGGGTCACCTTCGTCTTGATGTGGCTCGCGGTCTGGCTCGGCACCTTGGTAACGGGCAGCGGGCCGCACGCTGGCGATGAGAATGCGCCGCGGAACGGCCTCGATGGGATGCTGCTTACCCGCCTCCACACCAGCGTGGTCTATGCGACCGTCGCCGCGAGCGTGGTCTGCTTTCTGCTGCTGCGCAGTAGGGCTGCGCTGTTGTTGCTGCTTGTCGAGTTGGTGCAGATGGGGATCGGTGTGGCGCAGTATCGGTCGGGGCTGCCGATTTGGCTGGTCGCGCTCCACCTACTCGGCGCTTCGCTGGCCATCGCGGCGACCACCAATTTGCTGCTCTCCGTGTCGCGGCGTTCGTCGACCTAGCTCCGGCGTGGTCTACATAGCTGAGCGACCCGCTGACGCCCGCCCACTGGTCATTATCCTCGTCGCCGCGGCGGCCTAAGGAGCGATCATTCCGCGCTAGTCAGCCACCACGCAGTGCGCCGCTTACCGTCCCAGCGCCGGCACTGCCGGGTCCGCGAAACGACGTCTCTGGCCGAGCCATCGAGCGCCCTCGCCGCAGCCCCAAGCTGATCGGCGGCCACCCGTCGTGCCAGCGTCACGTGCGGGCTCCAGCGTCCCGGCCCGAACTGGCCCGCAGGATCCGCTTCACACGCTTCCGCCACCCGATGCTGCAGCTCCAACAACTCGACCGACGCAAGTATGTGACGGACCAGGATGCACCTGCCGTTCCGCGGGCCGAAGATCATCAGGGCGCCGATGCGCACAGTCAGATCGAGCTCTGCCACGATCTCGCGAAGTGCGGACTCCGCTGCAACCGGGATGGCATCGGCAGCGTACAGAGTGATGTGGGGCACGTGATGACTGTGTGGCTCCGGCCGCTGCTGCCTGGCCAGACCGGCTGCAGCGAGCCGATCCCACTGGGCAACCACCGCCGCCTCGGCTGATGGATCGAGCGTCAGCTCCACCGACTGGGCCACAGGAGGCGCTTATCGCAGCAAGGTGTCGACCGCTGCTGCGACGAAGACCAGCGCGAGGTAGGAGTTCGACCAGTGGAACAACCGCATCGGCCGCAACGTCGCGTCGGTCAGGCCCCGCCGGGCACGAGCCAGCAGTTGGGCGGACTGCCACACAAGCGCAACCCCGGTGATCACTGCGACCGTTGGATAGAGCCAGCCGGTGTGTGCGACTGGCCAAAGGGTCAGCGAGACCAACACCGTCACGACCGAGTAGATCAGGATCTGTCGGGCCACCTTCGGTGCTGATCGCACAACGGGCAGCATCGGCACATTGGCCGCGGCATAGTCCTCGCGATAGCGCATGGCGAGCGCCCAGGTATGCGGGGGCGTCCAGAAGAACACGATGAGAAACATCACGAACGGAGGGAGCGCCAGGCTGCCGGTCACCGCCGTCCAGCCGATCAGCGGCGGGAAGCAGCCCGCGATGCCACCCCAGATGATGTTCTGCGGGGTGCGCCGCTTGAGCCAAATCGTGTAAACCCCGATGTAGAACACGTTCGCGCCCAGCGCAAGGGCCGCAGAGAGCCAGTTGACGAGGTAGCCGAGCCACAGCGTCGCGGCGATCCCCAAGATCATTCCGAACACCGTCGCACCCAACGGACCGACGGCGTGCCGTGGCAGCGGACGGCGACGGGTACGTCGCATCCGTTCGTCGATGTCGCGGTCGAGCACACAGTTGAAGGCGTTGGCGCTGGCCGCTGCCAGGCAGCCGCCGACCATGGTGGTCAGCACGATCTTGAGCGGCGGAACTCCACCTGCCGCGAGAAACATCGCCGGCACGGTGGTCACCAAGAGGAGCTCGATAATCCGAGGCTTGGTGAGCCCCAGATATGCGGCTGCAACGTGGCGAACACGGGTCAGCTGACGACTGCGGCGAACTGCTCTCATCCCAAGATCAACACGGGCCATCCGGTCGGCGGCGGCCACCCGACCTGGCGCGTCGATGCTCGTCACAGGTTCTACTCACTCACTGTGTAGGCGACTCTGGACCCCGGCGACGCCCGGGGCAGTCACCGAGGCTGAGTCTAGGGCCCGGCGCTGGAATTGACACTCACCACGTGGGACTTCTTGGATCATCACGGGCAAGGTTCAGTTCGCCGGCCCGACCCTATATCCCCAGCCGATCCGCCCCCGATAGGCTCGCATTGTCCGGGCTGCCCCACCAGCAGCCCGTAGAGCCGTCTCGGAAGGATTTTCTGGCACGTGAGTGTGACCGATACCGACATCTCAGACGCGGTTCTCCCCGAGGGATGGACCGAGATCGACTACCAGGCCATCGACACCATACGCGTGCTGGCCGCCGATGCAGTCCAGAACGTTGGCAATGGGCATCCTGGCACGGCAATGAGCCTGGCCCCGGCCGGGTACTTGCTGTTCCAGAAAGTGATGCGGCACAACCCGAGCGACACCCACTGGCCCGGGCGGGACCGATTCGTGCTGTCCTGTGGACACACCAGCCTGACGCTCTATATTCAGCTCTACCTCGGCGGCTTCGGGCTCGAACTCGAGGACATCAAATCCTACCGATTTTGGGGATCGAAGACTCCAGGGCACCCGGAGTATGCGCACACCAAGGGAGTCGAGGTCACTACTGGGCCGCTCGGCCAAGGCGTTGCCAACGCAGTGGGAATGGCGATGTCGGCTCGCCGGCTGCGTGGACTGCTCGATCCAGATGCCGCGCCGGGCACCTCGGTATTCGATCACCACATCTACTGTCTGGCCTCGGATGGCGACATCGAGGAAGGCGTCGCTTCGGAGGCTTCGTCGCTGGCGGCCACGCAGCGGCTCGACAATCTCACCCTGATCTATGACAGCAACCGGATCTCGATCGAGGACGACACGAACATCGCTCTCACCGAGGACACCCCTGCTCGCTACGCCGCGTACGGCTGGCATGTGCAAACCGTTGATTGGACTCACGGCGACGCTCACCACTACAAGGAGAATGTCGCTGCCCTCGCTGACGCGCTCGAGGCGGCCAAGGCCGTCACCGATCGGCCGTCCTTTATCTGCCTGAAGACCATCATCGGCTGGCCGGCACCCAATCTCCAGGGCACGGGCAAGGCCCATGGCGCCGCGTTGGGTGAGGAGGAAGTTGCCGCTACCAAGGAGGTACTCGGCTTCGACCCGGACAAGACCTTCCAGGCGGCCGATGAGGTGATCAAGCACACTCGCAAGCTGATCGAGCGCGGAGCGCAGGCTCAGCAGGAGTGGCAGCAGGCTTACGATAACTGGGCCACGGCCAATCCCAAGGGCAAGGCGCTGCACGAGCGGCTGATGAAGAATGAGCTGAGTCCTGGCTGGGAGGATGTACTGCCCAGCTGGTCCGCCGATCCCAAAGGCATTGCCACCCGGGCAGCTTCCGGAAAGGTGCTCAGCGCGATCGCTCCCAAGTTGCCTGAGCTCTGGGGCGGCTCGGCCGACCTTGCCGAATCCAACAACACCACCCCAGAGGGCGAGCCGAGCTTCCTGCCAGTCGACCGGCAGAGCAGGCTGTTTCGCGGTGGTCCCTACGGCCGGGTGCTGCATTTCGGCGTCCGGGAACACGCCATGGGTGCGATCTTGAACGGCATCAAGCTGCACGGCGGCTTGCGCCCGTACGGCGGCACGTTCTTGATCTTCAGCGACTACATGCGGCCCGCGGTACGGCTTGCGGCGCTGATGGAACTGCCGGTGATCTACGTCTGGACCCACGACTCGATCGGTCTGGGTGAGGACGGCCCAACGCATCAGCCGATCGAACATCTTGCAGCCTTACGAGCCATCCCCGGGCTCGATGTGGTCCGTCCGGCCGACGCCAACGAGACCGCCGCCGCCTGGGCGGCGATCTTGAAGAACAACGACCGGCCAGCCGGGCTCGCACTGACCCGGCAGGCCGTACCGACCTTCCCACGTGGTGAGGACGGCTTCGCCGATACCTCTGAGGTAGCTAAAGGCGGCTACATCCTCAAAGACTGCGACGGGACCCCCGATGTGATCTTGATGGGGACCGGCTCAGAGGTGCAGTACGTTGTCGCAGCTCAAGGGCTGCTCGCCGAGCAAGGCATCAAGGCGCGAGTGGTGTCGATTCCATGTCGGGAGTGGTTCGACGAGCAGGACCAGGGTTATAAGGATTCCGTCATCCCGCCCGAGATCAAGGCGCGCGTCTCGATCGAAGCCGGAGTCGGTATCGGTTGGCGTGACCTAGTCGGTGACGCCGGGCGAATCATCAGTATCAACCACTACGGAGCCAGCGCGGCCGCGAGTGACTTGTTCAGGGAGTTCGGTTTCGCTCCCGAAACGGTCGTCGCAGCCGCCCAAGAGAGCCTCGATGCGTCAACTGGGACTACCGCTCCCACGCATCCGGCAGCCAGCGGGCCTAGGGGTCCCGCAGACATAGAGGCCCATCCGGGCGTCACGATCAGCTGAGCCCAGCTGATGCCACCACCACTCATCCAGGAGAACTGATCATGAACGAACGGCTCAAGGCCCTGGCAGACGCCGGCGTGTCCATCTGGCTTGACGACCTGTCCCGCGAGCGCATCACCTCGGGCAACCTGGCTGACCTCGTGTCAAACTTCTCAGTCACCGGAGTCACGACCAACCCGACGATCTTCGCCGCGGCGCTAGCGCAGGGCCACATGTATGACGACCAGATCCGAGAGCTTGCGGCGCGCGACGCAGAACTCCACGACGCCATCAAGGTGCTGACCACCGACGACGTACGTGACGCCTGTGACATCATGGCCGCCACCCACACAGCAACGAACGGCGTCGATGGGCGCGTCTCGATCGAGGTCGATCCGGATCTGGCACACGAGACCGAGGAGACCACCGCTCAGGCCACCGACCTGTGGAAGGTCGTCGACCGGCCCAACGTGCTGATCAAGATCCCCGCGACAAAGGCGGGGCTGCCGGCGATTAGCACGGTCACGGGGGAAGGCGTCAGCGTGAACGTGACTCTGATCTTCGCCCTCGAGCGTTACCGTGCGGTGATCGACGCCTACATGAGTGGCCTGGAACGCGCCTCCGCCGCTGGCCACGACCTGAGCAAGATCCACTCCGTGGCGTCCTTCTTCGTCTCGCGAGTTGATACCGAAATCGACAAGCGGCTGGATGCGATCGGCTCGGAGGAGGCGCTCGCACTGCGCGGCAAGGCGGCCATCGCAAATGCCCGGCTTGCCTACGCGCTGTACGAGGAGGAGTTCAGCGGCGAGCGGTTCGCCGCACTGGAGGCCAAGGGAGCCAACCGGCAGCGGCCGCTGTGGGCTTCGACCGGGGTCAAGGATCCTGCGTACTCCGACACGATGTACGTCACCGAACTGGTGGTCGCGAACACCGTGAACACCATGCCGGAGAAGACCATGATGGCCTTCGCCGATCACGGCGAAGTACGCGGCGACATGGTGAGCGGAACCAAGGCCGAGGCGCAGCAGGTGCTCGACGACCTGGAGGCGGTCGGCATCTCCTACGACGACGTGGTCGACGTGCTGGAGCGGGAGGGCGTCGAGAAGTTCGAGGCGTCCTGGAACGAGCTGGTGGTCGACGTTCAGGAGGCACTCGAGGCCGCAAAGGCATCTCGCTCCTGATACTCGAGGCCAAAGTCACAGCCGACCAGCTGCGAGCGTCGGAAATCGCGCGCCGCCGAGCGGAGCCAGGCTGGCGCGCCGCTGTCCTGGACGACCGAGCGAGTCGACACGCTTCTCGTCGACGAGCGAGTGAGAAAGGCAGCGGCTACCAGCCGCAAACCTCGCGAGCGGAGCGAGCCAACCAACACGCGCGAGCAGCTCCGAAGAAAGGTGGCCCAGCGTGATCACGGTGATGCGTCCCAACCCGCTTCGCGAACCTGAGGATCGGCGACTCCCGAGGATTGCCGGACCATGTGTGCTGGTGATCTTCGGTGTCACCGGCGACCTGTCCACCAAGAAGCTGATGCCGGCGGTCTACGACCTGGCCAACCGGGGTCTGCTACCGCCGGGTTTCGCCTTGGTCGGGTTCGCGCGGCGGGCCTGGGCGCACCAGGATTTTGCCGAGATCGTGCATGCGGCCGTCAAGCAGAATGCCCGAACGCAGTTCCGAGAGGAAGTGTGGCGACAGCTCTCGGAAGGCATCAGGTTCGTACCAGGTGAGATCGGCAATGAGGAGGCCTTCAGCAAGCTGGCCGAGACGATCGCCGACCTCGACGAAGCGCGCGGTACCGGCGGAAACCACGCGTTCTACCTATCCATTCCGCCCGGATTGTTCCAGACGGTCGTCGACCAGCTCCGCTCCCACGGGCTGGCCGAGGAGCTGCCTGGGCGGTGGAGCAGGGTGGTGATCGAAAAGCCCTTCGGCCACGACCTGGAAAGTGCGCGGGAACTGAACCGCATCGTGTCCAGCGTCTTCCCCGCCTCTTCGGTGTTCCGCATCGACCACTACCTCGGCAAAGAAACCGTGCAGAACATGATGGCGCTGCGGTTCGCGAACCAGCTGTTCGAGCCGGTGTGGAACAACAATTACGTCGACCACGTCCAGATCACGATGGCCGAGGACATCGGAATCGGCGGCCGCGCCGGCTACTTTGACGGCATCGGCATCGCGCGGGACGTCATTCAGAATCACCTGCTCCAACTGCTGGCGCTGACAGCCATGGAGGAACCCAACTCCTTCGAGGCAAGCCAGCTCCGGGTCGAGAAGCAGAAGGTGCTCGCTGCTGCTCGACCACCGGTGCAGATTGATCTGCACACCGCGCGTGGGCAGTATGCGGGCGGTTGGGCCGGTGGCGAAAAAGTCAAGGGCTACCTGGAGGAGGATCGGATCCCGCCGGACTCACGGACCGAGACCTACGCGGCAATCCGCATCGACATCGAGAACCGGCGTTGGGCCGGCGTGCCGTTCTACTTGCGCACCGGGAAACGCCTCGCCCGACGGGTGACCGAGATCGCGCTCGGCTTCAAGAGCGCACCACACCTACCTTTCAGCAAGACCGATACCGAGGAGCTGGGCTACAACGCCATCGTGCTGCGGATCCAGCCTGATGAGGGCGTCACCCTGCGCTTTGGCGCCAAGGTGCCGGGCACCCAAATGGAGATCCGCGAAGTCAACATGGATTTCGCTTATGGCGGCTCGTTCACCGAGTCCTCACCTGAGGCGTACGAACGGCTGCTCTTGGACGTACTCCTGGGCGACCCGCCGCTGTTCCCGCAGCACGAGGAGGTGGAGCTTTCCTGGGAGATCTTGGATCCGATTTTGGACTACTGGGGGAGCCTGCCGGAGCAACCTGAGCCTTACGAACCCGGATCGTGGGGACCCAAGGTCGCCGACCGTATGCTGGCGCGCGACGGCTTCAGCTGGAGGCGGCCATAATGATCATCGCTCTTAAGGGCACCACCTCATCGAAGATCTCTGCAGAATTGCTGCGCGCCCGACGCACCGCGGGAAGCCCGGCCCAAAGCATGGTGCTGACCTTGATCATCGTCTGCGACGAGTCCGAGTACGCGAGTGCCAGGGAGGCCAGCATGGCGGCCGGCCGGGAACATCCGTCCCGGATCCTGCTGGTCGTCACCGCGGGAGGACGGAACGCTTCACTGGACGCCGAAGTGCACATTGGCGAAGGGACGCCTGGCGAGGTCGTCGTGATCAGGATGCACGGTGCGGTCGCGGCACATCCAGCTTCGGTGATCCGGCCGCTGCTGCTGCCCGACTCCCCTGTTGTGATCTGGTGGCCCGGCAAGGCGCCCAACAACCGGGCTGCCGACGAACTGGCACAGCTGGCACTGCGCCGGGTGACCGACGCGGCGTCAGCGGCCCGCCCGCTGGTGGCCCTGAAGGCACGCGCCCGGGACTACACGCCCGGAGACACCGACCTGAGCTGGACGCGGCTGACCCCGTGGCGGGCCTTGCTGGCCGCCGCGCTGGACCAGTATCCGGCCAAGATCAAGTCCGTAGCCGTCGAGGCTGAGCGCGGTAATCCCTCCGCCGACCTGCTCGCCGCCTGGTTGCATTCCCGGTTGAAGGTCGAGGTGATTCGCGAGATCAGCAGCGGGCCCGGGATGACTGCGGCGCGCATGACCACCGCTTCCGGAGATATCGCGATCACTCGGCCGGACGGCCTGCTGGCCTCCTACGCCGTACCGGGCCAGCCCGAACGGCTCGTCGCTCTCAAGCGTCGGAACCTCACCGAGCTGATCTCCGAAGAACTACGCCGCATGGACGCGGACGAGGTCTATGAACGAACGGCGAAGTCGCTCCTGAGCGGTGAGAAGCGGACAACCGCCAAGGCCCCTGCCAAGAAAGCAGCCGCCAAAAAGACACGCGCGAAGAAGACCGGCGGTAAGAAGGCCGGCAGCATACGCAGGGTCGCCAAGCAGACAGCCGGGAGCCGGTAATGGCCGCGGCGAGCCCCGAGATCTTGCTCCATGCCGGGCCCGATGATGTGGCGGAGGCTCTGGCCGCGCGTCTGATGGCCCGGCTCACCGAAATTCAACGGGACTTCCGGATTCCCCAGCTCGCCCTCACCGGCGGTCGGATCGCCACCCGGGCTTATCAGAAACTCGCGAGCGAAGGACCTAACTCCGCCGTCGACTGGTCGCGGGTCGAGCTTTGGTGGGGCGACGAACGTTTCGTGCCCGCTGATCATCCCGACCGGAACGCTGAGCAGGCCCTTGACCTGCTCGAGGCACCGCTGGCCCTCAACCCGGACCGAGTCCATGAGATGCCGGCAAGCGACGGCGGCCTCGAGCTCGATCAGGCTGCCGAGGCGTACGCCCGAGAGCTTGACGACGTCGTCTTCGACATCTGCCTGCTCGGCATGGGACCAGACGGCCATGTCGCGTCGATCTTTCCTGAGCACCCCTCCTCATATGCATCGGGCACCGTGATCGCGGTGCGGGCCTCACCGAAACCGCCGCCGGAACGGATCAGCGTCACCCTGCCGGTGATTAACCGGTCGCATGAGGTCTGGTTCGTCGTAAGCGGCGCTGACAAGGCTGCGGCATCGAAGATGGCATTGCTCGGCGCCGGCCCAGTGCAGGTACCGGCTGCCGGGGTATCAGGGGTCGAGCGCACGCTCTGGTTGATGGATCGGGACGCGGCAGCTGAGTTGCCCACCGATCTGCAGCAGCGCGGCCGTATTTAGTTGGGCAGCCCTACAGAATCCATCTGTACGACCGGGACCACCCCGCCGGTCGCTCGCGCTCATAGAAGCGATGGGCATCGACCCTCGCCGATCCGGACTCCAACTCAAGCCAGGCGGCGCCACGATCGCGAGCCCAAGCTTTGGCCGCATCCAGCAACGCCTTCCCTATTCCGCTGGAGCGGCGGTGTGGAGCCACGGCCAGATCCTCAACCCAGGCGCGCTGCCCGAACCGTACAGAGACAATGTCGAGGTAGACGGTCGCAAACCCGACGAGTCTCTCGTTGGCCTCGGCGACCAGGACGGCCGCTCCTTCGTCGGCAATAGCCGCCTCGACCCGATCGGCCGCGATAGCTGGAGACCAGTCAGCTGGGCGTGTCCCAGGAGCGGCGAAGAGCCAATCGTACGCAGCTGTGATCACAGGTCCCTCGCCCGGTCGTGCGTGCCGGATCATGCCGCCCCTTTTTGGGGCCGTTCGCGCAATCGCGCGTGGAGTCCGCCGACGTCGTCGTCACTCGCCGACGAAAAGCATGTCGGCTCGCTCCTCCTCCGCCCGTCGGTGCGCGATTTCCCGACGCTCGCGGCCCTTCTTGCTTCTCGAATACAAGCCGAGATTCAGTAGATGACCTCGCCGCGTTCGCGCCGCGCCCGTAAGGCCTGCAGCGCCTCGGTGAGGATATCGGCCGCCTCTTTGTCGGTGCGGCGCTCCTTGACGTAGGCCAGATGAGTCTTGTACGGCTCGATCTTCGGCGGTGGCGGTGGATTCCGGGAGTCGAGATTGGCTGGGAGGCCGCAGCGCGGGCAGTCCCAGGCGTCGGGAATCGCGGCATCTGCTGCAAATGCGGGCCGCGTCTCATGACCGTGTGCGCAGAAGTACGAGACGTAATGCCGCGGGGCGGCGTCGCCCCGCTCGGCCTCGCCCATCGGACCAGCCCCCACCCGACTGCCACGAATGGCGCTTCCACCAGCCACGTTCGTTCTCCCTCGCCCTTCCTAGCTGTGGATGAGTTGCTGTTTCTTTCCTCAGTCGACCGGCCGGTGGTGTGAACGGTCAGGCGCCCAGCTTGTAGAGCAAATTGAGCGCCACGATTGCCGCCAGCCAGACCACTCCGATGACGATGGTGAGTCGGTCGAGATTTCGTTCTGCGACAGAAGATCCACCAAGGGAGGAAGAGATCCCACCACCGAAGAGATCAGACAAACCGCCGCCGCGGCCTTTGTGCATCAGCACGAACAATGCGAGCGCGACACTGGTGATCACCACGATGATGGAGAAGATCAGGATCGGCACGGTCATCAGGGGCACGAGCACCCACGTAGCCTAACCCACTGATTCGAGAACACGTCAAAACTGCAGCAGGCTTGGACTCGCGCCCAATTCAGATCAGTGGCATTTCGTAAAACCGTGCAATAGCAGAGAACTCGTCGACCTTGAGGCTGCCGGCTCCGACCAGACAACCGTCGATGTCAGGCTGAGCCATCAGGGCGGCGACGTTGCTCGCGTTGACCGATCCGCCGTAGAGGATCCTTGTCTGGTCGGCCATGTCACCGCCGTGCCGATCCGAGATCCAGCCGCGAATTGCTGTGCAGACCTCCTGGGCGTCCTCCGGAGTGGCCACCCGTCCAGTGCCGATCGCCCAGACCGGCTCGTATGCGATGACCAGCTTTCCCACCTGCTCCGGCCTCAGGCCGGCGAGCGCGCCCTCCACGTGGTGCAACGTGTCGGCCACATGGCGGAACTGCTCACGGATGGCGAGGGGCTCACCGACGCAGACGATCGGGACTACGCCACGGGAGACCGCCTTCAGCGTCTTGGCGTTGACGATGTTGTCGTCCTCGCCATGGAAGCGCCGTCGTTCGGAGTGCCCCACGACCACGTAGCGGCAACCGAGCTTTACGAGCATCTCGGCGGAGATGTCACCGGTGTAGGCACCGTTGTCGAACGCCGACACGTCCTGCGCCCCGTACCCAATCTCGAGACGATCGCCATCCACCAAGGTCTGCACCGTGCGTAGATCGGTGAACGGCGGTAGCACGATGACCTCAGACTTTTCTGGGTCGTGCTTCTTGTCCTCCAACGTCCATGCCAGCTTCTGCACCAGGCCGACAGCTTCGACATGGTTGAGATTCATCTTCCAGTTGCCGGCCATCAGGGGCTTTCGAGGCATCGGCTACACCCCTTCTCCATCAAGCACGGCCAGGCCCGGCAGTGTCTTGCCCTCGAGGTACTCCAGGCTGGCGCCACCGCCGGTGGAGATGTGACCGAACTGATCGTCGCGGAAGCCAAGATCACGGATCACTGCCGCCGAGTCGCCGCCACCGACAACCGTCAGTCCGTCCACTTCGGTGAGCGCCTGCGCCACCGCCTTGGTTCCGGCAGCGAAGCTCTCCCACTCCGCAACGCCCATCGGCCCGTTCCAGAAGACGGTCTTGGCGTGTCTGATCACCCCGGCGAACACCCGTGCCGAATCAGGTCCGATATCGAGCCCGACCTGGTCAGACGGAATCGCATTGGCAGCCACGACCGTGGGCTCGGCGTCTGCGGCTACCTCTGGTGCCACCACGATGTCGGAGGGCAGCACGATCTGTTTGCCGCCGGAGGCGGCGTCATTGAGATATCTCCGTACGGTCTTGATCTGATCGGCCTCGAGCAGGCTCTTGCCTATCTCGTAGCCCTCAGAGGCGAGGAAGGTGAACGCCATGCCGCCGCCGATCACCAAGGTATCTGCGATCTTGATCAAGTTGGCGATCACCGCCAGCTTGTCGGAGACCTTCGCTCCCCCGAGCACTACCACGTACGGGCGCGGGGGCGCTTCGGTGAGCTGCTCGAGCACCTCGACTTCCGCCTTCACCAGCTCCCCAGCCGCATTCGGCAGTCGCTGGGCCACGTCGTACACGGAAGCCTGCTTGCGATGCACGACGCCGAAACCGTCCGAAACGAACACATCACCAAAGGCCGCATAGCGGTCCGCCAGCGCGCCGCGTTCAGCGTCGTCCTTGGACTCCTCCCCCGGCTCATAACGGACGTTCTCCAACATGCCCACGTCACCATTGGTGAGGCTCTCGACGACGCTATGCGCTGACTCCCCCACCACATCCGTCGCCAGCCGGACGTCCGCACCCAGCAGCTCGGAAAGCCGCTCGGCGACCGGAGCCAGCGAGTACTTCGGGTTGACCTCACCCTTGGGACGCCCCAGGTGTGCCAGCACGATGATCTTGGCGCCTCGATCCCTGAGCTCGTTCAGCGTGGGCAACGAGGCGCGAATCCGTCCGTCGTCGGTGATCGTCTGCCCGTCCAGCGGCACGTTGAGGTCGCAGCGGATCAGTACCCGCTTGCCAGTGAGGTCACCAAGATCAGAAACTGACTTCACGCTTGATCCTTCCCGAGTTGATCATGCCGACGGCTGCCCACGCTGACGGGCGTTGCATGCCGTGCACAGCGCCGGTCTCCCACGCAACGTGGGAACACCTCCAGCCGATTTAGCTTCAGAGGGATTCGCCGAGCAAGCCGACCAGGTCGACGAGACGGTTGGAGTATCCCCACTCGTTGTCGTACCAGCCGACAACCTTGACCTGATTGCCGATCACCTTGGTGAGCGGTGAGTCGAAGACGCAGGAACTCGGATCGGTCACGATGTCGGTGGACACGATGGGGGCGGTGCTGTACCGCAGGTATCCCTTCAGCGGACCGTCAGCAGCCGCCTGCATGACGCCGTTCACCTCCGCGACCGATGTCTCCCGCGAAGCCTCAATGGAGAGGTCGATCACAGAGCCGGTCGCAACCGGAACCCGCAAGGCGTAGCCGTCAAGCTTGCCCTTCAGTTGTGGCAGCACCAGGCCAATCGCCTTCGCCGCACCAGTCGAGGTCGGCACGATGTTGAACGCGGCGGCACGAGCACGACGCAGGTCCTTGTGCGGCCCGTCCAGCAGGTTCTGATCCTGCGTGTACGCGTGGATCGTGGTCATCAGGCCCTTGACGATTCCCAGACCTTCGTCCAGTGCCTTGGCCATAGGCCCAAGGCAGTTGGTGGTGCATGAGGCGTTGGAGATGATGTTGTGCTTTGCCGGGTCGTAGTCGCCATCGTTGACGCCCATCACCACGGTCCAGTCCTCGTTCTTGGCCGGCGCGGAGATGATCACCTTCTTGGCGCCGCCGTCCAGGTGGGCCTTGGCCTTCGTCGCGTCGGTGAAGAAACCGGTGGACTCGATCACGACGTCCGCACCGATCTCACCCCAGGGCAGGGCGGCCGGGTCACGCTCAGCGTAGGACTTGACTACTTTGTCGCCTACCTTGATCCCACCCTCGACAACCTCCACCGGCAGGCCGAGCCGACCGAGGATTGAGTCGTACTTCAGCAAGTGCGCCTGGGTGTCGTTATCGAACAGGTCGTTGAAAGCGACCACGTCGATGTCGGCACCCGAGGCAAGTAGCGCGCGGTAGAAGTTTCGGCCGATGCGGCCGAAGCCGTTGATACCAACACGGACGGTCATAACACGATCTCCTTCGGCTATCAAGGCCCACGGCAACAGGGCCAGTGACCACCTTAGCGAACTTCAATGCCCGGCGTTACGGCCGGTTCCTCGTGGTCAGCCACGCACTGTGGCGGGCTGTGCAGGTGCCTACTCCTCGTCGAGCATCTCTGCGCTCAGGCTGGCCTCGGTGTTGGGTATGCCAAGCTCGGCGGCGCGCTTGTCAGCCGTAGCGAGCAGCCGCCGAATCCTTCCCGCCACCGCATCCTTGGTCAGCGGAGGTTCGTGCATCTGACCCAGCTCTTCAAGGCTGGCCTGCTTGTTCTCAATCCGGAGCAGGCCAGCAGCCCTGAGGTGATCAGGCACATCGTCACCAAGGATTTCCAGTGCCCGCTCGACCCGGGCGCCGGCGGCTACGGCGGCTCGAGCCGAGCGCCGCAAATTGGCATCATCGAAATTGGCCAGCCGGTTCGCCGAGGCCCGGACTTCGCGGCGCATCCGTCGCTCCTCCCAGACCAGCAGCGACTCGTGGGCGCCAAGCCGAGTCAGCAGTGCTGCAATGGCGTCGCCGTCGCGGACCACGACCCGATCGACGTTGCGTACCTCTCGAGCTTTCGCAGGGATACCGAGCCTGCGGGCGGCACCGACCAACGCGAGTGCAGCCTCGGGTCCGGGGCAGGTCACTTCGAGCGCCATGGAACGGCCCGGCTCGGTCAGCGAGCCGTGTGCCAGAAATGCTCCGCGCCACGCGGCAACGCAGTCACAGAGACCGCCGCTCACCACCTGAGCGGGAAGACCGCGGGCTGGCCGGCCGTGCGAGTCGATCAGGCCGGTCTGTCGCGCCAGCGCCTCGCCATCCTTGATCACCCGGACCACGTAATGGGTGCCGCGCCGGATGCCCGAGCCATTCACGATGACCAGCTCGCTGGGGTGGCCAAACACCTCGTTGATATCGGTCCTGAGCCGCCGTGCGGCGGCGCCGGTGTCAAGCTCCGCCTCGATCACGATCCGACCGCTGACGATATGGAGCCCGCCAGCAAACCTCAGCGTCGCGGCAACCTCCGACTTGCGGTCGCAGGGCTTGGTGACCTTGATGGTCGCGAGCTCCGCCTTCACCTGTGCGGTCATGGCCATTGCTGAATGATTACACAGCCTGCCGCCGCAACTAGGCGCTTTGGACGGAACTGGGAGATCCGCCCGCCCGCTTTCGATATCCGCTCCAGCTGTGGCCAAGCACGTGCGGGTCTTGGAGCACGCAGGGCTGGTGTGGCGACTTCGCTCCGGTGTCATCAGATATGCGTGCTGCAGGAGCAGCCGCTGATTGAAGCTCGCCGTTGGATCGAGGCGCAAACCGCGTTCTGGTCGGGCTCGTTGGACTCGCCGACCGGCTACCTGTCCGAGGAGCAGTAGTGAGTGTTGGTGCCGATGCGGTTCCTCGCCGGCGCCGGTGCTAACGGCTGGCCGGAGCGGCCGTACACCTCAGTCACTGGCACATGTTCAGCTTCCTGACGGCAGACGGCACCTGGCGTTGCGACCCGGGCCGATCAACTCGCGCTGTCAAACTCCCAAGATCTCGGCGTACGCGGAGGCCAGCCGCAGTGGGTCGTGTCGTGGTGAGCCGTCACGAGCGGCGAGGTCGGCGACCACGAGGCGCGCTCCAAGGGACTCCGCCCGAGAGGCCAAGTGCGAGTCGTCGGAGGCGAAGCCGCTGTCGACGAGTACGACGTCGAGCCGCAAGTCGGGAGCGTGGTCGGCGAGAATCTCAATGTGCTTCGCGGCCGAGAATCCCGCGGTCTCGCCGGCGGGCTCGAGGTTGAGAGTGAGGATGCGCCGGGCCTTGGTGGCGTGAATCGCTTCGGCGAGCTTGGGCACCAGCAGATGCGGAATCACCGAGGTAAACCAGGAGCCGGGTCCCAGCACGATCCAGTCAGCATCCAGTACTACTTCGATGGACTCGGGACAGGCGGGCGGATCCTGCGGGATCAGGCGTACTGAGCACACCTCTCCCGGTGTCTTTGCAACTCGAGCCTGCCCACGGATCTCCGACACCTCGTCCGGCCTTTCGGGCTCCAGCCCAATCACGTCGGCGCCGATGTCTAGCGGCACCGAGGCCATCGGCAGCACACGGCCCTTCGCCCCGAGAAGCTTGGCGACCATGTCCAGGCCTGCAACCGGATCGCCGAGCCGCTCCCACAGTCCGACAATGAGCAGGTTTCCGATTGCATGATCATCCAGGGGGCCGCTGCTGCTGAATCGATATTGCAGCACATCGGCCCAGGTACGCCCCGACTCGTCATCGCCGCACAGCGCCGCCAGCGCCATCCGGAGATCACCCGGAGGCAGGCAGTCCAGCTCCCGGCGGAGCCGACCGGAAGAGCCGCCGTCGTCTGCGACCGTGACGATCGCGGTCAAGTGGTCGGTAACGCGGCGCAGAGCAGTCAGTGACGCAGCGAGGCCGTGACCGCCGCCAAAGGCGACCACAGTAGGGAGAGTCGGACCCAATGAGCCCGACGCGAAAATGTTCGCCAGATCGCGGGAGCTCACTCTCGGCCCAGATCGCGGTGGAGAACTGTGGTCGGCAGGCCGGTTGCACGGAGTCGGCGTGCGAACTCCTCCGCCATGGCTGAGCTGCGATGTTTGCCACCGGTACAGCCGATGCCAAGTGTGGCGAACCGCTTGCCCTCATTCACGTAGCCGACTGAGACCACCGCCATGAGGTCCTGCATGGAGGCAAGGAACGAGTCGGCGCCCGGTTGTCCGAGCACGTAGTCGCTGACGGGCTTGCTGAGGCCCGTTTGCGGGCGTAGTTCGGGAATCCAGTGAGGATTGGGCAGGAAGCGCACATCGAAGACCATGTCTGCGTCGACCGGGATGCCGTACTTGAATCCGAAGGACAGCAGCGTGACTCGCAGCTGATCATCGGTACTGCCGCCATAGGCGTGGGCGACCCGCGAGCTCAACTGGTGAATGTTGAGCGAGGACGTGTCGATCACCAGGTCGGCGGCCGCACGAAGCGTTGCAAGCGTCTCGCGTTCCCTGCCGATACCGTCCAGCAGCCGTCCGTCGCCCTGCAGCGGATGCGGCCGGCGTACGGACTCCTGGCGTCGCACAATGACGTCGTCGGCTGCCTCCAGGAACAAGATCTCTGGCAACGTGCCGATCGCGCCAAGTTCGGTGAACATCGACGGGAGCTGCTCGAAGAAGCCGCGGGTGCGTACGTCCAGCACCACGGCGAGGCGCGTCAGGTCGATCTCCCGGGCCTGCCGGCATACCTCGGGTAAAACGCTCGGGGGGAGGTTGTCCACCACGTACCAGCCCAGGTCCTCGAGGCTGTGGGCCGCCGTGGAGCGCCCCGCGCCCGACATGCCGCTCACAACGACCAGCCGGAGCGGCTTGGTCGGGCTCTCGGTGTCGAGCTGGCCCTCAGGGCTCGCGCTGGTCACGTGGTTGATTATTCCCTGATCATGCGCCGGGCAGGAGTGGAGTGTCGTGCCTAGACGCTGTCCAGCACCTCGCCGGTGGCCATGTTGATCGCCTCCGGTTGCGGAGTCTGCTGCAGCGCCTCCTTGATTGCGAGTGCCGTCTTGGGCCCGAAACCAGGCACCGCGGCAATCTCCTCGACTGTCGCCGCACGCAGTTTCTTGAGTGAGCCGAAGTAGCTGATCAAAGCCTTACGCCGCACCTCGCCAAGACCCGGCACTTGGTCCAGGAGCGACTCGACCATGGACTTGCTGCGCCGGGCCCGATGGTGGGTGATCGCGAAGCGGTGCGCCTCGTCCCGCAGCCGCTGCAGCAGGTAGAGGCCCTCGCTGGTCCGCGGCAAGATCACTGGTTCGTCCACGTCGGGCAGCCATACCTCCTCCAACCGTTTGGCAAGGCCACACAGGGCGATGTCGTCGATGCCGAGCTCATGGAGGGCTTTCGCGGCCGCGGCAACCTGTGGCGGTCCGCCGTCCACAACCACCAGTGACGGCGCGTACGCGAACTTGCGAGGCGCGCCGGTCGTCGGGTCGACCAGCAGCGGGCCCTCATCGCCTTCGGAGTCGGATGAAAGCCCATCCGCTGCCTGCTTGGTCATGGCGGCACGATCGTCGATGAGCCGTCGGAACCGGCGCGTGATCATCTCATGCATTGCCGCCACGTCGTTCTGCCCTTCGACCTGCCGGATCACGAACCGCCGGTACTCGCTCTTCCGCGGCAGCCCGTCCTCGAACACCACCATGGAGCCCACCACTTCGGTGCCTTGCAGGTTGGAGATGTCGTAACACTCGATCCGTAGCGGCGCGGTCGGCAGCTCCAGCGCATCCTGGACCTCCTCCAGTGCACGGTTGCGAGTCGACAGATCGCCAGCACGGGTGGTCTTATGCTTGATCAAGATCTCACTGGCATTGCGGGCGACAGTCTCCATAAGTGCCCGCTTGTCCCCACGCTGCGGCACCCGGATGGAGACATGGGAGCCGCGGCGCTCTTCCAGCATCCGGGTAAGCGACTCCGCCGAGGACGGCATGACCGGTATCAAGATCTCGCGCGGCACCGCATCTTTGTCATTCGCGGTCGGGTCCGGCTCGGCATAGAGCTGCAGCAGGAACTGCTCGATCAGCTCGTCAGTGCCGCTTTCGTCGAACCGGTCGGCAACCCAGCCGCGTTCGCCACGGACACGTCCGCCGCGCACGTGGAAGATCTGCACGGCGACCTCCAGCGGGTCTTCGGCGAGGGCGATGACATCAGCGTCCGTGCCGTCCCGAAAGACGACGGCGTTCCGTTCCATCGCGCGTTGCAGAGCACCGATATCGTCCCGCAGTCGAGCGGCGCGTTCGTACTCCAGCGCATTGCTGGCCGCGCGCATCTCACGCTCGAGCTTCTTGATCATGGGTGCGGCCTGGCCCGAGACGAACTGACAGAAGTCGTCGACAATCGCCCGATGCTCCTCGGGTGTTACCCGGCCGATGCAGGGGGCGGAGCACTTGCCGATGTAGCCAAGCAGGCAGGGCCGTCCTAGTTGCTTGTGGTTCTTGAACACGCCGGGCCGGCAGGAGCGCATAGGAAAGACCCGGAGTAGCAGGTCGACCGTCTCGCGGATTGCCCAGGCGTGGGAGTAGGGACCGAAGTATCGCGTGCCCTTGCGCTTGGCCCCCCGGCCGACCATCACACGTGGGAACTCCTCCGAGAGGGTGATCGCCAGCCAGGGATACGACTTGTCATCCCGGTACTTGATGTTGAACCGTGGGTCGTACTCCTTGATCCAGGAGTACTCCAGCTGAAGCGCCTCGACCTCGTTCTGCACTACCGTCCAGTCGACCTTGGTGGCCGTGCTGACCATGGAACGGGTACGGCTCATCAGCGATGCCGGATCGGCGAAGTAGGAATTCAGCCGGGAGCGAAGGCTCTTCGCCTTACCGACATAGATCACCCGACCTTCGGCGTCGAAGAAGCGGTACACCCCAGGCTGATCCGGGATGGATCCGGGCGCTGGCCGGTACGCCGGCACAGGGCGAGATGAGACTGGAGGTACCACGCGCCCAGCGTAGGCCCCCTTTCTTGGCCTGTCGGCTTGCGCGGCGCGCTGCTAACTGCCGGTGTCGTCGCTCTTCGCAAACGCCTTCGGATAACTAGAGTCAGCTCGTCATAGTGAGCCGCGTTTGCTCATCTCTCCTCCATCCGGCAGCGCGCGCCGACCGACGTTCGCCGACTGGCGGCAGCTCAGATCGAGGAAAGGCAAAGTGTCCGGATGACACAATTCACCCGGTTACATAGACCTTCTTTTCGAAGACGGTCGTCTTGGCCTCGGCAAGACCCTTGGTGGCCGGCGGGTTCGTTACAGAGCCGTCCTTGATCGAATACTCACTGCCGTGGCAGTTGCAGTGAATGACGCCGTTTTCGACTGCTGCCACCGGACATCCCTGGTGAGTACAGATCTTGCTGAATGCCTTGTAGCTTCCCCTGCTCGGTTGGGTTACCACGTAATCGGCGTTCTCCAAGATCACCCCACCGCCGACGGGCACCCCGGATGTGGCGACACTTGGGCCCTCGGGGGCCTTGGCCGTCGACGCTGACGGCTTGGAGGATGTCGCGGCGGCAGTCGGCGACGGCGACGTCGGCGCAGAGGTTTCTGCCACGGCCGGCGTTGCAGGTCGCGAGCCGCTGGACGCATCCGCGCAGGCGCCCAGCGCGGCGGCGCCCGCGCCGGTCAGGCCGAGGAGTCCAGCGGCTCGCAAAATGGTCCGCCGCGTCGTGGCGGATGCCTCCTGCCGTGGCTCTTGGTCGCCCAGCTCGAACATCAGAAGCCTCCAACTGTGAAGACGCTCTTTCGACGGCAGACGAGATAGCCGTCAATCTGGTTCGAATTTTTGGAGTGCTCGCTCATGCGGTGTTTGATAGCTCGCTCCGCTCGCTGCGGATTGCGCCGGGAGGCCGCCTACTTCGTCGTCCCTCGCCGACAAAAAACCATGTGTCGGCTCCCTCCTCCTCAGCACGGCAGCGCGCAATCCGCAGTGTTTGATTGCTCGCTCCGCTCACAGCGGATCGCGCCGGGAGGCCGCCTACTTCGTTGTCCCTCGCAGCTACGAACGACCCTGGTTAACTTGCCTTGGCCGCCGCGCGCCGGGCTGACAGCTTCTTTGCCACCACTGTGTCCGCCGGTGCCGAGGTCGCCGGAACGAGCGCGGGCTGAGTGGCTCTAATGGGAACGGCCTGCCCATCGAGCATCGGCTTAAGGAACGCGCCGGTGTAGGACGTGGCATCGGCTGCAACCTGTTCTGGCGTCCCCTCGGCGATGACCAAGCCGCCCCGCGTTCCACCTTCGGGCCCCATGTCGATCAGCCAATCGGCGGTCTTGATCACGTCGAGGTTGTGCTCGATCACCACCACGGTGTTGCCCGCGTCGACCAACCGTCCGAGGACACCCAGCAGCTTGCGGATGTCCTCGAAGTGCAGGCCAGTCGTGGGCTCGTCGAGGACGTATAGCGTGCGCCCGGTGGCCCGCTTCTGCAGCTCACTGGCCAACTTGACGCGCTGCGCTTCGCCGCCGGACAGGGTCGGCGCAGGCTGCCCGAGGCGCACGTACCCGAGCCCCACGTCGACCAGCGTGCGCAGGTGCCGGGCGATTGCCGGCAGCGGAGCGAAGAACTCCAGCCCGTCCTCGATCGACATGTCCAAGACCTCGGCGATGGACTTGCCTTTGTAGTGGACCTCCAGAGTCTCCCGGTTATAGCGGGCGCCGTGGCATACCTCGCACGGCACGTACACATCCGGAAGGAAGTTCATTTCGATCTTGATCGTGCCGTCGCCGGTGCAGTTCTCGCAGCGACCGCCCTTCACGTTAAAGGAGAAACGGCCTGGCTGGTATCCGCGAACTTTCGCTTCCGGCGTCTCGGCGAACAGCCTCCGTACATGGTCGAACACCCCGGTATAAGTGGCCGGGTTGGACCTCGGCGTACGGCCAATCGGTGATTGATCGACATGGATGACCTTGTCGATCTCATCGACCCCGCTGATCGAGCGGTGGCGACCAGGCACGTCACGTGCGTTGTAGATCCGCCTTGCGAGGGCGGTGTAGAGGATGCTGTTCACCAGGGTGGACTTGCCCGACCCGGACACCCCCGTGACGGCGATGAGCTGGCCAAGCGGGAATGACACGCTGACATTGCGCAGGTTGTGTTCGGCGGCGCCGTGCACGGTGACCTCCCGGCCGCGAGTACGCGGGCGACGGTAGGCCGGCAGCGGTATGGAACGGCGTCTGGACAAATAGGCGCCGGTCAGCGACTCGCGATTGTTCAATAACTCCTCGACAGTGCCCGAGTGCACTACGTGACCGCCGTGCTCACCGGCACCCGGGCCGATGTCGACTGCCCAGTCCGCCGCCTTGATTGTTTCCTCGTCGTGTTCGACAACGATCAAAGTGTTGCCCAAGTCCCGGAGGCGAACCAGAGTCTCGATCAGCCGCCGGTTGTCCCGCTGATGCAGCCCGATGCTGGGCTCGTCCAGCACGTAGAGCACCCCGACCAATCCCGACCCGATCTGCGTGGCGAGCCGGATTCGTTGCGCCTCCCCGCCGGACAGGCTGCCGGTGGGTCGGCTCAGCGACAGATAGTCCAGACCGACATCGAGCAGAAACCTCAGGCGCTCGTTGATCTCCTTGAGCACCCGCTCAGCAATTTGCCTTTCGCGCTCGGTGAGGTCGAGGTGGCCGAGAAACTCAGCCGCAGCGTCGATCGGCATGGCCGACACCTCTGCGATGTTCTTCCCGCCGACGGTGACGGCCAGCGAGGTGGGCTTGAGCCGAGCGCCCTTGCAGGCCCGGCATGGAACCTCCCGCATATAGCCCGCGAACCGCTCGCGCGAAGTATCACTCTCCGCTTCGGCGTGTCGCCGTTCGATGTAGGAGACGACGCCCTCGTACTTCGCGTTGTAGCTGCGCTCGCGACCGTATCGGTTCCGGTAGCGCACGTGCACCAGGCCCGGCACTCCCTCGAGCAGCATCCTCTGGGCGGCCGCCGGCAGGCGGCGCCATGGGACCGTGGTCGAGAAACCAGCGCTTTCGGCGAGCGAATCGATCAACCGGCTGAAATAGTCCGCAACGTGCGCTGACGACCAGGGGGCGATCGCTCCTTCGGAGAGACTCTTGTCCGGGTCGGGGACCACCAGCTCGGGGTCGACTTCCATCCGTGTTCCCAGGCCAGAACATGTCGGGCATGCTCCCCACGGACCGTTGAACGAGAACTGGCGGGGCTCCAGCTCGTCAATCGCGATGTCATGGTTGTTGGGACAGGCCATCTTCTCGGAGTAGTTGCGCTCCCGCTGTGGATCCTTCGGGTCGAGGTCCACGAAGTCGATCGTGACGACACCCTGCGCCAGCTTGAGCGCCGTCTCCACCGAATCGGTCAGCCGAAGCTTGACGGCCGGCTTCACCGCGAGCCGGTCCACGATGACGTCGATGGAGTGCTTGTACTTCTTGTCAAGGGTGGGCGTATCGGTGAGTTGGATGACCTGTCCGTCGACCCGAGCCCGGCTGAAGCCCTCGGACGCGAGCTCCCGAAAGACCTCCACGTATTCCCCCTTGCGGCCCCGGACAACCGGAGCGAGCACCTGGAACCGGGTGCCCTCCTCCATCGCCATCAAGCGGTCGACGATCTGCTGCGGCGACTGCCGGCTGATGGGCTCACCGCAGATAGGGCAATGCGGTCGGCCGGCGCGCGCGTAGAGCAACCTGAGGTAGTCGTAGACCTCGGTGATCGTGCCGACCGTGGACCGTGGATTGCGGCTGGTCGATTTCTGGTCGATGGAGACCGCAGGCGACAGACCTTCGATGAAGTCCACGTCCGGCTTGTCCATCTGACCGAGAAACTGCCGTGCATATGCGGAGAGCGACTCGACGTAGCGGCGCTGGCCCTCGGCGAAGATGGTGTCGAAGGCGAGACTCGACTTCCCTGATCCGGACAGGCCGGTAAACACGATCAGCGCGTCGCGTGGCAGATCGAGTGAGATGTTTTGCAGGTTGTGCTCGCGCGCACCCCGAACGACGAGACGGTCGGTCACGGAGCACATCGTATGTGCCGGCGCTGACACGGCACAGGTGAAATGGGATGGCATTGAGACCTCCCGACCCTTAGGTCGGGCACTACCGTATGGGCATGACCGCCGCTGCATCTCCGGCCACACCGCAGCTCGAGACGCTGCGCGGGCTGGTCAGGACCGCCACGCAGCGTCTGCTGGGCGACACGATCTTGGTGACCGACGACCAATGGCGAGCTCCCAGCAGGCTCCCCGACTGGACCCGTGGACATGTCGCCACGCACATTGCTCGGCATGCCGATGCCATCGGCCGACTGACGAAGTGGGCGCGCACCGGGGAACGCCAGGACATGTACCCCTCGCCCGAGCATCGAGTGAGCGAGATCGAGGCGGGTGCGGATCGGTCCGGTCTTGATCTCCAGATCGATCTGGACACATCCGCTGGACGTTTGAGCTCGGCATTCGACGAGCTGGACGCCGCGGGCGCCTGGGATGCGGTAGTCGAGATGGGCGGTGGGTTGCAGGTGCCCGCGCGGATGCTGCCGTTGCCTCGGCTGCTGGAGGTGGTGATCCACCATGTTGACCTGAATATCGGTTACGAGATCACCGACATCGACACCCAAACGGCGGAGTGGCTGCTCGAGTGGTGTGCATTCAGGCTGCGAGATCGTGACGACTTTCCGAAACTCCAGCTGACGTCGGAGTCCGGCTTCACTGTCACGGTAGGCAGCGTTGGGGAGCCAGTTGCAGTCAGCGGCAGCAGTGCGAATCTTCTGGGCTTTCTGACGAGCCGCACGGATGCCTCGGCTGTTTCCGGTGGCAGCGGACTCCAGCTCCCGGCATTCTGATGCTGGGCCTCAACCACGTCGAACCCGGCGGGACGCCGCTGCTGGTACCACTGTCGGGCTCAGTCACCATGATCAAGGTCAGTCTCGGACCGGCCGACAACAACGCCTACCTCCTGCATAGCAGCGGCGGTGACACGCTGCTGATCGACGCCGCCAACGACGATGATCGACTTCTGAAGATCATTGCCGATCAGCCGCTGGACACCATCGTGACGACGCATCGGCATGCTGATCACTGGCAGGCTTTGCCGTCTGTTGCCGCCGCCACCCGAGCACGGTTGATCTGCGGCCAACCCGATCGGGAGGCGATCAGCACCGGTGCCTCGGTCGAGGGCATGATCGGGGTCTGGGACGGTGATCATGTCGAGCTGGGCACCGAGCGGCTCGGGGTGATCGGGCTGGTCGGTCATACGCCTGGTTCGATCACGCTCTCGTACCAGGCCGCCGGCATCACGCATCTGTTCACCGGCGACAGCCTGTTTCCTGGCGGTCCCGGCAAGACCAACACTCCCGAGGACTTCACGTCCTTGATGAATGATCTTGAAAGCAAGATCTTCGACCGCTTCGACGACGCCACTGTGGTGCATCCCGGCCACGGTGACGACACCACGCTAGGCACCGAACGACTGCATCTCGCGGAGTGGCGCAAGCGTGGCTGGTAAGCCCGCGATCAGCGGCACATCGGGCGAGATTGCCGCCGTACATCCTGAGTCGCCGGAGCTGGGCCGATACGCCGCGGCCGCCTTGGTCTTCGGCGCGTCGGCAAGTGTGCTCGTCGTCGAGCTGGTCGCGCTCCGGCTGCTGGCGCCGTACCTCGGTCTCACGCTCGAGACGAGCACGTTGGTCATCGGGATTGCGCTGGCTGCCATCGCCATGGGCTCCTGGGCCGGAGGCCGCGCAGCCGACCTCATGCCGCCCCGCCGCCTGCTCGGCCCGCTGCTGGCGGTGTCCGGGATGGCCGTGGCGGCAACTCCGTTCGCCGTGCGTGCGGCCGGTGCGATCGATAAGGGCGTACTGCTGATGCTCGTGTCAACGTTCGCCATCATGGTGCCCGGCACAACCCTCGCGGCCGTGACGCCGATGGTTACGAAGCTGCGACTGACCAGCCTGAACGAGACCGGAACGGTCGTCGGCAGACTCTCTGCGATCGGCACCACAGGGGCCATCGTCGGCACCGTCGTGACCGGTTTCATCCTCATCTCGCGTCTGCCGGTCAGCGGCATCATGGTCGGGCTCGGGGCCGTACTGGTCGGCGCCGCGGCTGTGGTCGAGCTGCGAGTACGCGGCTGGCGGTCGGCCGTCGCTCCAGCGGTGCTCGTCATCCTCGGCGGTGGCGCCGTCGCGGTCGCACCTGGTGGCTGCGATGTGGAGACGACCTACCACTGCGCTTTGGTAGTGACCGACCCCGACCGGGCGTCCGGGCGGGTGCTCATGCTCGACGGCGCTCCGCATTCCTACGTTGACCTCGACGACCCGACCCATCTCCAGTTCGACTACGCCAAGGTAGTCGTGTCGGCCATCGACACCGCGTATCCCGAGAGGCTGCCGCTGCAGGTGTATCACATCGGCGGAGGCGGGCTGACGTTGCCGCGCTACCTCGAGTACGTGCGTCCAGGAACGTCCAGCTTGGTGTCTGAGATCGATCCCGGTGTCGTCAAGATCGACACCGAGCAGCTCGAGCTGAACACCGGCCGCGGCATCGAGGTCAGAGTTGAGGACGCTCGGCTCGGCATCGGCCGGCTCGCCGACGACAGTCGCGACCTGGTGCTGGGCGACGCCTTCGGCGGTGTCAGCGTGCCGTGGCACCTCACCACACGCGAGATGGTGCGCGAGATAGACAGGGTGCTCACCGAGGAGGGGGTGTACGTGATCAATCTCCTCGACTACGGTCCCCTCGGATTCGCACGCGCCGAGGTCGCGACGCTGGCGGAGGCATTTGATCATGTGGCGCTCGCGACCGAGACCGATACCCTCACCCAGGGGGAGAAGGCCGGCGGCAACCTGGTCGTGATCGCCGCCAACCGACCCTTCGACATCGCCTCGATCGGCACCCGCATCTCGGAGCGGAAGGCGGATTGGGGGGTGATCACAGGTGCAGAGCTGGCTGCATGGACCAGCGACGCCTCAGTGCTGACCGATGACTACTCCCCTGTCGACCAGTTGCTCAGTCCGTACGTGGGCCGGTAAGGCCC
>DASUYM010000211.1:0-8882 GCA_036377435.1 Propionibacteriaceae bacterium
CGACGTCGACGAATGGTTTGCCGAACGGCGACATCCACTCGCGGACGCTATGCAGCTCGCGCGTCAGCTGATCCTGCAGGCGGACCCCAGGGTGAGCGAGTCGATCAAGTGGAAGACACCGACCTTCTCGTACAAGGGCAGCATCGTCAGCTTCAATCCCTCGAAGAAGTTCGTCAGTCTGATGTTCCACCGCGGTGCGGAGATTAAAGGTGACTTCCCGCACCTGGTCGGAGACGGACAGCTCGTTCGCGTTATGCGCTTCGCAGACGTCGACGAGGTCAAGGCTGCGCGAGACGAGCTTCAGGCCGTAGTCCGCGCCTGGTGCAGCGCCCACGAGTGACTCGGGCCAGCTCCAACGGGAGGTGGTCACAAGCGACGCGGCTTGATCGATTCAGCGCTGTCGTCTGTGACCACTTTCCAGGGCATCGACCTTTGACTGGGTTTCAGGCGCCCGCGAGGTTCCGGCTGCGCTGGTCGATTCCCAGTTCTCCGTACGGGTAGTCGCTAGCGTGCAAATCGCTTGCCTGGTCCAGCATCGCGGTCTCCTCGGCGCTCAGATGGAGGTCAGCCGCACGCAGATTGGTTTCCAGCTGCTCCATGGTTCGTGCACCCAAGATCGTCGACGTCACCCCGGGCCGGTCGGTGACCCACGCCAGGGCCACCTCCGCCATCGAGACACCGCGATCTTCTGCCACCTTCTGGACCGCATCAATTACATTCCAGGTGCGCTCGGTGCCTCGGCGCTCGTACGCCTCCATGCCGCGTCCCGGATCCTCGCCGAGCCGGGTGCTGCCGGTGGGACGCTCGTCTCGCTTGTACTTGCCGGACAACCAGCCGCCGCCCAATGGGCTCCACGGAAGCATTCCCATGCCCGCATCCAGGACAGCAGGGACGATCTCCCACTCGATCTCGCGGACGATCAGGCTGTATTGCGGCTGCAGCGTCACCGGCTGCGCAACCCCGAGAGCCTGAGCAAGGTGGACAACCTTCGTCAGTTGCCAGCCCGTGAAGTTGGACAGGCCGTAGTAACTGATCTTGCCTGCACTGATGAAGTCGTCGAGCGTACGCAAGGTCTCGTCCAACGGCGTCGACGGGTCGAAGGCATGCACCTGGTAAAGATCGATCGAGTCGAGCCCGAGTCGCGCCAACGATGCGTCGAGCGCCCGCCTCAGATGCCGGGTTGACAGCCCGAGAGAGTTGGGCTCATGACCCATGGCAAACCGGCCTTTCGTCGCGAGAACCACGCGTTGCGTGACATCGGCTGGTCGGCTGGCAAACCAGCGACCGATGATCTCTTCGGATTGACCGCTGGCGTACACGTCGGCCGTATCTACGAGGGTGCCGCCTGCTTCGATGAAGCGATCGAGCTGTTCATGCGAGTCGGCCTCATCGGTCTCGACCCCGAAGGTCATGGTTCCCAAGCAGAGCGATGAAACGGCGCAGCCGCTGCGCCCGAGAGTGCGATAGTCCACGTTCTGTTTCTATCACCGTGCTCTCCATGATCAGATACGGGCTGGGTCTGGGATCCAATTCCGCCGCAAGGTCGGCAGGCACATGTCGGTGTAGACGCCTTGCTCGCAGGTCAATACCCTAATGGGGTATAGCAGATGGTCGGCACGAACTTGGCGGCGCTGCTGTATTCCCAGACATCACAGAACTTCGATACAATCGAATGCGCGTTCGACCTCAGATTTGACGGCTGGAGATGACCATGTTCGAAGGATTTGCCGACGAGATGGTCGATCTCGGGGATGTGCGGCTGCGCGTACGACTCGGTGGCCAGGGGCCGGCCTTACTCCTGATCCACGGCCATCCGAGGACCTCAGCCACCTGGCATCGGGTCGCACCGCAGTTGATCACCGCCGGCTTTACCGTGGTCTGCCCGGACATGCGTGGCTATGGGTGGTCGAGCAGCCCGATCATCCGAGATGATCACCGGCAGCAGGCGAAACGGGCGGTCGCCGATGATCTTGCCGATCTGATGTCGCGTCTGGACCTCGATCCGTTTGCGGTCGTCGGACATGATCGCGGCGGTGATGTTGCCTTCCGTCTGGCGATGGATTATCCGAGCCGGGTGACCCGACTTGTGATCATTGACGCTGTGCCGATCATCGAGGCGTTGGAGCGGTGTGACGCGCGGGTCGCTGAGCGCAGGTTTGACTGGTTCTTCTTCGCCCAGCCCGAGACGCCCGAGCGGGTGATTTCTGCCGATCCGGTGGCCTGGTATCGGCCCGATCCTCATCAGATGGGCGCCGAAAACTATGCGGAATTGGTCGAGGTGATCAACGACCCTGAAACGGTACGCGCCATGCTCGAGGACTACCGCGCCGCCTTGAGTGTGGACCGCGAGGCCGACCGTGCCGACCGGCTGGCAGGGCGCACCATCGGCTGCCCGACGTTGGTCTTGTGGTCAAGCCGCGGCGATGTGGAAGTGCTTTACGGCGACCCGCTCGCGGTCTGGAAGGCATGGGCCGAGGACCTTCGCGGCTTCTCCATCGACTCCGGTCATTACGTGGCCGAGGAGAACCCGAGCGCTCTGGTGGACGCGCTCACAGACTTTCTTGCCGATCACCGCTGAGATGGAGGCCGGTCACCCAGTGGCGGGCCTCCTGCCACACGGAGTCTGGCTGACGCCGAGACGGCCGACAGTTCGTCGTACCCATGGCTTGACATATGCTGAACGCGCACGTCGGAAGGATCAGTCCAGAATCCGCACAAATCTGACGACATTTGCTGCGTGATTCCTGCATCCTTACTCATGTGTCTGATTCGGGGGGCGGATCGGAACTGAGCCAGAGGGGAAGCCCATGAAAACGGTCTATCGAGTGCTTGCCTATGTCATCGCGGCGCTCGTTGCAGTCCAGGCGGCTGCCATCGGCTATGCGGTCTTCGCGCAGCTGCACTGGATCGAGGAGGGCGGCACGCTGGACGAGGCATCGTTCGAGTCCGCACCCGGTTTCGGGGCCTATATCTTCCACGCTTTGAACGGCGGAACCGTACTTCTCACGGCGCTTGCGTTGCTGATCGTCTCGTTCTTCGCGAAGATTCCGCACGGCGTCAGGTGGGCAGTCATCGTTCTGGCATCCACATTCGTCCAGATCGCTCTGGGCACTCTGTCGCGCCTCTTGGCCCCGATTGGTGCGGTGCATGGCGCGGTCGCACTCGGCCTCTTCGGAGTTGCCGTGATGGCAGCGATGCGGGCGCGCAAGCCGGCCGTCGTGGAGGAGACGGCTGTGCCGGCTAGCGTGACCTGACCGACGACCTCCACCATGGCCAGCCGCTCGACCCGCGTACGGCTCGTGGTCTCGGTGTTGGCCACGGTCGTGATCCTCGCGCCGCTCGCTTGGCTGTGGCAGTCGAGCCTGGTGGGCAAGAGCTATTCCGTCATGGGCATGGGCACTCTCGACTATGGCGGTGGTCCAGTTGCTGGTCACGCCCACGGTGCGACGGATCGCTCAATCACCGACTTTGTGGTCGGCGACGCCCGAAAGGCCGATCTTCGTGTGGATCTTGTTGCTGAGCAGCAGAACCTCACCATAGGCGGCCGATCGGTCCCCGGGTACACCTTGAACGGCACCTCGCCTGGCCCGACGATCACCGCGCGCCAGGGCCAACTGGTCGAGGTGCACCTCCGGAACGCCTCGGTCAAGGCCGGGGTCACCCTGCACTGGCACGGATACGACGTCCCCGCAGCCATGGACGGAGTGGCCGGCGTCACTCAGGACGAAGTGCCGATCGGCGGGGAATTCACCTATCGCTTCGTGGCCAATCAGATCGGGAGCTATTGGTATCACTCGCACCAAGTCTCAAACCCACAGGTGATCGGCGGGCTCTTCGGGATACTCGTGGTGCTACCAAGGACCGGCAACATTGGGGCCGTTGACGTGATCGCAACCGCCCACACCTACGCCGGCATGAAGACGATCAACGGTGTGGCCGGCGATCTGAAGGTGCCGGCCAAGCCGGGTCAGCAGGTGCGGGTCCGGGTGACCAACACCGACAACGGTCCGATCGAGGCTTGGGCCGACAGACCCTTCCGAGTGCTGGCAATCGACGGCTACGAGGTCAACTCACCGACCGATGTGGCCGATCGTTCGGTGACGATCACGGCAGGCGGTCGTGCTGACCTTGGCGTCACGATGCCAGGCGACGGCCGGGGCGTACGCGTGCAGGTGTCGAAGGGCACGGCTGTCATTTTGGGTGCCGACGCTCCATCGGCCCCGCCGCAACCGGCAACCGCCCTCGATCTACTGAGCTACGGAAGTCCGACCACGCTGAGCTTCGACCCAGCGAAGGCAGATCGACGCTTCGACTACTCCATCGGCCGCCGACCAGGCTTCGTGCGTGGCCGCCCAGGGCTCTGGTGGTCGATCAACGGGCATCTCTATCCCCAAGTGCCGATGTACGTGGTCAGTGAAGGCGATGTCGTGACCATGCACATCGACAACCACAGCGGCGAGCTGCATCCCATGCACCTGCACGGGCATCACGCCGTTGTGCTCTCACGCAATGGCATCGCCGCTACGGGCAGCCCGTGGTGGGTGGACTCGCTCAACGTGCTCGAGGGTGAGACGTATGACATTGCGTTCGTGGCCACGAATCCCGGCATCTGGCTTGACCACTGCCACCATCTCAAGCACGCGGCGCAGGGCATGGTGGCTCATCTGATGTACGAGGGAGTCAGCACGCCGTACCGGATTGGCGGCACCCCCGGCAACCAACCCGAGTAGCGCCGACTTGTCAGAACCCAGTTGACTAATAGCCCAACTGGGTTCTGACAAGTCGGGGGCCGATGAGTGTGGCGCCCTCAAGTGGTCAACAATTCACACGCCTACGTAGGGGGACTTATGAGTGACACATTCAATGTCGTGGTGAGCCGCACGTTTCCGGTACCGCCGGACCAGGTGTGGCGCGCCTGGGGCGAGTCTGATCTCGTGAAGCAGTGGTGGGGACCGAGCGGCTTCAGCTGTCCGGTGGCCGAAGTTGATCTACGTGTCGGCGGACGCACCCTGGTAGCGATGCGGGCACCGGCGGAGTTCGGCGGCGGTGACATGTACAGCACGTGGACGTACACCGAAGTCGTGCCGCACTCTCGAATCACGTACGTGTTCAACTTTGCCGATCCAGACGGCAACCGGCTGGTTCCGGCTGATCTTGGGATGCCGCCCGGAGTTCCGGACGACGGCGAGCACGTGGTCACCTTCGATGATCTGGGTGACGGCCGTACAGAGATGACCGTCGTTGAGCACGGCTACACCACCGAGGATGCCCGGGACTTGTCTCAGGCCGGCCTCGAGCAGTGCGTCGACAAGATGGAGGCCATCTTCGCCTCGCGCACCTGAGCTCGTCGACGAATCACCGACTCGCTACCATCACGTGCTCGCCGATATCAGTTCATAAGTAGGGTTTGACAGCGGCGGCCTCACTGCCTAGAATCGAATACGTGTTTGATATTGGTAGCGACAGCAGCCGCCTCCCCCAGCGGCGTTTGACGGAGCCCCGATCCGGCTAAACGCTGACGTTGCTAGTCGAGCATGTTCCCCGAGCAGGCGGCCGGTACCGCGGTGCCGGCCGCCGCACGCTCTGGCCATACCAGATGCTAGCTGACGTGCCTCAGCCCGAGTTTTTCTCGCCGATTTCGCGGACGGCAGCAGCGACGGCTGGAGCGACAGATGGGTCGAAAACGCTGGGGATGATGTAGCTCGGATTCAGCTGGTCCGGCGCGACCTGGTTGGCAATGGCGTTGGCTGCCGCGTACAGCATTTCGTCGGTGATGTCGCGCAGGTTGCCGTCGAGCAGTCCGCGGAAGAACCCCGGGAAAGCAAGCACGTTGTTGATCTGATTGGGGAAGTCGCTTCGCCCGGTGGCCACGACAGCCGCATACTGTTGGGCCTCCATCGGATCGACTTCTGGAACGGGGTTGGCCAGTCCGAAGACGATCGCATCCTTGGCCATGTTCGCCACGTCCTGGCCGTCGAGCAGGTTGGGCGCCGAGACTCCGATGAAAACGTCAGCGCCGACCAGCACCTCCTTGAGCGAACCCGTGCGCTTCTCCGGATTAGTGTTCTCCACCAGCCAACGCCGCATGTCGGATGAACCGTCGGGTGCGTCGTACACGGCTCCCTTGCTGTCGCAGCCGATGATCATGGTCGCACCCTGCCGCTTCAGCAGCCGGATGATCGCCGACCCTGCCGCACCGACGCCTGAGATGACGAACTTGACCTTGGAGATGTCCTTGCGTACGACCCGCAACGCATTGATGAGCGCGGCCAGCACCACAATCGCGGTGCCGTGTTGATCATCGTGGAAGACAGGAATGTCCAGCTCGGCGCGTAGCCGCTCCTCGATCTCGAAGCAGCGAGGCGCCGAAATGTCCTCTAGATTGACCCCACCGTAGACCGGCGCAATCGCCTTGACGATCTCCACGATCTTGTCTGAGTCCTGGGTGTCCAGGCAGACGGGCCATGCGTCGACGCCGGCAAATCGCTTGAAAAGCAGTGCTTTGCCCTCCATCACCGGCAGGGCAGCCGCCGGTCCAATGTTGCCGAGGCCCAGCACTGCAGAGCCGTCGGTGACTACCGCGATGGTGTTTCTCTTGATCGTCAGCCGGCGGGCATCAGCTGGATTCTCGGCAATCGCCATGCACACCCGGGCCACTCCCGGCGTATACGCCCGGGAAAGATCGTCGCGGTGCTTGAGCGGGACCTTCGGTGTCACTTCGATCTTGCCGCCAAGGTGCAGCAGGAAGGTACGGTCCGACACCTTCCGTACGCTGAAGCCGTCGAGCGCCTCAATTGCCTTGGTGATCGACTCCGCATGCGCCTCGTCAGTGGTGTTGCAGCTGACATCGACCACGAGCATGTCGGGGTGCGACTCGGCCACATCCAGGGCCGTAATCGCACCGCCCGCCTCAGCCACGACGCTAGAGAGTCGGGCCGTCGCTGCCGAATCGGTCGGCGCCTCAACCCGGACAGTGATCGAATAGCCAGGACTTGGCGAAGGCATCTGGGTTCTCCTCTGACAAGCGGGACGTTCCGCGCTGAGGACTCTACCCAAGGGTCGGAACAGTAGGATTCCGGTATGGCCGTGCTCACGCTTGAGCCGGCGCTGCCAGCGGTCCGGCAGAGCCAGCGTGGGCCGCTGACCGCCTGTCTGTGCCTGCTGCTGATTGTCATGATCAGTTCCTCGGGCCTGGTGGCACACCGAAATTTGGACACCACGATTCCGCTCGATGCGGTCGCGGTCGCCCTCGGGCCTGGCGGCGCGCTCGTCGAAGTCGCCGCCGCCGATGCGCTGGATCCGGGCACGAGGGTGCTCGCCGGAATGCCGGACAGCCTCGACCTGGCGCGAGAACAGGCCGCCTGGCTTGCCGACGGTACCGTCCCGCAGGTGAGCGGCCTGAGCAGCGACATGGTGGCCGTCGCACTTCTCGATCTGCATGTGTTGAGCCGTCAATACGGTGTTCCGGTTGCTGGATGGAGCAACCCGTGGCGCTACGTGTGGCCACGCGACTCGGCGCTGGCCGCCTCGGCGCTCGCTCGTACCGGTCATACCGCTGACGCGGAACGCATCGTGGGATTTCTGGAGCGTGTCCAGCCGGAGTCCGGATTGTTCCAGGCCAGATATCTGCCAGATGGCAGCGGGGTGCCAGATACCCGGGGCGTGGAGTTGGATGGCCTCGGTTGGGCGCTGTGGGCGACCTCGCAGTTGGCCGCCGAACTGCCGAAGACCGACCGTACGGCGTTCGTGCAGCGACATCGCAGACTCGTTGATCGCAGTACGAACGCTGCACTGGCATCGATCGATAACCCCTCGTCGCTGCCACCCCCCTCGTCCGATTACTGGGAGGTCAAGGAGACGAAGCTGACTTTGGCAACCGCTGCCGTGCTCTGTGCCGGCCTTGAGGCCGGCGCGGAGCTGTACCGAATTGTGGGGGACGTTGACGCCGCGGACCAGGCCACGGCCGGCGCGCGCCGGCTGCGGGCCGCGATCAGTGCAACTTTCGGAAAGAACGGCTATCCGCGACATCTTGGCGGGCGCAGCGACAGTACCGACCTGGGAGTCGATTTCCTACTGCCGCCAATGGGCTCAACCGTTGACCGGAGTGTGGTCCACGCGTGGGAGCAAGCACCAGTGGTGATGTGGCGCCCGGCCGGAGGGTTGGCGCCTGGCGGGTCCTGGCGCCGGGACGGTGTCAGCTGGACCAACGTGACCGCCAGTCGGGCCATCACAGCGGCGTTCCTCGGCCGACGCGACGAGGCGTTCGCACGGTTGCGCTGGCTCGACCAGCACCGTACGGCTGCAGGTTCGCTGCCGGAGAAGGTCTTGCCCGACGGCCAGCCGGCCTCGGTAGCGCCGCTTGCGTGGACAGCCGCGGCCGTTGTGATCACGGCGGACCAGCTGGCCTCCTGACGCTGACCGAGTCAGCTCACTGGTCGGGTCAGGGTGAGGGGGTCGTAGAAGCAGGCGTCCCGGGCGGCGAGGACAGCTCCGCCGACGACCCTGGGCGCGTTCTGGTCGACAGCGACGACCTTGGTTTCTGCAAACGCCGGGATCGCCAGCCGACGGGCGATGCGCTCCTCGATGGAGGCCATCAGGTGCGCACTCAGGGCACCCAGATAGCCGCCGAGGATGACGGTGTGCGGGTTGGCGACACCGATCACATCGTCAATCGCGTCACCCAAGGCAGCGCCTGCACGCTTGAATGCCTGGAGCATGGCAGCCTGGCCTTCGTCGATAGCCTCGACGATCCTCCGGATCGCTTCCTCGGGTCGCTCGTCAATCAGCCGAGCCGCCTCGTCAGCGGGCAGCAGATCGCCGACAGTCAGCAGGTTCTGAGGCCCGATCAGCGACTGCAGGCAGCCGTTCCGACCGCAGTAGCA
>DASUYM010000212.1:0-11199 GCA_036377435.1 Propionibacteriaceae bacterium
GTACAGCTACTCGGCGGTTACGGCTACACGAAGGACTACCCAGTTGAGCGCATGATGCGGGATGCGAAGATCACCCAGATCTATGAGGGCACGAATCAGATCCAGCGAATTGTGATGGCTCGGCAGCTGTTGGCCGGACGGCCGCATTGAACCCCTCTACTTTGGCCCCAAGCTGAGCAGTACCCGTGATGTCATACGGCCGTCTTGACATCGCGGCGAATCGCACCATGCTAGAAGCATGGCTTCCCGGGCAGTCTTCCCACTGCGTTGGCGTAATGAGAGGCTACGCGCCCTAACCGCTGAGGTCGCAACTCGGCTAGGCATCAGCCAGAACGAGCTGATTGAGCAGGCCATCGAACACGAGGTCGTCGCCCGGGGCGCGATGCTCAGTGAGGATCTACGAGCCGCCGCCGATCGGCTGGTCGAGCTCACCCAGGAGCAGCAGGAGCGAATCCAAGCCCGCGGTCTGGAGACTTTCGTCGCAGGCGAGGGCCTTCTTGAG
This sequence comes from Propionibacteriaceae bacterium, assembly GCA_036377435.1. Classification (GTDB taxonomy): domain Bacteria; phylum Actinomycetota; class Actinomycetes; order Propionibacteriales; family Propionibacteriaceae; genus Microlunatus. The sequence continues at coordinate 503 of DASUYM010000212.1, forward strand.
CCGGTTCAAGCCCGCCTGACGCCGAGTGCAGCCGCAGTCGATAGTGTCGCCGTCGACCGTCCTGCATTCGCCCCGGACGTCACAGCGATCTACAGATCGGCACGCACTGAGCTGGCATGACGGTCCCGCCCTGGCAGGAAGACGACCCAGGGAACCTTCGCCTCATTCAGAGCAATGCGGCCCAGTTGATCACCGAGTTGCAATCTGTCGCCGCTGAGCGCATCCTGCCAACGCCCGAAGAACTTTGCCGGTGGCATGCACAGCTGTACGCCGGCTGCGACGTCCCGGTCGCAGGCTACGTCGGACACTTCCGCGGGGACCCGACCGTCAGGGAGCTCGTCGACTACGAGGTCGGCCTGGGGGAGCGGCTCAAGGACGGCAATCTGGAGAAGATGGGCGTCTGGGCGCGCAGAGTGGGCGAGGAGATGCCCGCAATGCTCGCCGGCCTCCACGCTGTCTTCGCCGAGCTCGATGCGCGTCTGCCCGTCGGGAAGTCACCTGCGACCGCGGACCAGATACTCGACGTCGTCAGCTTTGCGGCGCTCGCCCATGGTGAATTCCTGCGGGTCCACCCCTTCGCTAATGGCAACGGTCGCATCGCCAGGCTGCTGGTCGCGTTTGTCTGCCTGCGGTATGGGTTGCCGATGTTCCTGCATATCAAGCCGCGGCCGGAAAGTGACGACTACATCCGCGCCAGCCGCGACTCGATGGGCCGACCGCCGGATTTCGTAGGCAATCACACGACGACGACTGCCGTCTTCGCACACATGCTTGCCGATGAGCTTGCTAGCGAGCGGGTGGCGTGAGCGGGTACACCCACCGATGACATCAGCGCCTACGCGACTCCGTGGGTGCGTGACGTACTCCTGACCACCAGTTCGGGGGAAACGATCGTCTCGCGTCGATCTGCTGGGTGATAGGTGCGCGCGATGGCCTGCTCAACGGCCTCTTTGGCTAGCTGCCGGACATCCTGACCGACGGCTGTCAGCTCGACCCATGGCAACCGGGCTACTCGACTGTCGTCGTAGCCCACTACAGCCAGATCGTCCGGGACGGTGAAGCCGGCCGCGCGCACCACCTGTAGTAACCCAAGCGCGCACTGGCCATTAAAGGGGAACACTGCGCTGAGCTTGCCTTGCCGCCTTTGGAGCATGGGGCGACTGTATTGCCGGCTCGGGCGCCGTCCATCTCAGTCAGGCCGCCCCTGACAAATGGCATGGGTCTAGTCCGGCAGCCACCAAGGCCTGGCGGTATCCTCGGCGGCGCTCTGCCGCTCCTGGTGCACGCCCGCCGTGGATGTGCAGGATCCGGTCGTGCCCTTGCGCAATGAGGTGCTCGGTCGCTTGGCGAGCGCCGTCGATGTCATCGGTCCGCACGACATCTGCCGCGCCACCGGGAAGCCGTCTCGCCAGCACGACAGTCGGGAGCTGTCTGCCGAGCGCTACCAGGTCCCGCGCACGTATCCTCGGGCCGACCACGATGACGGCCTCACACCAGTAGGCAAGCAAAGCCTCGATAGCTCGTCCCTCGCTGCGCGACGGTGCAAACCTGCCAGGACGAGCTCGTATCCAGCGTGCTCGGCCGGTGCGTACATCGCTTCCACAAGCTCGCCGTGGAGGCCATGCTGCAAGCCGAATGCCACGCCCAGTTGCCCGTTACGCTTGCGCCCGAGGAGCCGCGAAGGCTGGTCGGGCGCTTCTCCAGGTGGTTTCAATCGCCGCTTTCCCGAGACTTCCGAGCCGCTCACGACGCCGTCGTCCGTGCGCAATCGGTACGCCGCAGATCATGCGCTCCCTCACCCGTGATCCTGGCTTGGCCAACCCAGGTGCAGTGCCGCCCTGGACTATTTTCCTACAGACCGTGACCCACGACTTCGACGTGCTGCTGTGGCTCAATTCGGAGGCTGACCCGGTCGAGGTGGACGCGACGGCCGATGCATTGGTGGCGCCCGACTTCAAGGCGTCAGGACTGCTCGACACGGCAATTGCGGTGATCACGTTTGAGAATGGAGTCCGGGCAGTCGCTGAAGCGAATTCGTTGCTGCGATACAGCTTGCGCGCCAGCCAGACGTGACCGACCAGGATGCGCGTCGTGCGCTGGCTGCGGCACTGGCCCGCATCGAGTCGGTTCAGACAGATGCGCCGATCACCATTGAGCGGTGTGCTGCGACGCTGGCGTGATGATGGCCGAGTTCAACCTGGCCGCCTGTGCGGAGATGATCTTCACTGAGCTGCCCATTACTGAGCGAGTGCGGCACATCGATGATCTTGGTTTTCAGGTGGAGATCTGGAACCATGCCCAGATCGGCGAGGGGAACCTGGTTGAGCGAGCGCTTCCGCGAAGTCTTTACCTTGGCACGTTAGCCATCTCGAGACGAACAACAAGCGCTCTGAGCGGGCAGGGATGCCTCGCCAGCGATCTTGAGATGGCAAACGTGTCGTCCTAGCCGCGGGGTGAGAGACCGGCCCTTCGATACACCTCGTCGATCAGCTCAGCATTCGCAACCGAGTCGTCGACATCGATCAAGAACTCCGCACCAGTTTGTAGCGTGTCCGCCAGGGCGGCGAGCTGGTAGGTGTACGACGTCTGGTCGCCAAGAGTCTGCCCCCCGGTGCTGCCGTCTCGACAGATGACGATCCGGTTGTCCAGGTGCGGGACAGCGAACGCTGGGACGACTGCCGTGGCCAGTGTCCCGGTGACAGTCCAGACCATCTGACGGGCGTTCGCGTTCATGTCCCAATGCAGCTGCCCCCCGACACCGCCTGGATAGGCCAGCTCGACTCGCATAGCAGAGTCGATGTCGGGCTTCTTGAGGGTGGCCTCGGCGCTGACGACCGATGGAGTCTCACCTAACCAGCGACCGAACTGACGGGCGGCGTTGATCACGTAGCAACCGAGATCCATCGTCGCTCCGCCGGCCAGCTCCAGCGACCATCGTGGATCGCTATCTGGCGGGGCTGGGATGCTCAGCTCGATATCGACCTGCTGGATGTCACCGAGCTCACCGGTGGTGACGAGCTCCCGGAGCCGCTGATTGACCGGATGGTGCAAGTAATGGAAACCTTCCACGATCTGACCTGGCGCGGTCCTGGCGACATTGCGTACCAGCGATGCTTCGGCCGCGTTCCTGGCAAATGGCTTCTCGCTGAGCACATGCTTGCCGGCATTCAGGGCGTACTGGTTCCACTGGGCGTGCAGCGAGCTGACGAGCGCGTTGTAGACCACCTCGACCTCTGGGTCGTCAATGACTTCGGCGTACGTATGGTGAGCCTTCTCGACGCCACGTTGTGCCGCGAATGCCTCGGCTCGGGATCGGTCACGGGCGGCCACGGCGACCAGCCTGTGGCCGAGCACTCGTGAAGGATCGACGATCCCGTCATCGGCAATGCGTGCGGCGCCGAGAATGCCGACCTTCAGCGGGGCCATCAGCGGGGCACCGTTACCGCGGCGCCAGATGCCGCGCTCTTGACGATGGCTTCCGCAACCCGCATGTTTCGCAGCCCGTCGGCGAATGTCCCCTGGCGAGCAGTCGGATCAGTCCGGCAATCTCGTCTAGGAAAGCACGCGCCTGGTAGGTGAAGAACTCCTGACCGTCATGACCGATCCCGGCGAAGGGCATGGACTGCGCCAGGGCAATGTAGGGGTGCGCGGGCCGACGATCACCCGCCGCCAGAATGACAGCAACCCCAATGGAATTGGTCATGATCACTAACTCTGCGTCCGTGGCCGGCAGTCAGCGCCCAGCAGCCTCAGCGCCGACCCTCCCTTTGATCAAGCTCCTGATCTTCGTGCTAGATGTTGAGTCGAGCGAGGGTCAAAGATCAGCGGTCTCGGAGGTGGGGATGCCGGCCCGCCTAGCGGCATCGAGCAATACCGCGGCGGCCACTTCAAGCCCCTCGATGCGGCTGAGGGTGACATCCTCATGCTCGATGTTGACGAGCATCTCGGGGTCGACCGCGTGCAAGGCGGAGAGCCAGGTCGCCCAGTAGACGGCGTCGTGCCCGCGGCCGAGTGCGACGAAGTCCCACGCGGCGTCTTTCGGCCACTCGTTGGCCCACTCGTCGCCACCGAGATTCGTGCGTGGTTCATCCGGACCCAACCGGCGGAACCGGTTGTCGAGCACACCGTAAACAGCGGCGGCCGGATTGATGCGTACGTCCTTCGCGGCGGCAATCAACACCAGCGGGCCGAGGTCTTGTACCACGGCCACCGGGTCCATCCACTGCCAGAACAGGTGGGAGGCGTCCAGCTCGACGCCGATGTTGGTAGCGCCGGTGCGATCCACGAGCTCTCGCATACCGGCTGGGTTAAACACGATGTTCTGCGGGTGCAGCTCGAGCGCCACCTTCACGTCGAGGTCGGCCGCCTCGCGGTCGATCTCGCGCCAGAACTCCTCGGCGACACTCCACTGGTAATCGAGCACGTCGAGCGCGGCAGAGTTCCATGCGTTGACAATCCAGTTCGGCCGCCGGCCACCCGGCTCTCCCGCCGGCAGGCCCGACATTGTGATCACGCGGTGCTGGCCAAGACGATTCGCGAGGCGGATACTGCGGCGTACATCCTCGGCGTGCGTCGAACCGATGACCGGATCAGGGTGCAGCGGGTTGCCGTTGCAGTTCAGGCCTGCGATCTCCACGCCCGTTCCCTCAAACAATCCGAGGAAATCGTCGCGCGCAGTGTCGGAGGACAGGATGTCGTCGAAGGTAGGGATGTGCACCGGCGGCAGGAAGCCACCGGAGTTGAGCTCGATGCCGGTGAGGCCGAGCTTGGCGATCACCTCGATCGCCTCCGGCAGTGACCGGTCGTGCAGGATCGCGTTGTAAACCCCGAACTTCATCGTGGGACCTCCGCTCGCTGTGGCGCTACCTTCACCGTGGCGCCGCCATTGGCGGCGGACTCGGCGACTGCAGCGAGGATCTCCATGTTGTGTACGCCTTCGTCGAAGGAGGCGGTGCGGGGCAACGATTCGGCCTCGTCGATGCCGGCAACCTCCTCTAGGAAGGCGCGTGCCTGGAAGACGAAGCCATCGTTCTGGCCAACGCCCACGCCCGGTGCATCCATTGGCAGGCCGCCGGCGAAATAGGGGTGGTCCGGGCCGAGGATCACGCGACGATAACCACGCGTACCGGAGGGGCCCTCGTTCAGCATGAGCTGGAACTCCGCGGAGCGCTCCTGCTCCCACTTCGCTGCACCGTTGTCGCCGAAGACCTCGAGCGCGAGCCCGTTCGGGTGGCCGGCGGCGACGCGGGAGACCTGCACTACACCGACGCTGCGTTCAAGCTGAGCACTGAAGCTGGCGTAGTCGTCGTTCTCCACTGGCTCGTAGGTGTCGCTCACCGCAGCCTGACCATGGCCGACAACTGTGCCGAGCGGTACCGGGCGTTCAGTGATCGCGGTTGTAAATCGGCCGCCGCTCACCTCCTGAACATCCCCACCGAGGAACTCGACCAGGTACGCGACGTGGCTGCCGATGTCCGCGAGCGCGCCAGAGCCCGGAGCTCCCTTGTACCGCCAGCTGATCGGCCCCTTCGGGTCGCTCGCGTAGTCGCACCAGTAACGGGCGTCGATGTGCAGAATGCGACCCAGCGTGCCAGAGGTGACGAGCTCCCGGAGGGTGGCGACGCCGGGCGCTCGGCGGAAGGTGAAGCCGATGCGAACGACCGTGGTGGCGTTGCGGGCCAGATCCGCCATAGCACGCGCGTCCTCAAGGTTGTCGCTCAGTGGCTTCTCGCAGAGCACGTGCTTGCCGACGGCGACCAGACCCTCCACCATCTCGCGATGCAGGAAGTTGGCCACGACCACACTGACGACATTGATGTCGGGGTCCTCGGCAATCGCCTGCCAGGAGGTGTCGTTGCGCTCGTATCCGAAGCGGCGGGCCGCGAGCGAGCCGAGCTCAGGACTCACGTCGCCGATGGAGACGAACCGCAGGTCCGGCAATATGGACTCATAAAGCGTCGGTGCTATTCGGTACGCCGCTGCATGCGCCCGTCCCGCCATGCCCGCTCCGATCACTGCGACACCGATAGTCATGTGCGATCTCCTTTGAGTAGCACTCACCCGGAAGTTTTCCGCACGCGTGAAGCGGCGTGTTCCCGGTAACTTATCGAACCAGACTTTGTCCTGTCAATAGGACAATAGCGATGTGCGCGTCGCCTTAGTAGTAGCGGCCGAGCACGTTTGGTCCCAGTCAATCACCGAGCCGGTGACCCTACCGCTCCGGTCGGAGCGCAGGAACACACGAACTCGGCGATTCTCAGAGACCTGGCCAATCCGCCCCATGGGAGCCTGGCGGCGCCCACGGAGCCGCAGCCACTCGGCGATCCAAGCGCGAAGCCCTCGAGTTCATCTGCTGATCAGAATGATCTTGCCTTCGAGGAGCATGGGCGTCAGATCTCACTCTCCCGTCGGTCTGCGTGCTCGGCGAGCGCCTTGCTGAAAGCGGCCAGGTTCCAGCCTTCGCTCAGGGCTTGCCAGACCAGCTCGGCCTGCGTCTGCGGCGCGAGTCCGTCGACGGGCTGGTCGCGGTCGAGATTGGTAGGGAAGGCGTAGCCCTCGGCTGAGGCTGCGATCACGTTGCGGATCGAGGCTTCGCTGGCACCGGCCGCCAGCCGGGCGGCCAGCACTGGGAAGAGCACGCGAGAGACGGCCGTTCGGTCGACCGTCTCCATGGCACGGCCGAAGGCTGAGGAGATCTGAAGCAGGTTGGCCATCCGGCGTACGTCGGCCGTCCGGTTCGTGCCCGCTCCGTGGAACAGTGCCGGGTTGAAGAACGCGGCATCGCCCTTCGCCAGTGGCAACTGCACGTAGTGGGACTCGAAATATGAGGTGAACTCGGGCTGGTGGAAGGCGAGGTAGCCGGGCCCATACTTCTGCGAATGGGGAAGGTACAACGTTGGCCCGGTTTCGACCGGCATATCGCAATGCGCGACCGCGCCCTGCAGGGTCAGCGCCCGCTGTCAGCTCCTGCGCATGCGCGGGGAATCGTGCTGACTGCTCGGCAGACATGAAGCCGAGGTGATAATCGCGATGCGCCACCTGCGCTTGCCCGCCCGGGTTCACGACGTTGATCTGCGACGTCACCTGATACTGGGGCCCAAGCCATGCAGTGCCGATCAAGGCCAGCATGTCGTTGGCGTAGTAATCAGCGAAGACAGCCGGGTCGTAGATCGCCAGCTTGTCCAATGCGCCCCAGACTCGATCGTTTGCGCCCGGCTTGGCGAAGTGATCCCCGGACTGCACGCCCGAGGCCTTCTGCGCCGCGATCAAGGCCTCGAATGCCTCGGTCGCGCGGTCCACGACAGAGGGGTCAAACGCTTGCTGAAAGACTACGATGCCCGGTCCGGTCAGCAGTGCCTGCGCAAGCTCGGCTTGGATTTCGCGGCGCGTTTCCTGGTTGACCAAAGGGGGCCGAATCCTCCTGCCATAGATGAGTACGTTCTGAGTGACATCGTCCGCCCAGGGGTAGTCGGCAGGGTCCGTGCTGGTCTCCACCATCCGAGCGAACCCCGCCACCGAGCGCGAAGGGGGGAGTACCAACCCTCGATCTGCCGCGCGCTGGGCCGTGTGGTTTCGAGGTGGGCGCTCATCAAGATTTCCTTTCCCAGCAAGGCGCTACGAGAAGTCTGACGTTTTGACGAGAGTCGGGTCATTCCGGAAAGGCTGGACTGGGCTGGCTGCCCTGCTCCATGGAGATGATCAGGTGGTCAAGCTCCGCGCATCACGACAATGGCGCTATCGATGTCGCCGAGCTCGGCGATGCAGTCGGCGACGAGATTTGGGCGTCGCTGAGGCGGTCACCACCGCGTCAACGCCCGGGTCATCGAGGGCAGCTTCGACAGTGAGAGAGGTGGCCGCGCTGTATCGCTTGGCCACCTCAAGCGCAGCCGACTCGATCGGGTCGTACACCCAGGCCAGTGCGGCCGGGGATGGACATCGATCGAGTCGGCGTGTACGCGTCCGATCCTGCCTGCGCCAAAGAAGGCGAAGCGGATCAGCGAGCGCTTTGCAGTTCGTGCGACAACTCGGTGAGCTCGTCTCCACCAGCCATCTGTCGGGTCAGCTCGTCAAGCTCTACCTCGGACCTCTTTCTGTCCAACACGGTCTGACCCAGCTTCAAAATGATGAAGTGGTTGCCCACCAGGTACGCGTGATGCGGGTTGTGTGTGATGAACACCACGCCCAGCCCGGCGTCACGTGCGGCAGCGGTGTACTTGAGCACCACACCGGACTGCTTGACACCGAGGGCAGCCGTTGGCTCGTCCAAGATCAAGACCCGGGCGCCGAAGTACACCGCGCGAGCAATCGCGACGCATTGCCGCTGGCCGCCGGACAGGGTTCCGATGGGTTGGTTGATGTCCTTGATAACGATTCCCATTTTGCGCAATTCCTCGTCGGCGATCCGCTTCATGTCCTTGATCTTCAGCCCGCTAAGCGGGAACTTGCTCCCGCTCATTTCCGAGCCGAGGAAGAAGTTCCGCCACACCTCCATCAGGCTGACCACGGCCAGATCCTGGTACACCGTGGCGATGCCATGCTCCAGCGACTCACGTGGTGAGGAAAAGTGCTGTTCGGTACCGTCGACCTTGAGCGTGCCCTCGTTGTGCGGGTGCAAGCCAGAAATGATCTTGATCAATGTCGACTTGCCTGCTCCATTGTCGCCGAGCACGCAGGTCACCTCGCCGGCATTGACGGTCAGGTTGATCCCCTTGAGTGCTCGGATGGCACCGTAGGTCTTGCCCACATCCGTCATCTCGACCAGGGGCTCACCCTCGTGCAGTGTCGGGTCGGCGTGTTCTTGCAGGGTGTCGGTCATGACCTAGCCCACCTTCCGGGTCGTCGATAGCTTCTTGATGTACATGTTCACCATCACCGCCAGCAGCAGCATGACGCCGAGGAAGGATCGGAACCAGTTGGGATCCCAGCCGGCGTACACGATGCCGAGGTTGGTCATGCCAAAGATAAAAGCGCCGAGGGCGACACCGAAGGCGTTGCCGAAGCCACCGGTCAGCAGGGTGCCGCCCACCACGGCCGCGATGATGTAGAGGAACTCGTTGCCGACTCCGAGGCCGGCCTGCAGAGTATTGAACTTGTAGAGCAAGTGCATGCCCACGAACCAGCACGTGAAGGCAACGGTCATGAAGAGACCGATCTTCACCTTCCTGACGGGCACACCCACGGCGCGAGCGCTGTCAGCATTGCCACCGACCGCAAAGATCCAGTTGCCAATCTTGGTGCGCTGCAGGATCCAGGCCGCGAGGATCACGAAGATGATCCACCACAAAACGGTGATCTCCAGCCGAATTCCGCCAACTTCCCAAGCGGAGGAGAAGATCGCGTTGAGTGAGGAGTAGCCGTCCATCCGGTTGATGTTGGGCGTGGAAACCGCACCTGTGATCAGCTTGGTCAACCCGAGGTTTGCACCCTGCAGGATGAAGAACGTGCCCAGCGTTATCAGGAAGCTCGGGATGCCGGTGCGAACCACCATGTAGCCGTTGAAGAAGCCGACGGCAAGGACGAAGATCAGCGATAAGATCGCGCCGACCCAAAGGTTCAGGCCAAGCTGGTAGCAGAACATGGCGGCGAACAGGCCCGCCGAAGTGGCCAGAACGCCTGCGGACAGATCGAACTCGCCGCCGACCATGAGCAGTCCGACAGCGACTGCCACTATGCCGATCGTCGAAGCCTGGTACAGCACGGTGGCAAAGGAGCCCGGCGACCGGAAGGCTGGGGCGACGATCAAGAAGAAGATAAAGATAACGATGGCTGCCACCAGAGCCCCAATCTCTGGACGAGCGAGCAGCCGGTTCGACAGACCGAGAGTTACTCGGTTGGACGCCTCCGAGGGTGCTGGCGTTGGAGGAGTCTTGACGGTTTGACTCATGGAAGGCTCCGATCGAATCTTTGGTGCGGGACCGGCAGACCATCTCGCCGGTCCCGCTACCGCGTGACTAGCGTGTGTTGTTCTGGGCGTACGGAAGGATCGTGTCGATGTTGGACTGGTCCACGAAGGACGGTCCGGTCAACACGGGTTGTCCGCCACCGATGTCATTCCCATTCTTCAGGTAAAGGTAGAGAGATGTCACGGCCATGTAGCCCTGAACGTAAGGCTGCTGGTCGATGGAGAACTCGATTTTGCCGTCTTTGATTGCCTGGGCGGCATCCGTGTTCAGGTCAAAGGTGACGAGCTTGGCGGAGCTGCCGGACTGATCAATCGACTGGAGGGCGGCCAGAGCGATGGGGGCGCCCAGAGTGACGATGTAGTCGATCGACTTGTCCTGGGACAGCTTGGCTTGCAGAGACGAGGTGACCGACGCGACATCCCGGCCGTTGACCTGGATGTTCTCGGTATTGCCAAGACTCTTCTTCACGCCAGCACAACGAGCCTCGAGCGCCACCGAACCTTCTTCCTGGATTACACAGAGGGCATGCTTGGCGCCCTCGTCTGCAATTCGTTTCCCTGCCGTCTGGCCGGCCAGATCCTCATCAGAGCCGAAGTACATCAATGCGCCGAGTGGCTTGTAAATGTCGATCCCGGTGTTGAATCCAACTAGGGGAATCTTCGCGGCCTGGGCGTTCTTCATGGCACCAGCCAGCGCGTCGGAATAGACCGTCGTGGCAATGCCGTCCACCTTGGAGTCAATCGCGTTCTGAATCAGCGTGGCTTCCTCGGCCACGGATGGATTGGCCGAGTACTT
>DASUYM010000213.1:0-6037 GCA_036377435.1 Propionibacteriaceae bacterium
AGATTGCTATCGGTGTACCTGATGAGGACATCGGTTCGTCACAGGTCGATGCTGGAATCGTCGCGGTCTTTACTCCACTACCAGGGGCTTCCTGCACCCGCGCCGTCGAGCAGGGGGGAAACCGCTCTCCGGCACTCCCGACAAAGGCCACCGCCTTGGGACCACGCTGGCACTCGGCCGGCACAGCGACGACAACGGTGGCAAGAGTGATCGTGTATTCATCGGTGTTCCAGGCGAGGACGTTGGCACAACTGTCGACGCCGGGATTGTTCAACCGACGCCGGTTGGCAACTCCACGAACATCACCGTTGCTGGCACTCCGAGGTCCTCGGTTGGCTATAGCGGCGCCACCGTAACAGGCACGAAATACGGCGCAGTGATCGCTTCGCCGGCAGGCGAGTAGTCAGGATCACTTCGGCTCAGACCGACCAACTGGAAGCCCGACCCGCAGTACGGTCTCACCCGGCTGGGAGTCGATGCTGATCTTGCCGCTATGACGCTCGACCACAATGCGACGCGCAATGTCAAGGCCGAGGCCGGTGCCCTTGCCGACGTCCTTTGTTGTATAGAAGGGCTCGAACGCGCGCGCCGCCACCTCCGGCGGCATGCCCGGACCGGTGTCGGCAATTTCGATCACAACCTCGCCGTCCTCAACTCGTGTCGCGACTCGCAGCGTGCCCGACTCACCCATCGCATCAACTGCGTTGTCGATCAGGTTCGTCCACACCTGGTTCAGCTCGCCGGCGTACGCGTCGATCATGGGCACCTCAGTGCCGTACTCGCGGACGACCGTCACGCCGCGAAGTCGATGCCCGAGCATCACCAGCGTGCTGTTGAGGCCGTCGGTCACATCAATGCGCTGCATCGAGGCGCGGTCCATCTGCGTGTACGAGCGGACAGCGGCGACCAGCTCTGCGATGCGCCGGGTTGACTCCTTCGCCTCCGACAGCAGGGTGGCGACTGAGAACGTACTCGCCACCCATTCCAGGCCGGGTTCGAGGGCCGATCCCTCGAGAATCGCTGCAGCCCGGGCGCACCAAGCAAGATCAACTCCGGCAGCGGCGAGCTGCGGCGCGATGATCCACGCCCGTGCCACCCGGTTGCGGTTCAGCCACGTCACAAGCTCTTGCTCGCGATCGGCCCGAGCCAGCGGATCCAAGTCCGCTGGCTGGAGCTCACTGCGCAGCGCGTCCAGCTCGGCGAACTGCTCGGGCGAGAGGTTCTTCTGCGCGAGTTGGCTAGCGGACAGCAGCAGCGTGCGAAACTCCATGTCGAGGCCATCGACCGCGCGGCTCGCAGCCGACGCCGGATTGTTGATCTCATGAGCAATGCCGGCGGCAAGCGTTCCCAGGGTGACCAGAGACTGACGCTGACGTGCCGTCGACTCGATCGAGCGCGCGGTGCGGTACAGACCCGCGATGAGGTGCCCACCGAACGGAATCCAGGCGTTGAACCAATCGCGTAGTACCTCGGCCGGAACCTTGACCACCCGGCCGGTGCTCGCTCCTCGGCCAGTTGCGAGATAGGTTCCGTGCTCGTCCCAGGCGCGGAACCCGCCCGCCCAGCGCCCAGGTACATCCATCCTTGCGACCACGGTGTCCTCACGGCCGACGTGGCGGATGAGATCGATGGTGCCGTCGATCAGCACCCACCAGAAGTCCGCATGCTCCCCCTCATGAAACAGGTCGACGCCGGGCTCAATGGAAACCTCAATTCCGCCCCTGATCAGATCAGTGAGTTGATCATCTGTCAGGCCGTCGAAGATGCTCAGCGAGCGGAGCTCATCGGCGCGCATCAGATGGTGGCCAGATAGCGGTGGGTGAGGTACACCGACATCGCGCCTTCACCTACGGCCGACGCAACCCGTTTCATCGAGTTGAGCCGAACATCGCCGGCTGCAAAGACCCCCGGCACGCTCGTCTCGAGTGCGAATGGTGGGCGCGCCAGTGGCCACCGCTGGGCGTAGTTGGGACTGAGAAGCTCGTGGCCAGTGACGACAAACCCTCTCTCGTCGCGGACGATGTCGGTGCCCAGCCACTCGGTGCGGGGCGACGCGCCGATGAAGACGAACAGCCAGCTCGACGGAACCTCCTTGGCGTCGCCCGTTTCCCTGTCGGCCAGGGTGAGCGCCTCGAGATGCCCCTCGCCTCGGACCGCCACGACTTCGCTGTGGTAGCGCACCGTGATGTTGGCCGCGGACATGATCCTCGTCACGAGGTAGGAAGACATCGTCTCCACGAGTGACGTGCCCCGAACCACCAGCACCACGCGCTTGGCGAAACGGCACAGATTGAGTGCAGCCTGGCCCGCTGAGTTGGCCGCGCCGACGATATAGACCTCATCTCCTTGGCACTGGTTCGCTTCACCGACGTACATGCCGTAGTAGATGCCGCGGCCGGTGAGTTCATGGAGCCCTGCGGCGTCCAGCCGGCGGTATGAAACCCCGGTCGCGACGATAAGTGCGCGACTCTCGATCGCCCCATGGCCGTCGAAGAGGACAGCGCGTACGGGCCCTCGCGTCTCGAAATCGACGACGTCGCGGGCTAGAACCATCTCGGCACCGAACCGGGAGACCTGTGCAATCGCGCGTTGGGCGAGGTCAGAGCCGCTCAGACCCTTCGGGAAACCCAGGTAGTTCTCAATTGCTGCGCTCTGACCTGCCTGTCCACCAGGCGCCTCGCGCTCCACGATCACGGTGCTCAGGCCCTCTGATGCCGCGTAGACCGCGGCGGCCAAGCCGGCCGGGCCGCCGCCGACGATGCACAGGTCGTAGAGCGGCTGTTGGGCGCGGGTGTGCAGCCCGAGCGCTGCCGCAAGATCGAGGGTCGAAGGACAGCGCAGCGTCTCACCGTCGGGCACGAGCACCAACGGCAGCTCCGCGGGTGAGGCGTCGGCGAGTGCACGCAACCGCTCACCCTCGGTGTCACGCTCGACGTCGTACCAGCGGTACGGCACGTGGTTACGTGCCAGGAACATCTTGATCTTGTGGCTATGGTCGGACCACTGGTGCCCGATCACCCGTACGTCAGAGGTGTGATCAGGGTGGTCCTTGACCCAGTCCCCGAGCAAGTCGTCAATGATGGGGTAGAGCCGTTCCTCGGGAGGATCCCAGGGCTTGAGCAGGTAGTAGTCGAGCTCGATGTCGTTGATCGCCTTGATCGCCACGTCGGTGTCTGCGTACGCGGTGAGAAGCAGGGTTTTCGCGCCGGGCGTGTTTACCCGCGCTTGCTCGAGCATCTCGATGCCGGTCATCTTCGGCATCCGTTGGTCCGCCGCGATCAAGGCGACCGGCTCGTCACGGAGCGTGAGCTTGCTCAGCACTCCCAACGCCTCCGGCCCCGATGAAGCACGGATGACGCGGTAGTCGGCACCGTACTGGTTGGCCAGATCGCGGGCGATCGCCGCAGAGACCTGGGGATCGTCGTCGACCGTCAAGATCGTCGGTTTGCTCATGAGACAGCCTTCGGGCGACAGGGACGGTCACAGGGTACTCGGGTCGCGCAGCTTCACCACGTTCAGCATCGCGGCGGGACCACCCCCGAAGGAGGTGAGTCGCCGGCGGGCCGGCGCGGGCAGCCGAGGAAGCAGGCGGATGGCCTGTGCGGTCGCCCACACCTGCAGACGCGAGCGTGGAATCAGGGTCTTGAGGACGGCGGGTCCGATGGTCTGGCTGTGCCGGACGGCGGGTCGTAGGGCCTGCTCGTACGCCGCGAGTCCGCGAACGTGATCGCCGCTCGACGCGGCCAGTTCCGAGGCGAGGACGTACGCGCCGACGACGGCGAGGCTGGTTCCGCCGCCGACCGCAGGGCCGGGGGAGTAGCCGGCATCTCCGACCAGCGTGACACGGCCCCGGGTCCAGGTGTCCATGACGATCGTGCTGATCGAGTCCAGGTACAGGTCGTCGGCCTTATCCAGCTCAGTGAGCAGTCGGGGCAGTTCCCAGCCCATGTCGCCGTAGAGGCTGTGAATCAGTCGTCGCTGCGCAGTCAGATCGTGGCGGTCGTAGTCGTGCGGCGTACGGGTCTGCCACAAAAGAAGTACCCGCGCCTGGCCAGTCTCATGAACTGGGTAGATCGCAGCGGTGCGACCGACCTCGGCAATGCCAAGCATCTGTTGGTGGAGATCGAGATAGTTGGGCACCGTGAACACCGCAAGGTAGCCACCGAGAAAGTGCAGAAACTGGTGCTCGTCACCGAACGCCAGCCGACGGGTGATCGAATGCAAGCCGTCGGCTCCGATGACAAGATCAAATGTTTGTGGTGCGCCGTGTTGGAACCTCACCTCGATCGCCTGCTCGGTCTCCTGCAGAGTCCTGATCGAATTCCCGAACAGATACTCGATGTCGTTGCCGCCGGCGTCGTAGATGATCTTGGCCAGATCACCGCGCATGATCTCTACGTGGCGCTCCGATACCCCTTCCGACATCAACTCAGCTGGAATGTCGACTGGGCGGCGTCCTTCTCGCAGGAACGAGATGGTCTCGGTGCGCGTGCGGGCATCTTGGACCTGAGCCAGGGCGCCCATCCACTCGATGATCTGCAGCGCTGGACCGAATAGGTCCACGGCGTGACCGCCCCGGCCGAACCGCAGTTCTGCAGTGTGCTCGACGACGGTGGGTCGGAACCCGAAGCGATTGAGCCAGTAGGCGAGCACCGGTCCGGCGACGCTGGCGCCCGAGATGAGCGCTCGCCGGCCATTTGTCGTCATCCGATCAGCCTCCATAGCGACGGCTGAGCCACAGGCACCAGGCGGGATAGAGCAAATACGTTCCCATCCAGTTGAGCAACCCGGCGTTGACGTACCACGGGGCAAGCTGCGGATCGTCGATGCCAGCCAGCACGCCCGGAAGGGCGAGCAACCCGATGATCATGAAGATGGCGGACGCGACGCCAAGCGTGATCACGCCGCGCGGCAGTCCGGCTGCATGCCCATGAAGCCGGTTGGATATCAGGAGCCAGATGCCAATAAAGGAGCTGCCGACACTCGAGACCAGTCCGGCGAGGTACCAGCCGGTGATCTCAAGGATGATCAAGGTCGAGCCGACGACCATGATCAGCGCGCCGAGCGTGGCTGCACCGATGCCGAGCATGCTCCATCGAGTTCTGAGATCGGGAACCCACAGCCACGCCAACGCCAAGCTCAACAGGCCGACAAGACCATTGGCCACATCGTTGATGAACCCAAAAGGCCCACCACCGACGGCGAAAAAGATGATCAAACTCAGCACGCCAAGCCAGTCGACGACCGCGGTCACCAGCGCCAGTCGGCTGAGGGTGTGCCGACGATCAACCACCGTGCCTAGATCCACATGCGGAGCGTAGCGGTCAAGCCTCAGCGCGGAGACAACGCACTGACGCCCCACTTTCTCCCTCACGCCCCATCGATAAATGGGATGTGAGCGAGCGAAGTGGGGCGTCAGCAGGTAAGTGGCGGAGCCTAGGCCTGGGTGCGCCTGGCTCCCATTCTCGCTGTCGCCATAGATGCGATGATGACGAGGACCGCAGCAACCGCAATCGCAACGAGCCAGCGGACCCAATCGATCCCTGGGCTGCCGTTGCCACCGAACAAGACGTAGATGTACCAGCCGATGATGACACCACCGATGCCACACAGGATGGTGAGCCAGATCGGGATGTTGTCCCGATTACTCGGAGCTACGAACTTGCCCAGCAGGCCAATGATGATGCCCGCGACAATCACTCCGATGATCTCCATGTATTCCTCCTAGCCTCAGCTGGTCGCCCTATGCAACAGCTGCTTATGAGCCATACCCCCATTCTGCCTTCCATACCAAGTGCAATGTTGCAGACTCGTTGCGAAAGTGGTCCAAAGGCAAAACATTGGGAGCGCTTCTGGTGTCCCATGGAGCAACTTGTTGCGCAATTGTGACGGTGATGACTGCGGGCCCGCATTCAAATTGCGATGTTCAGCGGGCGCGGGGGATCCGAGAAATTTCGTCCTGGAAAGCGAGCGAGCGTCCGAGATGCGGATCCAGCGAGAGTCCGGTCTTGCGTAGGTCGGATCCAGCCAGAGTCGG
>DASUYM010000214.1:0-5165 GCA_036377435.1 Propionibacteriaceae bacterium
CACCTTGGACATGATGGTTCTGGTCGCTGTCGCTATCGGTGCCGGCTGGCTCTTCAGCGTCTATGTCACCCTCACTGGCGGCGGAGAGGTGTTCTACGAGGCGGCCGCTGTGCTGGCCGCCTTTGTGCTGCTGGGGCACTGACGAACGCCGACAACAAGAACATCGCGGCGAACACCGCCAGCCCTATGGCCCAGGAGCCGAACCGTCGCTTAAGCCGCAGAAGCAGCAGGATCGCGGCGACCAGCCCCAGCAGACCGAATCGGCGGCCCCCGCCGCGCCTGCGACCAGAGCACTGCCAGCCAGCAGCCCGATGTGGTTTGCAAACGTGCCGCGCCAAACCGACAAGGGTGCCGAGGCCACCGAGAACGGCATGCCAGGCAGCGCGCACCAGCCCGTCGGCGGCGAAACTGGCGTGTGTGACGCTGCTCGGATGTGCCACCGTCCGCATCTTCCCGGTGGTCCTCATGATTGGCGCGCCGGCAGCAGCCGCCGTCCGAAACCGCCGGGCTACTGACGCTGGGCTGATTGCTGCGGCTCGTCGCGGCGGCCCTGGAGGGCAGCAACCTGCCGGGCGGTGTTCGTCACACCAACCCAGCCCGTCAACATCTCAGCGAAACGAGGGGCGAGGACGGCCAGTGCCAGCAGTGGGCGGAGCGGGTGGCGGCTGACAACCAGCTCGGGAGCGTTGTGCCGAATCGCTCGGACAACCGCCTGGCCGACCGACTCAGGAGTGACGGTGCCGAAGACTGCCGGCGCAGCTATGCCGGCCGCCTGGTGGCGGGCGAAGATGCCGGCTCCCGTGACGAACCCGGGGATAACGACCGAGAAGCCGACCCCGCTGCCCGCGTACTCCAGGCGCAGGCTGTGCGTCGCTCCGGCCAAGCCCCATTTGGCGGCGGCGTAGGGCACGCCGTAGGGCAGTGGGCCCTTGCTGGCGAGTGAGCAGATATTGACGACGTGGCCCGTCCCGCGCGCCAGCATGCCGGACAGCAGTGCCTGGATCAACCAGAGTGGCGCCAGCAGGTCGAGGCGGATAATGCTGTCCAGTTCCGCTTCGGAGTACCTGGTGTACGCGGAGGCAATCTCGACGCCGGCGCAGTTGACCAGAATGTCGATCGGGCCTGCTGTTTCGGTGGCTGCCGCCGCCAACTGCATTGCCGCATTGTGCCGTGTCAGATCGGCCGAAAAGACGGTAGCGGTTCGGCCGCGCGCCCGAACAGCATCGGCCACCTGCGCCAGGTCGCCCTCGTCGCGCCCGGCGAGGGCGAGGTCGGCACCGGCTCCTGCCAACGCGTGGGCGATGGCGCCGCCGAGGCCGCCGGAGGCGCCGGTGACCAGTGCTCGCCTCCCGCCAAGGTGACGCATCGCGACTGTCCTGGTCAACACGGCGAAAGCCTGCCATTGCTCAGCCGGCTCGGCGTAGGGCCAAAGGACTCAGATGGGATGGCCGTAGGCCCGCCGCCCCGCGCTGCACTGCAGCTTCCGGCCTTCGTTGCCGAACAGGTCGCCCACAGGGGTCACTTTCGTCGCGCCACTGGGCAGCTGGTGCGACCCTCCGGACCCAACATCGGCGTCCGTGTCCTGGCCCCGTCAGCCATGCCGCGTGCTTGTCCGAAGTGTGGGTACCGCCAAAAGCCGCGCCCGTCAGCAGCGCCGCCAGAACGATCTAACTGAAGGCCTGCCATGCCGGCATCCTCAGCCAAGGCGAATGTTGCGGCCAGCGTGCGCGCTGCAATCTTCGCGCGCCTATGCCGCCCATGATCACCCGCGTAGGCGATGACGAGCACCGGCTCCTGAAAATGGGAGTCTCAATTTTCTTGCGGAGTGGGAATGTTCCATGGGAAAATAGTTCTTAGGCAGTGGTTATGACTGATAATACTCACGCGATTGGGTTGACCTGGTATATTCCCAAAAATCGCCGTAGACATTCTACAAAAGATGTAGAGCCAAATCTTACTGCCTTGCAAGTCTCCAAAAGGATTGCGGCTGTGCTGCGGTTCAGTCATAAACCACTAAAAGAATCCGATGGTAATCCTTGGACTGATTATTGGGTTATTGTGCCTGCTTTGGATGTGAATCCTGACAAGGTCTGGCAAGAAATAAAGACTGTAACGGCAACAGTGGGCGGTTTATTACGAGCAGAGCTCCTTCGTATTCAACCGGGTATGGACATGTATTATCCGCATGGCGGAGCTAAAAACGAGCCCGCTTGGCATGTTGTTGAATATGTTGTATCCAAACCTGAAACACGATCCGACTATTATAAGGATCAATATGAATTCTCGCAGCCTGTCATCAGGCACTTCTGGGAAGATAACGCCGTCGAAAGAATGCTTGGCTTCGAAAGTGAGCGTTTGTTGGAAGATAAGGGTAGTCTTCCACAGTGGGACGTCATTCACATAACAGGCTTCAAACCGTCTCGATTAATAGAGATTGTTTGGCATCTCTTACGATTCTTACCCGCCTTCAACGGTTATGCCAGAAAAATTGGCTACGAATCTGCTATTGAGGTTCTTCATTCTTGGGGCAAAAAGCGTACGAAATTTCTTGTTATTGCTAGACAGGATCATGCCCACGCTGTGTGGCATCCCCCGCGTGGCCACGACCAGTGAAGGAGACGTGGCGGCCAATCGCGTCATCCGGGCGCCCCAGTCGGTCAGAGCTCGGCGCGAAGCCGGCGGCCTAGGTGACGGTGAGTCTATGGCGGCGGACCGCGACCCCGGTGGGGTCTCGGGGCCCGCGTTAATGATGCCACCGGCCCCCGTCCCGGCCCCTGCATCACCCGCCACCACCCCTGCGGCGAAGCCAGCGCAGCGACTACTCCGCGAGTCAGTGTGATGCGATCGGTCAGATCGGCCAGCGGCTGCGTCCGGCAAGCGAAACACACCAGGCCAGACAAGCTCCTTCGCTCATCCATTCTGAGACATGCCGCCAAGATCATCGAGAATCGGGAATAGGAGGCATATCGATGCTCGGCGATGTCGTACAGCTGGCGAACAATCTCTGGGTGGTGATCGGTGACATGCCGGCGGATGTCCCCAATGCGCTTGTGTACCGAAGAGGCGATCGCCTGTATCTGATGGACAGCGGTGCCGGTCCCACCATGCGAGCGAGCATTCTCAACGTGCTGTACACCGCAGGGGCTGCGCAGTCCTTTACGCTAGTGAACAGCCACGGGCATGCCGATCACGTCGGTAACAATGACCTGATCCATCTCACACAGGCCAAAGAGCGGCATCACTATCTATCAGAAGCAGGCCTCTCCCTGCTGGATGCACACTCCTACTTTGCCGCACAATTTTCTAAGCTCAGTCAATACTACGATCCGGTAACCGGTTTCCAGACTCACCGCCTGCGGTGGCGGGCCGTTGGCGTACTCCGCGATGTGGCGAAAGTGTTTGCGGGCGAACAGCGGACGCTAGAGATATTCTTCCGCCTTTACCTCAGAAAATTCAAGCCACTACGTCCCTCGCTGGAGACGCTCCAGACATATGAATCATTGCCGAGGCAGCCGTTAGTAGTCGGGAACGTGCCCTGGACAGGCTGGGTGCTAGGGGAAGATGAGGTGTGGGTTCTCGAAGCGCGCGGCCATACGCCAGACGAAGTGTTGTTTTACCTGCCGGAGCACCAGCTGCTTCATACGGCTGACCTCACCCTTCCGCTCTTCCCGACCTTTCCCAGCTCGAACGGCATGGTAATCCGCGCGATGCTGGAAAGGTGCCAGGCCATGGCTTCAGCCAGTGCCATACGGCTATTGACCGACGGTCACCATCACATGGTCTACCGCGGTCAGGAAGAAGCGATCGCTTTCTTGGGGACGCTGCTGTTTGAGCATAAACACTTCCAGGCCGTCCTGCGGGATATTTTGGAAGTGCACGACGGGCTGACGGTGAGCCAAGTCTATGCCGAAATCCAACGGCGCCGCGGCGACCCGGTTGTCCAGCACTATCTGTCACTGGAGTTTCCGTACCTCCCGATGGCCCTGCAGCAGATCATCGCCGTCTCTTTGCCTGAGATGGGCTATAAGGCCGAGGGTCCCCGGGGAAACCAGCGGTTCTACCGACAAGCCACGACCGGTTGAATTCGTTGAAGGTCGAACACCCACACAGGTTCGCCAAAGGAGCGAGCTGTCGGGGTGATCTTGCTTCCATCTGGCGAGAAGAACTGCGGCATGGCTGAGGACGTAGCCGTCGGTGGAATCGTGACAATGCTGAGCAGCGATCCCCAATGGGTCGCCTTATCCGCGGCCCCTCGAGTCCGCGGCACCCCGGTATTCCCTCGGTCCAGCCCACAACGATCTTGTCGTATGCCTGGCCAACGATCGGCCCGGCCCATTCACGGTTACCGCCACGGGGCCAGTGGGCGTTCAGCACCACGCAATCCGTCACCGGCCCCAGAGTCCCATGGTCGGCACGACGCCTCGCAAATCGACGCCTAGCAGGCCGGCACCGCTGAGCTCGATCAGCTGCTCGCTGACTGGCGGCCCGAGCGGACAAGGACAGCGAGCACTCCTTGCGACCCCAATCGTCAGCGCCGCCCACTAGCGCAGTCTCGCCATGCCGCCACTGACCAGGTTCTCCACCATCACCGGCAAAGGGGGTTGCCGGCCCGTCGACGGCCGCAAGGTTCTGCTCGACACTCCGCAGCGCACCACGGCGCCAGCCGGAACACCAGACCCGCCGAAGAGACTGCTGCCGGGTACGCAGCCGAACGTGGAACGCGCATCCCGCTTGGGTCGACCGCCAACCAGCTGGCGGCGTGCAACGCAGTAGCTTGCCAGGCCTCTCCATGCACAGCTTGTCGGGGCCAGTCGCGCGAGCACCAGCCCCCGAGCAGCGGCCCATCCTCGGCAATCCGCAGTCAGCCGTTCCCTACCGTGGCGTTAGGGGTCATCGGCCCAGCTATGCCAGGTTGCCGAGTCGTTCCGTCACCGCAGGTCCGTTGCCACGAAAAGCGCCGGAGATTGTTCAACACGGTGCAGGGACTCGGACCCAGAGCCCGCGAATTACTGGTGAGGCGGACCAAGCCAGACCTCGACCGCACCCCGCCCTGGGGATCCTCGGAGACAGGACTTTCGGCCCGTCGAGATAGGGCCATTGACGGACGCCTCATCGAGGAGTGCGGGCTTACCGTTCACATGTGGCCGGCGCGGTCACATGGGAGG
>DASUYM010000215.1:0-2732 GCA_036377435.1 Propionibacteriaceae bacterium
GCGACTCGTTTGAGGGCGTCATACAGGCCGTCGGCTGCGATCCACAGGACCGGCCCACCAGTCGCGGCTGGCGGCTGCTCGGTAGTGAACTGGCCGATCATTCCGGGTGCTTCAAAGCTTCCACTGGTGGCATCGGTTGACCAGTCGAAAACTCTCTCGTAGAAGGCCGCAGACTGCGCGATATCACGGGCTGGAAGCTGGACGTAGTCGATCTGGCCGTGCGTCCCGCCTTTGTTGTCTTGCTTCACCTCAAGCTCCTCCGGACTCCACCCTGAGTATTGAGTATGGCTATGCCATAGTCAATTGTTGGGACGCCGGGGTGAGGCCTCCACTGGTTGGAGTAGTGCCACCGGGATCGTCCGGCCTGCGCGTTGCGCGTACTTCACGACTTCGGGCGCCTGAGCCAGCACGACGTTCTCCCAAGTAGCGTCGCGCTCTTCAGCAAGCAGCTCGCGGGGCCGAACCTGCAACGTCTTGGCCCCGATCTGCACGTCGGCGATCTTGGCCTTGCGCAGGTTGCGGAACCAGTCCGGGTCGCGTGGAGCGCCGGATGCGGTGCCCCAGACAACGAAACCGTCGGGGGTATCGAGGTAGCGCACGCAGGTGGAGTGCAGAACGCCCGTACGGCGGCCAGGCGTCGTGATCATCAAAACTCTGGCGCGCTTGTTGTAACTCGCGAGTCGGCCGTCGAAAGCGCGGTACATCCAGACACCGATCCGGTTTCCGATGCGTACCGATCTGTGTTTGAAGGTAGTCACCGGACGCATCCTTTCGATCTACTGCAGCGCCGAGACCAGACGCATCACATTGTCCACATAGCGCTGACCCCTCGACCGCTGGCTCCATTCGGCCATCGTCAATTCCCGGCAAACCGCCCGATACCCGTCGGCGACCGCGTGCAGGTCTGCAACAAACTGTTTGCCGGTTGACATCAACGTGATCTCGTAATCCAGCCCGAACGAGCGATAGTCCATGTTGCTGGATCCGATGATGCCGACCATGTCGTCGACGGTGAAGTGTTTGGCATGCAACACGGTGGGCTTGGGATACTGGTAGATCCGCACGCCTGCCTCGAGCAGGACGTCGTAGTAAGACGCTTGAGCGTGCTGGACCATGAACTGGTCAGCCTGCTCAGATACGAACAACTCGACCGCGACGCCACGGTAGGCAGCGGTGGTGATCGCCTCCAGCAAGGAGTCGTCGGGCACGAAATATGGACTGGTCAAAGACAAGGTCTGCTGTGCGCGATGCACCAGGCCGGTAAAGAGTCTCAGGTTCGGGATCGTCAAATACCCAGGTCCTGACGGCAGCAGTTGCATCGGGACAGCGGCGACGTCGGGATCATTCACGAACTCCAACTCAGCGCCCAACCGCTCTCCGGTCTCGGTGTACCAATCCATGGCGAAGACCGCCTCCAGCTCAGAAACGATCTCGCCGCTGATCTTGATATTGAGATCCTTCCAATGCCGCCCCACCTTGATGTTCTTCGGCAACAGGTAGCTGGAATCGATCATGTTCTGCGAGCCCATGAACGCTACCTTGCTGTCCACCACGAGCAGCTTGCGGTGATTTCGGAGATCCGGCCGACGCCACTTGCCCTTCAGCGGCTTGATCGGCATCATTTCGTGCCACTCGATCCCGGCTGCGGTGAGCTTTGAGTTCATCTCCTTGAACCCCGGATACGCCCGAGATGCGATGTCGTCGTAAAGCAACCTCACGCGGACGCCGCGCTTGACCGCTTCCGCGAGCGCCGTACAGAAAACATCGGTGGTGTCGTCCCACGCCGTGATGAAGAACTCGCTGTGAACCCTCGTCTCAGCCTCGTTGACCGCCTCGGCCATCGCTTTAATGGAGGCGTCGGAGTCGCCGAACAATCCATGGCTGACACCGGTCACGCATGGCAGGTGACTCAGACGCCGGTTCAGGCGGAACAGACTGTCCACCCCGACCGCGATTTCGGCTCCGGGCGGCAGGTCAGGAACATCGGCAGTCCGCTCGGTGATCACCCTGTTGGCCTCAGCCTGGACCTTGGCTCGCCGGCCGCGTACGAATGGACTGCCAATCAACAGGAAGATCACCAGGCCGAGAATCGGCGTCACCACGATGAGGAGCAACCATGCGATGGAGGAGGACGGTCGTCGGTTGCCGGGTATCGTGCCGAGCGCCACGATCTTGATGGTCAATTCGACGAGGTACAAGATCAATGGAGCCCAGGCAATCGCGTTCACCGATACCACCTCTCGAATTTGGGGCACCACGATATCGGCAGGCGTGTTCGTCAGCCTCACCTGCTGGGGGTGATCCGTACGGAGGAATCCTGTAGTGGCCGTGCGACACGCAGGAAGCCGGTTATGTCCGCAGCGACCGACTCGGCGACTGCCTGATCGATCAGGCAGGCCTGAAGCGTCATCACAATGTGAGGAGTGCCGCAGCATGCGGAGATTCGGGGCCTCTGTTTTGATTGCGGCTACCGCGGTAGCCACGCTGAGCTCGCTGGTCAAGGATTCCCGGGAAGCTCGAGGCTGGCGATCGAATTGGCGCAGCCCTGGGGTTTGGCCGCAATTTGGGCGGCTGCTCCGGCGGGTTCATTCAGATTGCTATCGGTGTACCTGATGAGGACATCGGTTCGTCACAGGTCGATGCTGGAATCGTCGCGGTCTTTACTCCACTACCAGGGGCTTCCTGCACCCGCGCCGTCGAGCAGGGGGGAAACCGCTCTCCGGCACTCCCGA
>DASUYM010000216.1:0-19339 GCA_036377435.1 Propionibacteriaceae bacterium
CTGCCGCGGCGGTTCCGGGCGCGGAAGCCGCGTGAACTGCTTGATCACGCGCTTCGTGATGGCGGGGGAGAGCAGCGCCTCTCCATCGGCGACGACACGTATCGCGGCAAGGAGCTGCTCAGGAGGATCGTCCTTGAGTACGAAGCCGCTGGCGCCGGAGCGGAGCGCCTCGTAGACGTATTCGTCCAGGTCGAACGTCGTCAAGATCAAGATCCGAGCGGTGTTGTCGGTGGCAAGGATGCGGCGGGTCGCTTCGAGCCCGTCAAGCTGAGGCATGCGGATGTCCATCAGGACGACGGTGGGATGAAAGCGTGCTGCCTTGTCGACGGCCTCCAGCCCATTGCTCGCCTCTGCGACAACCTCGATGTCGTCCTCGCCGGAGAGCAACATGCGGAAGCCGGCGCGAACCATCGCCTGGTCGTCGGCCACGAGCACTCGAATGCTCATGCCCTGCGCCCTTCCAGCGGGAGGCGGGCGGTCAGCACGAAACCGCCTTCGTTACGTGGTCCGGCAGACATTTCACCACCGTAGATCTTGACCCGTTCCTGGATGCCGACGAGGCCGTGGCCGAGCCCGTCGCTACTGGAGGCGCCGATACCGTCGTCGCGAACCTCGAGCTCAAGGTCTTCCGACCTGTACCGGACGGTCACATCAGCACCGCTGGCCTTGGCGTGCTTCAGGGAGTTGGTCAGGCCCTCCTGCACGATTCGATAGGCGGAGAGATCCACGGCGCGTGGCAGCGGGACGGCGTCGCCCTCCACCTTCAGCCGAACTGGAAGCCCGGCACGGCCAACCCGCTCGACGAGGGCGTCGAGGCTGTCAAGGCCGGGTTGCGGCGCGAGCTCGACATCCTCGCCGTCATGCATCGCGCCGAGCAGGCGCCGCATCTCGGTCAACGCCGCGCGGCCCGCCTTCTCGACGTCGGTGAGCGCTTCTTTGTCCTCAGTGAGTGACGGCGGCAACCTGTGGCGTACGGCTCCGACCTGGAGCACCATCACGCTCACGGCATGCGCAACAACGTCGTGGAGCTCGCGCGCGATCCGCCCGCGCTCCTCCGCGACGGCGATGCGTGTTGCCGTCGCGCGCTCCCGCTCGGCTCGGGCTGCGCGGTCCTCCGCCTCCTCAGCCTGAGCCGCACGCTCGCGCAGTGCGAAGCCGGCGAGCCAGCCGATCAGGAACATAGCTGGGATAACGACAAGGTCGCCGGCTGAGTGATTGGGCTCGTTGTAGATCACGATCGCCGCCCCGGCGAGCACAACCGCCAGCCCGACGCGGCGGAGTCTGGCATCTCGCAGATTGCCGAGCAGAAATGCCGCGACAAGACCAGCGACTGATGCGGTGGTCGTGAACCCAACCAATCGCCCGTCGACTAACGAGAGCACTACGGCCAGCACCCAAACCGCTACAGGCGCCGCGAAGGGGAAGCGCCGCCGGAGGAGCAGCGGCAAGAAGATGAGCGCGATTGCGGGCACCGCGAACCACTTAGGGGTCGTTGGCCCGTTCGGTGCGCCGTATCTGAGCGCGACTTCGAGCGCGATCCCGATCGTTGCAATCACGATGAGCACGTCGAAGGCGTACTTGCGCAGAAGTAGTCCCACTCGCCTCACGCCGTGAACGTACTCCAGCTGATCAGAGGCCGCCTCCTACCGAGGTAGGAGATCAAAATCATCGGCTGGTCGGAGTGCAAATCCAGCCTTGCGACGACGCGGTCGCGTCGATGCCTGCCCTAGCGTCTTGATCATCTACACGATTCGGGAAAGGACACCCCGATGGACACCTCGACCACCCGAATGTTCACGCTGTCACGCGTGATCGCACTTGGGCTGATCGCGCTGCTGGTCGCCGGTCTCGCCTACCTTCGCTTCGCGCCAGACTCCGGCTTGGTCTCGGTGCCCGAAGGTGCGAAGGCCGGCGATCTGATCCTCGATCCTTGCGAGTACCCGACCGAGAACGGGAACTATGCCGCCGAGTGTGGCACCCTCGTCGTTCCCGAGAAACGGGCGGACCCGCAGTCGCGCCTGATCGCTCTGCCGGTGACCCGGATCCGCGCTCGCTCGGATCATCCTGGCGAGCCGATCTTTCTCCTCCAGGGTGGCCCAGGCGCCACAAACATGACCTTTGACAAGGTGAACCGATACGCCGATGAGCACGATGTGGTCCTCGTCGGCTACCGCGGCATTGACGGGTCCGTGAGGCTGGACTGCCCGGAGGTCGAGTCCGCACTCACTGGCACCACCGACTTGCTCAGCGAGGAAACCTCCCAGGCATACGCCGACGCCTACCGGTCCTGCGCGACCCGGCTCACCGGGGAAGGCTTTGATCTTGGCAGCTACGGCATCACGTCTCAGGTCGACGATATGGAGGCCGCACGCACAGCGCTCGGCTACGACCGGATCGATCTGTTGAGCGAGAGTGCCGGGACGCGTACGGCGATCATCTACTCCTGGCGCTACCCCGACAGCATCCACCGGTCGGTGATGATCGGGGTCAACCCACCCGGCCACTTCCTCTACTACCCGGGCACCACGGATGAGCAGATCGGTCGCTACGCCGCCCTCTGCGCGAAAGATGACAGCTGCCGTGCCCGCACAGATGACCTCGCCGCCTCGATGCGGCAGGCAAACGCCGACATCCCGGACCGCTGGCTCTTCCTGCCGATCAAGAAGGGCAATGTGCGCATCGCCTCATTCTTCGGACTGATGGAATCAACGACTGCGGCGACACCGTACGCCGGCCCGACGATCATCGACATGTGGCTCTCCGCAGCCGAAGGCGACGCCAGCGGTCTGTGGGCTGGCTCATTCATCGCCGATCTCTTCTTCTCCAAGCTGTTCGTCTGGGGCCAATACGCCGCCTTCGCGAGGGCCGACGCCCAGGCGGTAGGGGACTACTTCTCCTCCGGCGGGCACGACGACGGTACGAACCTCGGCCGTACCACGACGACATACATCTGGGGTGGCGGCCGGCTGGTCGATGCTTGGCCGGCGGCACCGGATGAGAACGAGTACAGCCAGATGCGGACCTCGAACGTGGAGACCCTCGTCATAAACGGAGAGCTGGACTTCACCACACCGCCGCAGGTCACCACGAAAGAACTCCTCCCCTACCTGCCGAACGGTCACGAGGTCGTGCTGCCCGGCATCGGGCACACAGGAACCTTCTTCGCCGTGCAGCCAGAAGCCAGCAGCCGGTTGATCAAAACCTTCTTCGACACCGGCAAGGTCGACGACTCGCTCTACCAGCCCCAGACCGTCGACTTCACGCCAGCGAACAGCTTCGGCAAGATCGCCCACGGCTTCCTCGGCCTGGCGCTCGCGCTGGCGATCTTGACCGTACTTTCCCTGGTCGGGATGGCCTGGTGGGTGCACAAGCGGGAGCACTTCGGCGGCAAGGCAAGCGCGGTGCTCCGGTCGGCGTACCCCATCATCCTCGGCGTAGGCGGCTGGTTCCTCGGCGCCTTGATCGCTCTCGCGACGATGCCGGGTGTTCCGGTTGACGACGAGCTGCTGGTCGCGCTGTCTGTTGGTTTGCCCGTCGGCCTCGGGATCTTCCTCGTCTGGATGCACCGCGACTGGTCGGCCGAGAGCAAGGGGATCGGCCTCGCAGCTTCGGTTGCTGGCGCGCTCGTGGGCGGCTGGCTTGGGTTCCACGCCACCACTGGCCTGATAGCACTGGTCACCGCGATCCTCGCAGCCGTCGCCAGTGCCAACCTCGTGCTGATCCTGCTCGACATGGTGCGGGCCGGGTCGGCCGAAAACCAGATCGCCAGCGACACAGCGGCGGACACGCGGTCGGACGTCAGGCTGGAGGCATCCACTGGCGCCGGGAGGCGCTGACCGGCGAAGGCCGACCCGCATAACCGAGACGAGGTCAACAACGAGCAGCCAGTCTGTAGGAGACTGGCTGCTCGTTCCTCATTGCGTTCACCTCTCGGATCGCTCTTTCACGGCCACGTTCAGTCATTTGGCGCCGGGGCTCCTTCGCGGGCCCGGAGCCTGTACATCTCTCTGGTGAGGGTGCGATATGACTCGGCGACGATGGCTTCGAGCACTGAGAGATCGATCTTGTCGAGATCCTTGATGTAGACGCATCCGATGCCGGTTGTATGCGGTCCCAATCGCTTGAGATGTTGGTCGTATCGTCCAATGCCGTCAGGCAGATAGATCGTCGTGGCGGCCTTGCGCGGCGCGAAGCTGGCCGCCGGAGCATCACCCTCGCGACCGCTCTTGTACTTGTAGTGGTACTGGCCGAAGCCGACAATGCTGCCCCATAATCGCGGCGACTCTCCGGTGACGCGAGTCATCAGCTCGAGCAACCTCTCGGCATCTCGTCGCCGGTTCTCTGGAGTGACTCCTGCGAGGTGCGTCCGGACGGACTCGGTCAGATCGCCGTTCTGGGAAGCGTCTGGTTCTCGGTTCATTCCGTCAAGGATTCCTTGACAGATCGGCTCTTGTCACGGCCTTGACGGCGCATCTGGCAAGGCCAGGCGCCTCCGAGCCGTGGCGACTCTCATCCTGCTATGCGCGGAAGTCGATGATCGCATGCCACGATGCATTCGAGATCGCGTCCGCGAGGCATCCCGAAATCGAGAGGCACCTCTATGCCACCTCCAGGCGAGGAAAGCGACGCCAGCACCGCCGAAGCGTCAGAGATCAGCGCAGAGGAAGTGCCGGAGAAGCGACCGCCGGGTCACGTCCGCGAGACAGTCGTCATCATTGTGCTTTCTATCACCGCGGTGCTGACGGCGTGGTGCGGCTTTGAGTCCTCAAAGTGGAGCGGGGAGATGTCCATCGCCTTCAGCCAGGCGTCCAGCGCCCGAATCGAGGCCGCGAGGCAGGAAGGTATCGCTAATGCCGCCCGCCAGGCAGACCTGAGCATCTGGGGCGTATACGTACAAGCGCGTGCTCAAGGCGACACCGCACTCGCGACGTACGTGGAGAGGCGCTTCACCCCTCACTTCCAGGAGGCCTACAGAGCGTGGATTGCTCAGAGGGAACCGACGACCGGTCCGTTCAAGATGAAGGAGTACGTCCCACCTGGAACGACCGAGGCCGCGGCGGCGGACCAGCGCGCCGACAGCCGCTTCGCTGATGCACTCAGGAACAACCAGCGCGCGGACAACTACACCATCCTCACTGTGATCTTCGCCTTGGTGCTGTTCTTTGCCGCTGCATCAACCCGACTGGGCCGTCCGCGCGCTCAATGGATCTTGCTCGGAGCGGCGATCACACTTCTCGTCACGGCCATAGTGATCCTGGCCACCTTCCCGATCGAGTTCTGAATGACCGACGCAGTCACCTCGTGGCCAGCGCGATCACAGATAGACGGGTGCGGCGAATGATCGGCAGGTCAACCGGGAAGGAAGCTAAGCCGTACGCTCCGGTCAGGATTGTCAGTGTTCGTATCCACCAGCACCACACGTTGCCAGGTACCGAGTGTGGGCTGGCCGCTAAGCACTGGCAGCGTAAGCGAGGGTGACACGAATGCCGGCAGCACGTGGTCACGGCCATGACCACGGCTACCATGCCGGTGCCGGTAAATGTCTTCGCGGGGGAGCAACCGGTCAATGGCGTCCTGGAGATCGGACTCGGAGCCGCTTCCAGTTTCAATCAAGGCGACGCCAGCGGTTGCATGCGGAACAAAGACATGACACAGGCCATCGTCGCGGTCGTGGCAGAACTGAACGATCACTTGAGTGATATCGGTGACAAGACGAGCTCCGGTACGTACCTGCACGACATCGGTATCCATTTCCCCATCATCTCGGGCAATGTGCTCAAGGCGTCATGACCGCACACCTAAGGTTCGGCGAACGGCCATCATCACCGCCGCCCGTGAGATTTACAGAGGCAGGTCCTTCGCGTCCCGGGCGTTTCTCCGCACAAGGCCACGAATGCGGCTCAAATGGGCCGATTCGCTCTTCATCGGCGGCCTTGTGCGGAGAAGCGGGGCGGGTGGCCGGGTGGCCGCGAGCGAGCCCTTCGATCAGCGAGCGCCGAGGAGATGTTCTACGGCAAGCCGCTGGACCCGGGCGAATCCGTAGCCCTGGGTGCGCGGGGTGTCCAGGTTGTAGTCCTCAAACGATGTACGGTCGGCGAGCAGCTGCTGGTACGTCTCGCCGTCGGAGAGAGTCGGACTGCTCAGCTCATCGACACGGGCAGCCGTAAGAGCCTCCTGCACTTCGGGGTCGGCCCGAAACGCCCGCGCCCGATCTCGCAGCGTCAGGTACAACTCCATGTTGGCGCGGGCTGACTCCCATACCCCGTCCATGTTCTCGGTGCGCACCGGCTTGTAGTCGAAATGCCGATCCCCGTCGTAGGTGGGGCCACCGCCTGGCGCGCCGTTCTCCAACAGGTCGACCGTGGAGAACGCTTGCAGCAAGTCACCATGGCCGAAGACCAGGTCCTGGTCGAAGCGAGGACCCTTCTGCCCATTGAGGTCGATATGGAACAACTTCCCGGCCCATAGCGCCTGCGCAATGCCGTGGGTGTAGTTGAGGCTGGCCATCTGCTCATGGCCGACCTCGGGGTTGATGCCCACCATGTCGGAATGCTCAAGCTCGTTGATGAACGCCAGCGCATGGCCAAGCGAGGGCAACAGAATGTCGCCCCGCGGCTCGTTCGGCTTGGGCTCGATCGCAAACCGCATCTTGTAGCCGCGGTCTATCGAATACTGGGCCAGCGTGTCCAACGCCTCACGGTATCGATCGAGGGCGGCCCGGACATCCTTGGCGAAGTCGACTTCGGAGCCCTCCCGGCCGCCCCAGAAGACGTAGATCTGCGCACCGAGCTCGGCGGCGAGGTCCATGTTGCGCATCACCTTGCGGATCGCGTACCGCCGCACGGTTCGGTCGTTGCTGGTAAAGCCGCCATCCTTGAACACCGGGTCATAAAACAGGTTGGTGGTCACCATTGGCACCACCATTCCGGTCTGTTCCAGGGCGGCGGTGAACTCGTCGATAATCCGCTGCCGCTCAGTGCCGTTACTACCCGGTGGAATTAGGTCGTCGTCATGAAAGGTGATGCCGTACGCGCCGAGCTCAGCGAGCTTGTGGACCGCATCGACGCCAGTGAGAACCGGTCGCGTCGCGTCCCCGAACAGGTCCCGTGCTTGCCAGCCGACCGTCCACAAACCAAAGCTGAATTTGTCATCTTTACTGGGCTGCGGTGCCATGAGACTCCTCCTAGGTGTGGCGTGTGCGTGACGACGGCTGGGGTGTCCATTACCCTCTCGCCGCGGATCGTGCTGGTTTCTCCGCTGAGTCGGACGGCGATGGGCCCCGCAAACGTAGCGCCGGCCACCTGACTTTTGTCCTCCGGCTCGGCCCTCAGCAGGTCAGGTGGAGTGCCGCTGCCGTTCGGCGGGGATCGAGCTCGCCGTAACGGCGAACGGCGTCCGCTGTCGGCAATGCCTCGACCTGGATACCTTCGCGTTGAAGCAGTTCGACCGCCTTGGGATCGGGGCGCATCTGCCCGTACGCGCCGGTACCGACGACCAGATGCTCCGGAAGTTCCTCACGGACGTCTTCGAGATCATCCAGGACGAGTCGGTGTCCGTCTGCACGCCACCAGTTGGTGAGGACCCGCTCGGGCAGCACAATCACATCGCGCGTCTGCTCTTCGCCGTCGACGACGAGGCGGCCGAAGCGGTAGCCCTCGAGCCTCGGCATTCCATCACCTCCTCTCCGCGTCTGTGCAACGGAGCGTACGCCAGCGGGTGCAGTCTCAGGATCGAGCCGGCACATGGTGTGCACGGACGGATGGATGATCGCTGAAGACCGAGCGTTTGGTCATGTGTGCTGCGAAACTAGCCTTGGCGTCCCGGTTGGATAGGCCCTTTTAACGGCTGTGCTGGGAAACGTCCCCTTCGCGGCGGCAGATCCACCGGAGTTGATATCCCGACCCGCGGCCCGGGTGACCGCGAGGCGCATCTCGCGCGTATGTGGCAGATCGCCTCGTGATTCTGGTTGACACCGACATTCTGATCGGCGGCATGCGGTCATCGGAGCGCCGCGAGGGTATGGCTCTTGCTCGCGTCGTTAGGTGTCGAACCGGTCACTGAACTCGTCGCTCGACGGGCGGGCGAGCTGATGCGTGATTATCGACGCAGCCATCCTGACATTGGGCTCGCCGACTACATCATCGCCGCGACCGCGGATGTTAAAGGGCTCACGCTGGCCGCCCTCAACGTCCGACACTTCCCAATGTTCCAGGACCTGGAGCCGCCGTTTCGGGGTGGACTCCTGACGTTGCCTGCCCAATCGGCGGGCACTTACGTCCCAAACAGCGTCCGCTTGCTCCGGACGGATGTGGCTCTACAAAGATCTACCCACTCCCCGCCTCTGCCAGATGGGTGTATGTCCCGACGCGATGACCTGGTCGCGCGTCTAGCGTCGGTGCTCGAAGGTTCTGCCCGAGGGAGATCATGATCATGAGCAATTCTGATGCAAGCAATAGCGGCCGGGATTCTGGCGGCGCTCACGCCCGCGAGGAACTGCTGAACGCGACCCCCGCCACCGAGCAACGCCTGATGTTGGCCGGCATCTCGACTGCCGTGCTGACGGGAGGGGACGGCCCGCCGATCGTCCTGCTGCATGGGCCAGGCGAGTTTGGCCTCACGTGGCTCCGGGTGATTCCGGAGCTTATGAGTACCAATCGCGTGATCGTGCCGGACCTGCCAGGTCACGGCGCCTCTCTGCTGGGCGACGCGCCACTTGACGCAGACCGAGTGCTCGCGTGGCTCACTGAGCTGATCGAGCAGACCTGCCCTTCACCGGTGTACCTGGCGGGCCACCTGCTTGGCGGTGCCATCGGGGCGCGCTTCGCCAGCGCACACAGCGATCGGCTGAATGGACTAGTGCTGGTAGACACGTACGGTCTGCGCCGCCTGCGGCCGTCGCCGATGTTCACCCTCACCATGATCAACTTCCTCGCCAAGCCAACGGGTGGCAGCCGCGATCGGTTCTTCCGGCAGTGCTTCGTCGACATGAACGGGCTGCGGGAACAGCTTGGCCCACACTGGGAACCACTCATGACATCCGCCCTCGAAGGCGCCAACTCACCGAATCAGAAGGCGGCGCTCCGAAGCCTCATGCCCCAGTTCGGGTGGCGCAGCATCCCGGCGGAAGAGCTCGCGAGGATCTCGGTACCCACGACCCTCATCTGGGGACGTCATGACCGCCAAACGCCGCTGGCGGTCGCCCAGCAAGCGAGCACCCGCTTCGGATGGCCACTGCACGTCATCGAGGACGCAGCGGATGACCCCGCCTTCGAGCAACCCGCGGCTGTGCTGAGGGCGCTTTCTGTCGCCCTGGCCCCGGCGCAATGAGGTCTGAACGATCGACCGCCCAGGTGTCAGGACTGCGCAGACGCCAGGCCACTCCGTCGTGGAACAGACAATCGCCGAGCCCGCGCAGATCGACCGCCGAATAGATCTCAAGATCATTAACAGGGACCCTTTGAGGCGAGTTCTTCCTTCGCAGCCGGGCGTTTCTCCGCACAAAGCCACGAACGGAGCTTCAAGAGGGCCGATTCGCGTTTTATGCGACCTTGTGCGGAGAAACGGTGATGGCGGCGCCAGCAACGCGGTGTCTCGAACGGCGCGACCGACGGCTCGATCAGGTCGGCAAGCCGAGGATCGTGATCTTCAGCCGCCGAGATTCCGCCGGGCGGTAGCGACCTTCATGTAGAGCCGCAAGTTCGCCGCACCAGTCGAACGGAACCCATGCCGGATGTACCAGTCGACCAGACCGGCATTGTCCGCGTCGCCACGATGATCTGCCCGCCGCCGGCGTCAGCGCTTGCGACGATCGTCTCCAGCGCGTCACGCAGCAGCTGACCTCCTTACTGCTGCTGCTCGTTCAACGACAGCGAGATGTGGAGCACGATGGCGGTCCAGACCGTCAGCGAAGGTCTTGCTCCACATGCCTGAGCCCTATGGCTTCTGACGCAGGTCGTAGGCGCGTTGACAGGCTCCCGATCGCTAGTCCGACTTGAGAGGCTCGGAGCTTCCGGGCACCTCACCGAGCCGGGTCACCTGTTCGTTGAGTGCGTCGAGCACAGCCTGGAACTGCACTTGCGCGACCTTGGCGAACATCCGGATGTATTCGACGTCGCGTACGGAAGCGTCCTCGCTGCCCGCGCGCTCAGCGATGGCCGTGGCGCGGCTGACAGCCCCCGTTGCGGCTGTTTTGGCCTGCTCCATGACGTCGCGCTGCTGGGACCGGGCCGTCAACAGCAAGTCACGAGCGGATTGCATGGCTTCATCGATCAACGAGTCGGCGAGCTGCTGGGCCTGGTTGAGCACGCTCACGGCCTGGTCGGTGGCATTCTCCATCGGGTCCGACCGAGCTTCCTCGAGATCGGCGCGTAGCCATTCATTGTCCTGCGTCAGAGTCGCGATTTGCGCCTGCATTCGCTCAAGCTCGTCGCTAAGCCCGGTCAGGAAGGCGCGGACCTCGCCGTGGTCGTAGCCACGGAGCCGGACGGTGAAATTTTTGCGCCGTACCTCATGTGGACTAGTCGAGACACGCGGTGAATCAGTCCTGCTCATGGTATGCACCCCCTCCACTGCTACCTGGTCTCCAAGGCGTCAGCTAACTCCTGTTTCGGTGACACCGCACCCTGGAAATCAAATTGCTCGCGCCGGATCGACGCGGCCGGAAGGCCTACCGCCTCAAGCTCCTGAACGGCGTGCCGGACCATTTCCGGTGAGCCGCAGACCATTGCCGTACGCCCCGACCAGTCGTCGGCCTTCGCAGCCACCGTCCCGACAAGCCCTCGGGCGCCCGGGTACGTGGGATCGTCGGAGACCACCGGGGTATAGACGAACCATGGCTTGCGGGCCAGCCTGGTGAGGTGCTCGTGGTCGTAGAGGTTCCAGGGCATCCGCGAGCCGTGGAACAGATGCACGCGCGGCGCTGAGCCGGTGGCTTCCCAGCCGCGGTCGATCTGCTCCAGTACGGCGCGCAGCGGAGCTAGGCCAGTTCCACCAGCGACCATGAGGAGGTCGGGAAGAGGCTCGTACTCGGACAGGGTGAGCTGCTCGCCGACCGGGGCGCCCATCTTGATGGTGTCGCCTTGACTCAGCCGGCGGACCACCGCGGTGGAGACGAGACCACCGGCAATGGGCTGGATGTGGAACTGCATGCGCCCCGAGCGATGCGGAGCGTTCGCCGGGCTGAAATAGCGCCACACGCGGGGCCGCTGCGGGACCTCCACCGCCACGGATTGCCCAGCGCGGTAGGGATACTCCTCCCGTGGCGCGACCTCGATCACCGCAACCTCGACCGAGCGCCGCTCGACCGACACCACATCTGCCTCCCAAGAGGCTGGCGCAATGTCTTCATGCTGCTCGGCGGCGGCGACCATGACCTTGGCGACCAGCCCGTACGCCTGCGCCCACGTGTCTGCAAGATCGGGTGTCCACGAGCGGCCGAGGAAGTGCTTCAAGGTCGCGAGCAAGCTGGCCCCGACCGCTGAGTAGTGCTCAGTGACCACAGAGAAGCGACGGTGATCACGACCCAGCTGCTCGAGGAGGGGCACGACGCTGTCGAGCTCGTCAACGTTTGAGACGACAGCGCCCAGGGCGGCCACCAGCTTGTCGCGCTGCCCCGACATCTGAATCGGGAACATCGAACGCACCTCGGGGTGGCTCAAGAACAGGTGAGAGTAGAAGTACAGCGGGACGTCGTCCCCCGCGGCGACGACATTCGCCCAGCTCGCCTTCAGGGCGGCGGTATCCATCAGCTGGCAGACTACTCCGCTTCGACGATGTCAGGCTCGGTGGCCACAACCGCCGCACCCGCCCTGCCAATGATGTCGTCGGGGACTCCGGCATCCTTCATGGCGGCCGCCAGATGGCCGACGACCGCGGCGAAGTCGTCACTGGTGATCCCGAGGCCGTCATGGGCCTCGTCGAGGGACCGACCGGTGTAGTTGTTGGGGCCGCCGAGCACCTTTGTCACCAATAGCACCTGGTGGCGCTTGAGTGTGGGTAGGTCGACGTCCTCGAAGTACGGCGCAAGCTGCGGATCACCTAGAACCCGCACGTAAAAGTCGTTCACGACAGCGCTCACGGCAGGGCCGCCGCCAATAATCTCGTAGTCACTCAGAGTTCTGCCAGTTGTCTTCTCAGTCATGGCCTGCTGGTCCTTTCACCCCGAGAAGCGAACGGTAACAGAAAGATTACTGAGCTTTGTATGGGGCTGCGGGAAAAGTTGGAGCGCATTCCATGATGCGGGCTCGTCACTCTCTTGATCCCCGACCTGTCCGCTGGACATTTGAATGCCGGGGCAGGGGCTGCAACTGGGCATCGGCGAGCCATGACGATGCGTTGGCACCGCTTGGTGTCTCATCGAGTGAGCGGGCCGGCTCCCAGTTTCAACTCTGGAGGCCACGAGCCGTTGGTCGGTTGCATCGAGTACGTCGGCATGAGCCTGGAGAGCAACGGGTCTCAGCTTGTTTCGCCGCTGCGTTTGGCGGCATCAGCAACGAAACTGGCTCCACTCATCGCGGCCCGCCGCCAGGGCGCCACCCCCTCAATCTCGACCTCGAGCGAAAAGCTGAGGACTGTGCGGATCAGCACGATCAACCCGAGAATCGCAACATTCTCGATGGTTGGTGCAACTGCAACGGTCCGGACAAGGTCTGCGGCAACTAACACCTCCAGCCCAAGCAGAATCGCACCGCCGAAGGACTGGCGTAAAATCTGATATGCCAGCCGTGCCTGTTTTGAACGATGCAGCGACCGGATCGCAAGAAATGCCGACACTATCAGGCCCGCAAGTATTATGAGCGCGCCAATAGCTTCGAAGAACTTTGCCACCAGTTCCATTAACTCGGCAAAAGTCCAGCCATCCATATTCGTCTCTCAAACTTTTCATTCGGCGGCGACTGAACTGGATATGCGTGAACTCGTCACCATCGAGTCACCCTTGCAACGCACGGCGCCAGTCGTCACTGGTCACAGTGATCGCACAGGCAGTCAAGCCCTAGCAGTGTACGAGGTAGGACCTTCGACCGGTGGTGATTGTGGCCGTCCGGGCAGCCTAGGCCTGCGAGCGTGCGCGAGGAGATCGAGCGTCCCGCCGCAGGCCCTCGTGCCCGGCGCTCGCCCTTCGACCACTTCGTTGAGGCCATCTACCAGCGGGTCAGCGGTCCGCCGTTCATCCTTGTCTGTGCGGCGATCGGCGTGGCCTGGCTCGTCAGCTTGCCGCTGTGGGGCGATACAAAGGCCTGGCAGGTAGCTATCCACACCATCGCAAGCGTTATCACTACTGCTCGTCGATCTGCTGGAGAACGCCGGGCGGCGCAGCGCCGAGGCCGCGCAGGAGAAGCCCACGTCATCGCCGAGACGCTCGCCGCGCTGATGGCCTCGCGCCATCGAGGACCACACGCTCGAGGAAGCGGTAACCCGATTGCGCGACGCGGTCGTCCTCGAAGAGCGCCACTGAACCAGGTCGTCAGCCGATCATCAGCGCAGCGAGGAGGTTCCGTATGACTGGATGCGTCTTCTGAACGCGCAGCTGGTACGGAAATGACACAGCGTCAGAACAAATATCCAGACATCGGCCTAAGTGGACTTGAACCACCAACATCTGCGTTATCAGCGCGACCGGGACGCATGTGGAACCGCGCTGAAGGGCGCCAGAACGGGCACCTGACAATGGCATTTTGCAGTTATGGCGCATATCGTCATTTGTCACTTTTCGGGGTGTTCGTGACCTGGGGAGTTCCCCAGCCCGGCGAATGATCTTCTAACAGCAAGATCATCTTTGGAGTTCAGGCAACGGACCGCCATTGCCCGATCGCAGCGGCTGCATGATCATTTCGCAGCGTCAGACCGCCTATTGGATGCTGCGCCATCGGGGTGCTCGAATAGAGGTGAACCACTCGTCCCGTACCAGATCCAGTTCTGTCGGTGGTCGAACCGCACCATCATCAAGGGCCCAGCAACACATCACCAACCCGCGCCAGGGGCTCGGCGGGGATGAAATCGGCGAACGGGCTGGTGCGGAACCAGCTGGTGAACTGGCGGGTGAGCCGCGGCGGGCCTATGAGATCGATACGGCCTTCCCGGATGGCGGTTCGGTAGCCCAGCCTCTTCAGGTGCAGGTCAATCAGCGTTGCCGAGTCGGTCCGGCACACGAGGTCCTCGGCGTACCCACTGGGGCGCGTGCATAATTCCGGCCGCGGGCGCCGCAAGATCAGCCAGTAGCCGGCTGTGGGACGGTCGCGCAGCGCGAACCGGACCACCGTGGTCTGGGCTGGGATCTTGTCGACGTCGATGAGCTTCATGGTGGCCCAGAGCACGTAGGCGGGGTCCATGTGGCGAGGCTCGATCTCGAGCCAGTGGGCACCCCACTCACCCATCGCGTCAAGGACCGCCCTCAGCGCTTGACCCATCTCGGTCAGCTCGTACGTCGCTCCGCGACCGGACGGGTTCACGGTGCGCACGACTATTCCGTGCCGCTCCAGCGCCTCGAGACGTTGAGCCAGCAACGCCGTGGAGATGCCCGGCGCTCCCTGGCGAATCTCGTTGAAGGTCCGGCAGCCGTTCAGCAGGTTGCGGACGATGATCGGCGTCCAGCGCTCCGCCAGCAACTCCGAGCTCCGGGCGATCGGACAGAACTGACCGTAGTCGCGCACCCCTCAAGCGTCCTGCCCATGTCACCGTCTGGCAACTTCAGATTTTGATATTGCTGGTGCGCCGTTTGGGTTGGAGCCTGGAACCAGTGGGCCGGCGGTACCGACCTTTCATGGATGGAGGTAGGCAGCATGATCCTGCCAGGACACGCACATGTCGTTAGGTTGGGACAAGGACGCACCGTGGACCTCGGCGTTGCGCAGATGCGGGTGCTAGCCAGCGGCGACGCCACGAACGGGGGCGCCTTCGCCTTGACGGAATTCTCAGGCACCAGCGAGGGCTCCTGGACGGTCCCGCACCTGCATCGCGGCTTCGAGGAGTCGTTCTTCATCCTGGACGGCCTGTTCACGTTCACCGTCGGCGAGGAGTCCATCGCGGCGAGCCCAGGAATGTACATCCTGGTCCCGCGGAGCACGCCACACACGATCAGCGCGGCTGCAGGCGGAGGCCGGTTCCTGACTTTGATGGTGCCGGGTGGGCTTGAGGAGATGTTCTTCGAGCTCGGACGGCTGCCGCGGAACGCGATCCGAGACCCGGCTGCGCGGGCGGCCATCTCTGCCCGCTACGACTCCATCCCGGTGTAGCGATGACGCCCGAGGCGACTCTCGAGCGGGCCGGCGTCTTGCTGCCAACGCCGCACCCAGCCGTCGGTACCTACGTCATGGCAGCGCGGACCGGCTCACTCCTCTTCGTGTCCGGTCACGGCGCATTCGACGGTGGCCGCCCCATCCACATTGGTCGGCTGGGCGAGGAGCTCTCAACCGCCGAAGGGATCGTGGCGGCGGAGGCGGTGATGCTGAACCTGTTGGCCACCGTGAGGGCCGAGGTGGGCGACCTGTCCCGAGTCGCCCGCTTCGTGAAAGTGGTGGTCTTCGTCAACTCCGCTCCGCACTATGCGGAACAGCACGTCGTCGCCGACGGCGCAACCGACCTACTGGTCCGTACCTTCGGCGACCGCATCGGTCGGCCGGCCCGGTCCGCTGTCGGGGTGGCTGCACTGCCGCTCGGGTTTGCCGTGGAGATCGAGGCCATCGTCGAGGCGTCCTCCTGAGAGCAATTACGAGCGGCCCAGCGTGAGCCGGGCCGCAATAACGTCCGAGGCCGCGCGCAAAGTCTGCAGCTGCGCTTCTGTGGCGTCAGCAAGCAATGCGGCGATCGCCCGAACCCTGGCTGCCCGGCCCTGCTCCAGCAGACGCCTTCCGGCTGCAGTGGCCGATACAAGTACCACGCGCCGGTCGGTTTCTGAGTGCTCCCGCTGCGCCAATCCGGCGGACTCCAGCGCGCTGACCATCTTGGTGATCGCCGGCGCCGACACCTGCTCCATCTCGGCCAGCTTGGTCACGGGCCGCGGGCCGGCGAAGACCAACACCGAAAGCAGCGACGCTCGGGGACCGTCCAGGTCGAGGTCGGCGTCCGCAGCGCGCGCCACACGCAGCAGCCGCACGGTCGCCGAATGCACCAAATTCGCCGTCTCGTGTTGGCTGTCCTGCGGTAGCCCAGCTGGCAACTCCGGCAACCCTTGACTGACATTATTAACCATAGTTATCCTTTAACTGCAGTTAACTATAAGGATAGGACAGGTCATGGCACTGGGGCCAGTCGGGCAGATTCACATCAGCGTGACCGAGATCGACACCTCGGTAGCGTTCTATCGGGACGTGCTCGGCATCCCTCTGCTGTTCCAGGTGCCTGGCATGCCGATGGCGTTCTTCGCCAGCGGCGACG
Organism: Propionibacteriaceae bacterium; assembly: GCA_036377435.1. Lineage (GTDB taxonomy): Bacteria > Actinomycetota > Actinomycetes > Propionibacteriales > Propionibacteriaceae > Microlunatus. The sequence goes on from DASUYM010000216.1 coordinate 16,372, forward strand.
TGCGGCTGTACCTGGGCGCGCCGGAAAGCCCTGAGTTCCGCAGCAAGGTCGTGCTCTACTTCACGGTGACCGACATCGATGCCGAGTACGAGCGGCTCCGGGACCAGCACGGGTTGTCGTTCACCGGCACGCCCCACGTGGTCCACCGCGACGCCAGTGGCGAGCTTTGGATGACGTTCACCCGCGACCCGGACGACCACTGGATCGGCCTCATGCAGCAGCGTGGAGCGCCTTCCGCGACGATGTGACAGAACGCATTACGGCTACTGCGCGGTGTAGCCGGCCCGTCACGAAACGCGCGTCGTCCGAGCAGAGGTACCGCGCTGACGACGTCCCACTCCTGCAGCTATGTGCAACGACGCGATTCGGTGGGTAATCGATAAAGCGAGATGAGGAGACGGCGATGCGTACATTGACGGTGCAACCGGGGTTGCTCGTTCTGCGCGGGTCGAAGACCTGCCACTACCTCGCAAACCGGTGATGGTTCGAACCCAAGGAGGTCGCCTTGCCTTTGCCCATTGAGGATTACGCGGTTATCGGCGACACGGAGACGGCGGCGTTGGTTGGCCGCAATGGGTCGATCGACTGGCTGTGTGTACCGCGGTTCGACTCCGGGGCTATCTTCGCTGCTTTGCTTGGCACCGAAGAACACGGTCGGTGGTTGATCGCGCCGGCCAGCGCAATCCGCGCGACGCGCCGCCGGTACCGCGGCGACACCATGGTGCTGGAAACGGAATTCGATACCGATGAGGGAACCGTACGGCTCATCGACTTCATGCCGATCCGCGGTGAGGCCATGGACGTCGTCCGCATCGTCGAAGGCGTCCGCGGGCGCGTACCCCTGCGCATGGACCTGCGGCTGCGGTTCGACTACGGCCACATCGTGCCGTGGGTACGTCGGGTCGATGCAGATCTCGTGGCCGTGGCGGGTCCCGATGCGGTGTGGCTTCGCACGCCAGTTGAGCTGCGTGGGGAGAATTCGTCTACCGTCGCCGACTTCAGCGTTGGCGAGGGATTTCAGGTGCCCTTTGTGCTGGTGTGGCGGCAGTCGCATCTGCCGACGCCACAGCCGGTCGATCCCATGGTGTCGCTCGAAGCGACGGAGGCGTACTGGCAGGAATGGGCGGACCGGTGCACGTATGAAGGGGAATGGCGCGACGCGGTCGTGCGGTCCCTGCTCACGCTCAAGACGCTGACGTACGCGCCGACCGGCGGCATCGTCGCGGCCGTGACAACGTCGCTGCCGGAGCAACTGGGCGGCGTACGCAACTGGGATTACCGGTTCTGTTGGTTGCGGGACGCGACCATCACGTTGCAATCACTGATGTATTCGGGATACGTGGAAGAGGCGCGCGACTGGCGGCATTGGCTGCTGCGCGCGATCGCGGGCGACCCCGCTGAGTTGCAGATCATGTACGGCGTCGCGGGCGAGCGTCGGCTCGACGAATACGTTGCCGAGTGGCTTCCGGGGTACGAAGGGAATCCGGTGCGCATCGGGAACGCCGCTGCGCATCAGTTCCAGTTGGACGTGTACGGCGAGGTCATGGACGCTCTGCACCAGGCGCGCAAGGCTGGGATGGAATCGGACAAGCCGGCGTGGGACCTGCAACTGGCGCTCATTAGCTTCGTGGAGGAAAACTGGAATACGCCCGACGAGGGAATCTGGGAAGTGCGTGGCAGTTCCCGCCACTTCACTCATTCAAAGCTGATGGCATGGGTGGCTGCCGACCGCACCGTCAAGGCGGTTGAACAGGCTGACATGGAAGGCCCGGTGGACCGGTGGCGGGCCGTGCGTGACGAGATCCGCCGCGACATCATGACCAAGGGCTTTGATGAAGAGCGCAACACCTTCACCCAGTACTACGGGTCTCAGGAGTTGGATGCGGCACTGCTGATGATGCCGCTCGTGGGGTTCCTTCCCGCGACCGATCAGCGGATCCAGGGCACTGTTGCCGCCATCGAGAAGGAGTTGCTGGAGGACGGGTTCGTACAGCGGTACACACAAGAACCCGGCGCCAACGTGGACGGCTTGCCGCCAGGAGAAGGGGCCTTCCTCGCCTGCACGTTCTGGCTAGCGCAGAACTATGCCCTGATGGGGCGTCGAGACGAGGCGCGCGAGGTGTTTGAGCGACTGCTGGGCCTGTGCAACGACGTTGGGCTGTTGTCCGAGGAATACGACACCAAGGCCGAGCGCCTGGTGGGTAACTTCCCGCAGGCATTTAGCCATGTCCCGCTGATCGACACCGCGCGTACCCTCTCGCTCGAGGACGGCAAGACATACCCGCGGCAGCGGGAGAAGGCGGCTACCCCGGTTCCGGGTCGTGAAGAAGAAGAGGCCCCGGTCGCGTAAACCGTCGGCCCCGAAATTCGTCTTGAGACGGACAGGCGCCAGACGATTAGTGCAGGTGTTGACGACCGCCGCTGCGGTGAGCGGCCGAGATGGGGCAGCGCTGCGCGTGCGGACGGCGACACGCGCACTGCGCCCCTGGCCGTTCACTCGCGCCTCGACTCCCCTCCCCTCCTCGGCTAGGAAGGAGCTATGACCTCGTCGAACGACCTCATTGCCGGAAGCCGGCTGCGGAGTGCCCAGTGGTACGCCGGCGATGATCGCAACGCCTATATTCACCGGGCGTGGATGCGTCGCGGGGTGCCCGGCGACGCGTTCACTGGCCGTCCGCATATCGCAATCGCGAATACCGCCTCGGACCTGACGCCGTGCAACACGCATCTGACCGAGGTGGCTGCGTCGGTGAAGAACGGTGTGTACGAGGCCGGCGGCATCCCGCTGGAGCTGCCGGTGGTGTCGCTGGGCGAGACCCTGCTCCGGCCCACCGCGATGCTCTGGCGCAACATGGCCGCGATGGCGACCGAGGAGATGCTTCGGGCCAACCCGATCGACGGCGTTGTGCTGCTCGGCGGCTGCGACAAGACCATTCCGGCCTTGCTGATGGCCGCCGCCTCGGTCGAC
>DASUYM010000217.1:0-19231 GCA_036377435.1 Propionibacteriaceae bacterium
AGTGGAATCGCCTGTGGTGATTGGGTCGTAATACTCAAAGTTGTTGCGCTTCTGCTCCTTGGTGAAATGATCACCCTGCAGGAACAACGCCAGCACCACATCTGCCTGCTTCAGCACTTGGAACCGGTAGATCACCAGCGGGTGATAGTGGAGCATCAACGGCCGCTTTTCCGCCGGTGTGTTCTTGAGATCCCAAATTTCCCGATCAAGGAAGTGCGCGTCCTGCGGGTTGATCCCGGTGACCTCGTCGTAGGGGATCGACATCGACTCTGCACAAGCAGCCCATTCGGCGATTTCCTCGGCGCCCAATTCGAGGCGTTCCACAACGCGCTGGTACGCGCGAGGAATCTCGCGCTGCAACTGACGGAGCAGTTCCGCCGCCTTAGCGAGATTGAACCGGGCCATAACGTTGGTGAAGAGGTTGTCGTTGACAACCGTGGTGTACTCGTCGGGTCCCGTTACTCCGTGGATGTGGAAACTGCGACGGCCGCTGCCATTTTCCCGCCAGAAGCCGAGGTCAGCCCAGAGCCTCGCGGTCTCGACCAGGAGGTCCACGCCCTCGCGATTCATGAATTCCTGGTCTCCGCTGGCAGCGACGTACTTGCAGAGGGCGTAGGCAATGTCAGCGTCGATGTGGTACTGCGCGGTCCCGGCCGCGTAATAGGCCGATGCCTCTTCCCCGTTGACCGTGCGCCACGGGAAGAGCGCGCCGCTCTGGGCAAGTTCCTCCGCGCGGCGGCGGGCCGCACCGAGCATGTTGTAACGGAAACGCAGTTCGCTGCGCGCCATCTGCGGCGATGTGTAGGTCAGAAACGGCAGCACGAAGATCTCGGTGTCCCAGAAGTAGTGCCCGCTGTAGCCAGTGCCCGTCACACCCTTCGCGGGGACACCGGACTGCTCTGCGCGCGCGGTAGCCTGGGCGACCTGGAACAGGTTCCAACGAATCGCCTGTTGAAGCCCCGGCTGACCGTGGACCACTACACCGGACCGCTCCCAGAATCTGTCTAGCCACTGCCGCTGCGCGGCGAATTCGGGCTCGACGCCGTGTTCCCGAACCCGGTCAAGGGTCCGCCGGCAGCGGTCAACGAGCTCCCGGGAGGGCACTCCGCGTGACGTGTGGTAGGCAACAACCTTGGTGACCTTGATCGGCTGGCCGGGCTTGGCCTGCACCCGATAGACCATCTTGCCGGTGTCCTCATCGGCGCTGGTGAAGGTGCGATAGTCGTTGTCGGTCATGATCTGATGATCGACTCCGACAGCGAGGGTCATCTTGGAGTTGGCACAGCGATAGCCGAGAACGATCCGTTGGTCTTGCCACCAGTGGCTCTGCGGTTCGAGCACCCGGGTCTCGAAGGGCACACCCTTACGCGGATCGGCCCCTGCGCCCATGGCCGCGGAGCGTACGTGGTATTCGTCGCGGCCGTCCTGGCGGTTCAGGGTCTGCGAGGAGATCACCACCGGAGCCTCGTCCTCCAGCATCGTGACCTCCATGGTCATGATTGCCAGGTGCCGCTGGGTAAATGAGACCATGCGGGTCGAGGACACCTTGACACGCTTGCCGCCGGGGGTTCGCCAGATGATGTCGCGACGCAACAATCCGTCGCGGAAGTCCAGCGAGCGCTTGTACGATTCAAGATCAGCCACCGACAGCAGCATCGGCTCGTCGTCGACGTAGAGCTTGATCGTCTTGTTGTCCGGTACGTTGACAATGGTCTGGCCCACTCGGGCGAAGCCGAATGCCTCTTCGGCATGACGGATCGGCCACGTCTCGTGGAAGCCGTTGATGAATGTCCCGTGGGTGTAGGTCTCCCGGCCCTCTTCAACATTCCCACGCATGCCCAGATAGCCGTTGCCGACCGCAAACAGTGACTCGGTGACGCCAAGATCATCTGTGCTGTAGTCCGCTTCGGTGAGCCTCCACTCATCGATCGGGAAGCGGTTACGGTCGAGCGGGTCGGCCGCGCTGATCGGATCGTCGGGACTGCGGCGCATCATGACGTCGCCAGCTCAGCAAGATCAGCAACAACGACATCGGCGCCGGACTCGGTCAACCGCTGTGCGCCGACACCACGGTCGACCCCGACGACCAGGCCGAAGCCGCCGGCATGACCTGCCTGGACTCCGGAGACTGCATCTTCGAAGACCGCGGCGCGCTCGACTGGTACGCCGAGTTGGTCCGCGGCGTCAACGAATGTGTCGGGGAACGGCTTACCCCGCAGGCCCTTCTCTGCGGCGACATTGCCATCGACGACGACACCGAATCGTGGTCGCAAGTCAGCGGCGTCCAGCACGGCGGAGGCATTGCGCGACGACGTCACGACGGCGACCTTGGTTCCGCACTCCGCGAGATGATCAAGCAGCTGTAGTGACCCGGCGTAGGGCCGGACCCCCCCTTCGCGCAAAAGTGCGATGAAGAATTCGTTCTTCCGATTGGCGAGTCCGCAGACGGTTTCGACCTGAGGACTGTCGCTGGGATCGCCCTCGGCCAGCTGAACGCGTCGCGACGCCAGGAACGCGCGGATACCGTCGTAGCGTGGCTTGCCGTCGATGTAGTTGAAGTAATCGCTTTCGACGTAGGGCTGGTCGATGCCGCGCTTGGTGAGGAAGTCGACAAAGAGCTGCTGCCACGCCCGCATGTGCAGTTCTGCGGTCGGGGTCAACACGCCGTCCAGGTCGAACAGGGCGGCATCGTACTCATGCCAGTTCACACAATGAAGATTAGAGCGTGGCGAGCCTCGCTGCGGAATATGGCCAAAGTGCGTTCGCCCACCGCAGAACGAAGGCGCTTCGCGGGTGATCAAAGCGTAGGGTCGGGTGTCGTGGTCAGCCCCTTCGAATCCGATCCTGTGCTGGTTGAAGTGGTCCGCAACGGCTTCATCGAAAGCGTCCATCGCGGGCGTGTTGCCATCACCAACCCCGACGGGAGTCTGGCTTCCTCGGTCGGTGCCGATTTCGCGCCGATGTATCCCCGTAGCGCCAACAAACCACTTCAGGCGGTCGGTATGGTGCGAGCCGGTCTTGATCTTGATGGCGAGCTGCTGGCGCTGGTCTGTGCATCGCACTCAGGCGAGTCGTTTCACCTCGAGGGGGTACGCCGCATCCTCGCCATGTCAGGGCTTGACGAATCCGCCTTGCAGATGCCGGCTGACTGGCCTCTGGACCAACAGGCTAGGGAAGACGCAATTCGCGGCGGCGTCGCCAAGTCTTCACTCGCGATGAACTGCTCGGGCAAGCACGCAGGGATGATCCGGACGACTATCTTGGCAGGTGGAGACATCGCCAACTACCGCGATCCTGATCATCCGATTCAACTGGCGGTGGTGCAGGCGATCGATGATCTTGCTCATGAGCAGGCCACCAACTTGGCGATTGATGGCTGCGGCGCTCCCCTGTACGCGATCTCGCTCTACGCCCTCGCCCGCGCTTTTGGCTACATCGCCAGCGCATCGGATGGTGCGGAACAGCGCGTCGCGACGACGATCCGCAACTATCCGGAGTATGTGTCCGGCACCGGACGTGATGAGCTCGAGCTACACCGTGCGATCCCCGGACTGATGGCGAAGGCCGGCGCTGAGTCGGTCTACGCGGTCGGCCTCGCCGACGGCCGCGGCGTGGCGGTCAAGATTAGCGACGGCAACTCACGCGCGCGTCCCGTTGCCATGGCCGGGGTGCTCCAGCGGCTCGGATTTGATCATGAAACGCTGGACGCCCATGCCAGCGGTCCTGTGCTTGGCGGCGGCGAACGAGTGGGCGAGATCCGCCCCTGCAAGGAGACCCTGGCCGAACTCGGCGCTTGAGGCAGCACGACCGCCGGCTTCACCTGCTTCCTGTCGGAAACCTGGGTTAACCCAGTTTTCCTACGCTTCCCACAGGTTGCAACGTGTGTGAAGCGTCAGCAGGCTGGGTTAACCCAGTTTTCTGATCGGGGTCGAGGAGTTCGTTCTGCGAGTGCCAGCGCTGGGTGTGATCAGAGGACTGGGCGTACGTGGAGTCCGATGTTGGGATCGAGCAGTGGCTCCTGTGCTGCGGCGATGCCATCGACGGTCAGCTCGGCCTCGACGGGCATGCCACGTTTGATCAGACCGAGGGCAATGGGGCCGAGCTCGAAGTGGCGTGCCGAGCCGCCCACGAAACCCACCGTGCGCCCATCAAGCTCGAGCTCCGCACCAGGAGTCGGCAGTGCGTCGACGCTGCCGTCCAGGTGCAGCAGTACCAGCCGACGCGGCGGCCTCCCGAGGGTATGGACCCGGGCAACCGTCTCCTGACCTCGGTAACAGCCTTTGTCCAGATGAACCGCAACGCCCAGCAGGCCGATCTCATTCGGGATGGTGCGGTGATCGGTGTCGAGGCCGATCCTGGGTACGCCGGCAGCAATCCGGCGGGCCTCGAGCGCCCAGGTACCAGCTCGCGGCCCCTTGCCCATGACGTCTTCGAGTTCATCACGCGCCACGAAGAGCTCCCGGCCACCCAGCGAGTCGGGCCCAACGCGGACAAGGTGATCGCCGGCCGGCTCCCCACGCGACCACACGACCGCGTAATCACCGCTGCTGTCAGCTACCTCGACTCGCATCATGAAACGCATCCGGTCCAGCCAGCTCACGAGTGCCGGGGCAGCGCCCGGTTCGGTGTGCGCCCAGAAGGTCTCGCCGTCATCTACGCCATACAGCACATGTTCAATGTGGCCGTGTGGCGAGAGCACCAGTGCGGTTACGCCACGTCCGGGCTCGAGACCCTCGAGGTATTGCGTCGTCAGCGAGTGCAGCCATGTGAGCCGGTCGGGGCCGGCCACGGTGATCACGCTGCGGTGCGACAGATCCACAACACCTTCGCCATCACTGAGAAGGCGCTGCTCACGCATCGGGTCGCCGTAGTGCCATGGCACACCGACATCTGGGCCCGTCTCAGCCACTACAGCACTCATGGTCGCTTCAGCACTCCGGTCCATACTTTTCTTCCCGTACGTCTGCCATCGTAGGAAGGTGCCCGACGACCTGTTGATTGCACTCAATCCCGAGGAAGATTCGTCGCTCCCCTACCTCGTACGCATCCCGCTCGGTGCGGCGGGCATCGTGCTGAAAACCAGAGACACCTGGCCTCGAACCTCGAAGGTCTACTGCCATCGGGCCGTCGGCTGGCCCGCTGATGCCGAGGTCATCCTGCGAGTTCCCGTACGCCGCTGTACGCGCCGGGGCGCGGCCATCGATTTGGTCCTCGACCGCGCACGCGAGAACCGGTCGCAGTTCGTGATCACCCGAGCCCGCGGTCGAGAAATGATCTTCTGGCAATCGCCGAAGACGACAAAACAAGCTCGGCCGGGCGTCCATATCCCGACTGCACGAGCGCGTGGGCAGGTGCTCGAGATCGTCATCGACTCGGGCGAGAAGTATCCGTACCGATTCAGCGGTCAGCAAGCGACCACGGTTCGCGAGCGGCTGGCCTGCGGCGACTATGCGGTTCAGGTTGCGGGCAACGTGGTAGCAGCTGTCGAGCGCAAGACAGCCAATGACTTGATCTCGTCCATGATCAGCGGGCGGATGAGATTCTTGATGGCTGAGCTGGCGGCGCTGCCACGTGCTGCGGTGGTGGTCGAAGAGGGCTACAGCAAGATTTTCAAGCACCCCCATGTGGCTGGCTCGGTCGCCGCCGAGCGACTGGCCGAGATCCAGGCCCAATTTCCCGCCGTGCCGATCGTGTTCTGCGAGACCCGACCGCTCGCCGAGGAATGGACCTATCGCTGGCTTGGTGCATGCCAGTACGAACTCGAGCTCGAAGCGGGCACGTCGGCGCTGGAAGCGAGCTTCAGCCACGCCTTGGACGCGTACGCCACCGCGCCACCGATTCAGCCGAAGCCGGCTGCTATCCGGACGTGGGCGCGGCAAGCCGGATTGATTGTGCCAGACAAGGGACGGATTCCACCCGATATCCGGGCGGCCTGGGACGAAGCCCATCGAGAGCCTTAGAGAGGTCTGTGAATTGGGTCAGCGGGTGAGGCGGTTGCTGAGCTGCCAGGTGGCGGCGGTCCAGATCATGGCTTCGTGGGTGGCTGGGACGGTCTCATAGTCGCGTACGCGGCGGCGGAACTTGGTCAGCCAGGCGAAGGAGCGTCAGTGGTGGTGGCCGTGCCGGCCGAGAGTCTCCACGGGGGTTGCGCCGGGGCGAGTCCACTGCGGCACGGGGCGGCTGGTCGGGCCCCAGGTGGCGTTCCCGTCCGCGTCCGAGCGCCAGTACCAGCACGGGTGGCTCCCCTCGGGCCAGCCCCCGGGGTTGTCCTCCCATGCCTCGCCGCGGCCGTAGGGCGTCATGTCGAGCAGGCCCAAGGATGTGTCGGCCGGTTCGTTGCCACGGCCCGTCGTGGAGTAGGTGAGGAACACGCGGTCGCCGTCGCGCAGGTAACAGATGATGTGCCCCTCTTCTGCGAAGAGGGGCTTCCACATCGCGCACTGAGTACCAGGGCTGGGGGTAGCCCATGAACTCGACGTAGGAAGCCACCTCGTTCCAACGGCCCGAGGTCAGGACGGCGAACGAGACGCCGCGGGCGTTGAGGTAGACGGCCTCTTTCATGTGCCAGAGGTTGAAGGTGCAGCCCTCGCACTGCCCCTGGTGCGGCGCGCCGTCGTACCACATGTGCTTGTAGACCACGAGCTCGTCGCGGCCCTGGAACAGGTCCAGGAACGGGACCGGGCCGTCAGGTCCGACGACCTCCACCGTCCCGTCGAGCTCCACCATCGGCAGCCGGCGGCGGGCCGCGGCGAGGGCGTCGCCCTCGCGGGTGTGGGCCTTCTCACGGACCAGGAGCTCGTCACGGGCGGTCTGCCAGGTGGCAAGGTCAACGATGGGCGGGCGGCCGGGCAGCGCGGTGGTCGGCTCGTCTGGCGTCGTCGTCACGGTGTCCTCCGTCGTGTCTCGTGCCGGGCAGCGTCGTAGACGTCCTACGACGGTCACCAGAACAGACTCGCGGCCCGGCCGGAACTCATCGCGGCAGGGGGCGCCCTCGGCCCAGCCTGCACCGATCACGTCGGGCTGACAAGTTCACAGACGCGCTCTTAGTCACGCTCCAGCGGCCAGTGCCACCGAGCGGGCCGCCCGAGCCGTAGTACCTCGCCGGCGCCGCAGCACGACCGTCAGGCTAGGCAGGGGTCAGCGGCAGGCAGCCGAGTTCACTTTGCGAACTCTCCTACCATCGACCCGGATCGCCACCGACGTCGCGTTGTCGGTCTCGTTTGTCTCCGCCAGCCGGCCCAGTGGGTCGGCCTCGAGGTCGATGCAGAGGACCTCTGAGCCCACATTGCCCGGCAGGCGCAACCACTGTCCGGACAGGTCCGCCTTGTACAGGTCCACCCAGCCTGGTGAGATTCCCTGCTGGCTGTTCCGTGAGCACCTACCGAAGTGCCGTCGCGGGACGACTACTCGCTGGCCAGGCACCTTGAGATTGTCGCGGAGGCAAAAGCTCACCTTGTTACGTGCAACCAGCACTCGCGATGAACCCGCGCGTCTCAGAGAGTAGCCCGCCATCGCGTCGAAGTGCCAGTGTTTGTGCCCGGGATGGCGGAGCATGCACCCGGTCACCTGCCGGCTTCCTTCACGGTCGCGCGAGCGCTGAAATTTCCCGTCCTGGTTGGCATCCCGATGCAGCACCTGGACAGCCTCATGCTGTCCCGACCGGCATCCGCCTCGCCCACGGGGAAGGAGGAATAGCGGCCCAGGTCCGACGTTGGCGAGCGAGGCGGCGAACCGCAGCCGCCGGGTGTTACCGACAACCTCGATCTGTAGATCACTCGCACTCAGACTCCTCATGTTCGGGAGCAGAAGCGGAGGAGGCTGAGGGACAGTCCGAGTCGGGGTTGGTGCTGGCGTTGCTTGCGTCGCGCTCGGCGCAGAACCGCTAGGGGAAGGGCCAGTGATGTTCGAGGCCACACCCGGACGGTCGTCGACCGCAAGCACAACCCCCACCCCGACAACCAGCGCCGTCGCGGTCGCAGTCGCAGCGACCACAACTCGGGTTGTCGCTCCCACCTATGTCACGGTACCGAAGCCATCCAACCAACAAGACTTCAACCGCTCGCCTCACGTGTTGCGTCAGACTCGGCGCAGCCGGGCCCACATGTGTATCTGCAAACCATGGCCTTGTGCAGCCTTGTCGAAGGTCCACAACAGATCCCCGGCAACGTTGCCATAGAGCCGCTGGCCCGCTGCATAGTCCTCAGCCGAAGCAGTACGCACCACGGCGTCGGTCGCCAACTCGATCCTGGCACCGCTGATCGAGCCGTACCACACCTCCGCATACCCGGCTGGGTGGCACATAACGACCTCCAGACTGCCGTCCGGCTGCGGCCGCCAGAACCCGGTCTCCATGCCAAGAGGCCTGATCGCCAGGCCCTGATCATCGACTTCGAACATCTGTGAGAGGTAGTGCAAGTAGTTCCCGCCATTGTGGGCGAAGTCGATCTGCTGCCCGAAGTCGAAATCCTCGGTACCCGGATATGTTGCCTTACCGCTGCCTTCCCACCGACCGATCATCCAGGCGATAGGTGTCAGATCCGGATCCAGATCCGCTGAAAGCTCGAACGACATCTGCTCAACCGTCGGAACGGGCGGCCGCCGAGCGCACGACAACCCGGATCAGCATGATCAGCAACACCAGGCCGAGGGCGGCGACACCGCAGATCAGCAACACCGCGAAGGTGAAGGACAGCGACATGGCAGGGAGTCTAGTCGTGGGCCGCATCCTCGCCGTGGATCTCGACCAGCCTGCGTTCCATGATCGTGCAGGCCGTCACGTACGTTCTGGCCCCTGCCACCGGCCAGCTGTCGAGCGTCGCTCCGGCCTCGGAATAGCCCAAACGTTCATAGAGCGCCCTAGCCCGGGGGTTATCGTGCTCAACCAGCATCCTGGCCAGTGGCCGACCATGATCAATGATCTTGTGCTCCAAGGCGGCGATCAGCTGCGCTCCGACTCCTAAGGATTGGAAGCGTTCGTGCACGGCAAGCATCCAGAGATTGCCGGCATCCTCCGATGGCCGGAAGTCCACGCCACCGAGGGCGATCAGTCGGTCGTTCGGCAGCCAACCCACCAGCAACGCGACCTCGTTGGCGTACGAGGCCTCGAGGGCTGCAGCCACGGCGCGCAGATGCTCCGGCCCGCCTGACCAGTCCAGATCACTCAGGTCGGCCGCTTCAAGATCACGAAAGTCCAGCCGCAGATCCATGGGCCACCACTGTGCCAGGTTTACGGTGAGAAACATGCCTCGCTACGTCATTCTTGGTGCTGGAGCGGTTGGCGGAGCACTAGGCGGTCGGCTCGGACTGGCCGGATGCAGCGTCGTGCTCGTGGCCCGTGGCGAGCACTTGGCAGCCCTGCGTGAGCGTGGCCTCCGGCTGCGTACGCCCGACGAAGACGTGACCCAGTCGGTCCCGGCGATCGGCGGGCCGGAGGAGATCGAGCTCGATGTTGACGACGTCTTCATCCTGGCGACCAAGACGCATCAGGCAAACGAGGCGCTTGTCAACTGGACTGACGCCCCGGTGCACCAAAACGCTCGGCCACTTGGCACAGCGGGCGAGCGCCTGCCGATCTTCATTGCACTCAATGGGGTCGCGGCGGAGGCGATCGCGCACCGGTACTTTCGACGGGTCTACGGGGTCTGCGTCTGGACGCCGGCCGTGCATCTCATACCCGGCGAAGTGATCATTCGGAGCACTCCCCGATCCGGGATGCTCCATATCGGCCGCGTGCCCGCCAGCGCTGGCGATCATGATCGGGCGCTGCAGCAGATTGCCGCCGATCTGGTGGCCGCAAACTTCGACGTCCCCCTGCCAGACGATGTGATGCCGTGGAAGTACCGGAAGTTGATCAGTAACATCGGCAACGTCTTCCAGGCATTGGTAGGCCGCAATGGAAATTGGGGCCCACTGGTCGCAGATGCCGAGGCGGAGGCGCGCCGAGTCCTCGATGTGGCCGGCATTCGATACACGAGCGAGGCGGAAGAGACCGCTGCACGGGCGGCCGGATTCACCATGAAGCCGGTACCTGGCGTTCCTCAGTTCGTCGGCGGATCGACCTGGCAGTCCTTGCAGCGCGGCACGGGGAACATCGAAACGGACTATCTCAACGGCGAAATCGTGATGATCGCGCACCGCCTGGATATCGAGGCACCGATCAACGAGCGCCTGGCCATACTGGCTCGGCGGGCAGCCGCCTGCGGCGCGAAACCCGGCGACATCAGCGCCGAGCAGCTTGCCGACCTTCTCCAGCAGCAGTGACTGCCCCGCTCTGCTAATAAACCAGAGCCTGGACGTTGTCAGCGAGCGCTGCCTCGACGAAGCTCGCGGCGCCTTGAATCGTCGCCGACTCGACCAGGTCTCCCACGAGTAGCTCGCGCCGGGCGGCGCACTGAGTACACACGGTGATCGCACCGCCGATCCTGACGGTCTCCACGAGCTCCGCCACTGGCGTCGCGTACGGAAGCTCGAGATCGGGCTGCTGGCCAGGCACGGCGAACCACACTGCTTCGCCGGTCAGCCAGACCGATACCGAGGCTCCGGCGGCGACGCCCATCGCTGCGACCGTCCACGCCTGGTTTGCCCGCTCGGCCGCCTCGGCGCCGCAGGTGATCTTGATCAACAGCGAGTGTGATGTCATTTCGGTGGACATGGCCTCTCATTGTGGCAGAGGGTATCGCTGTGTTGATCACAAGATTCGCCGGACTGGCGCCATGGGAGACCAGATACGGCTACTCGCGCGTGGTCGTCGCCGGTGATTGGGCCATCACGGCTGGCACGACGGCGACCGGTTTGGAAGGAGTGCTGCATCCAGATGACCCATACCGCCAGACGCTGGCAGCGTTCCGGATCGCGCTCGACGCGCTGCAGGCGGCGGGTGTGGCACCGGAGCAGGTAGTTCGCACGCGTCTGTATGTCACCGACATCAGCTCGCAAGCGGAAGTCGGGCGCGCCCACCAAGAGGTGTTCGGCCACATTCGACCAGTGGCAACCATGGTCGAGGTGGCGCGGCTTGCCGATCCCGGCCATCTGGTCGAGGTCGAAGTCGAGGCGTACGTCGGAAGCTGAACATCCCGATCTTCACAATGGAAGACTGACTGCCGTGATCGAGCGACTGCGGATCTCAGTGACACGGCGCTAGCGTCCTGCGCCAGGAATCCGGTGCATAGGTCCGTCGTCCAGGTGGATCCATCGCCAGGCCGACGAGGTAGGGATACCGAGTCGTATGTCGACCGAGGAGAACGCAGCGAGGCGCCGCCTGGGCGGCGGAGATATGTGCCGAATTCCTGGCGCAGGGCACTAGCTATGCGTGTGGTGGTTCAGCGCGTGACGTCAGCGCGAGTCGAGGTAGCCGGCGATGTCGTGGGTGCGATTGACCGGCCCGGTCTGTTGATCTTGGCTGGAGTCACCCATGATGATCAGCCCGTGACTGCCGAGCGGCTGGCCGAGAAGGTGTGGACACTCCGCATCCTCCGCGGCGAGCGGTCGTGTCAGGAGGAAAACGCTCCCATCCTGGTGGTCAGCCAGTTCACGCTGTACGCGGACACCCGTAAGGGCCGGCGTCCGTCGTGGAGCGCGGCAGCGCCGCGGGCTATCAGCGAACCTCTGGTCGAAGCTTTCGTCTCCTCCTTGCGCCTGCTGGGCGCGGAGGTTGCGACCGGCGTTTTTTGGTGCCGAGATGCAGGTCACCTTTACCAATGACGGCCCGGTAACGCTCATTCTCGACTCTGATCGCTAAGAGGACTGTCCAAAGACGACCTCGGAGATCACGACAGCATCGCGGCCCCTGGCCTTGGATCCCGCATCGGTGCTGGCCTCGATGGTGAGCGTGACATGGTCGGCCGGCTGGGAGGGAATGCTCAGCTTCTGCATGGTCGTCACACCGTCCTCCAGCGCCTGCTGAAAGGAGGTGCCACTCGCAAAGGTCCAGATCACCTTGGTGATCCGGCGGTACTCGCCGTAGCGCTTGGCGCCGCTGGCCGGGTCCACCTTGGCGTATCCATTCACCAGGCCGACCTCGACGATGGTGGCTCCGGCTGGAAACTCAAACGTGACGACCTGGCCTACGCCATCGCCGTTGCATCGCCAGGCCGTATTCATTCTCCCGTCAGACATGTGGTCCGGCACGTAGGTGACCGGGTTGCCGGCATCATCGGTGGTCTGCGCTGCCTGGCAGCCGACCTTCACCTGAGTCGGCATCAGCGATGCCACTTGCTCGGAGCCCGATACCTCAGAGGACGCGGCTTTCTCCACGCTGGACTCACCTGGCCCCGGAGTTGCCGTTCCCGCGTCGGATTGCAGCAGTAATGCGATCCCCGTGACTGCTCCAACTGTGAGGCAGAGCAAGATCACGATCATGATGATCATGGGATTGCGGCTGCGCGGCGCCGTGGGCGGCGGTGCGGGGACCGGATGGTGGCTGGAGACGTACGCCGGTAGCGATTCCAGCGGCAACACCAGTGTTCGCGGGTCGCCGTCAGTTACGCCCGAAGCAGAGGCGTCCTGCCGATAGAGCCACGCAAAGTCATCTCCGGTATGGCTGGGCACGTGAGGGGCCAGTTCGTCGGGATCACCGGTCGAGTCAGCCGCGCCCGTCAAGGGACGCACAGGATCGCTGCCTGACACCTGAGACATAGACCCTCACGGTAACGCTGAGCTGGGCGCCTCGAGACGCTCCTGTGAGGGCCTGACTAACGTCATATCTCCAGCGTCAGGAAGCCTCGATGTCAACGTCGATCTCCTTGACGCTGCCGCGTGCAGCCACGACCGCGCGATCGACTGTCTTCGTGCCTGGTGCAAGAGTGCGGAGGGTCCAGTTGCCGTCAGCGGCGAAAAACCGGAAGTGACCGGTCGCCGATGTCGGGACCTCCGCGGTGAACTCGCCACTCGAGTCGAGCAGCCGCACGTATGCCCCCGCAACTGGATTCCCGCCGCGCAGCACGCGGCCCTGAACCACGGCTTCCTTGGTCACGTCGACGCCGGCCAGACTGAGGCCGCCCTTGGTTGCTGCGCACATGATCTTCTCCTTCTGAGATGACTCGGGAATCGAATAGATGGTCAGGCGTTGCCAGGTTCGTCACCGACGGCCACCGGCACGCCGACCAGCGAGCCGTATTCGGTCCAAGAACCGTCGTAGTTCTTCACGTTCTGCTGTCCGAGGATCTGGTGCAGAACGAACCAGGTGTGTGCGCTTCGCTCCCCGATCCGGCAGTAGGCAATGATGTCTTTGTCCCAATTGAGGCCAGCGCCGCTATAGAGCTCCTTGAGCTCGTTGTCGGACTTGAAGGTGCCGTCATCATTGGCCGCCTTGCTCCATGGCACGTTGACAGCGGTGGGAATGTGACCGCCACGCTGTGCCTGCTCCTGCGGTAGGTGAGCTGGGGCGAGCAGACGACCGGCGTATTCGTCCGGGCTGCGCACATCGACCAGGCTCGTGCTGCCGATTGCCGCAACCACCTCGTCCCGGAAAGCCCGGATATTGAGATTCGGCTCGGTGGCTGTGTAGCTCGTGGCCGGTCGCGTCACCGTTTCGCTGCTGAGATCGCGCGCGTCCAACTCCCACTTCTTGCGACCACCGTCAAGCAGCAAGACCTTGTCGTGCCCATACAGCTTGAAGTACCAGTACGCATACGCGGCGAACCAGTTGTTGTTACCGCCGTAGAGCACGACGGTGTCGTCGTTGCTGATGCCTCGCTCGGACAAGAGCTTCTCGAACTGCTCCTTGTTGATGAAGTCACGCCGGACGGGATCCTGCAGGTCCTTCTTCCAGTCCAGCTTGACTGCGCCAGCTATGTGGCCGCCGTCGTATGCGGTGGTGTCTTCATCGACCTCGACAAGAACGGTGTTCTCGTCGTCGGCATGCTCGGCGACCCAATCAGCGTCGACGAGTACTTGTTGCCTGCTCATGTTGTGGCTTCTCCTGGTGTGTTGATGGCTCGACAGCCGAGGGTGAGGGTACGGGTGGCCGTACGGGGCGGGATGAGGCGTCAGCAATCACGAGCCCAAAACGGGATCGGACTCGAGACGACGGGAGCGCGCCTCTACATTCGCCGAAGCTGACACAAGGACGAGCGCATGCGGCCATGGTCTACAGCACGCCGGCGGGTAAGCGGCAGCGCCCACGCGTTCGTCGAGGTCACGAGCAGAAGACTAGAGGTGGAGTCATGTCCATCCCAACAGTGCGTCTCAGAATGCGAGATTGCGTCCCAAATGTCGGACGCGCCGCACTCGAATGGCCCAGCAGCGAGGGGTCGTCATGTTTTCGTTATTGTGACTTCGATCACATAAGCGATCGCATCGAGTAGTCGGCGTCGAGCCCGCGCCCCGATCAATCGAGGCCAACCGAATTACTTGCCGCCGGCGAAAGGCGGCAATACCTCAACTCTTACTGGCGCAGTCAGTAACCGTTCGAGATCTTCTTGATGAGCGGTCAATCCATCAATGAGCACCGAACTTGCCTTGATCACCTTGTCGAAGTGCGGATCAGACCGCTCATTGCACGCTAATCGGAGTGCTTCAGCAACCGATCGGGCGTCAATTTCCTCCTCGGCGACGCCCGCTGCGGCCCTGGCCCCAGCCCAGTAATGGAGGGAAACGGGCACCATTGCGTTAGTCTCAAGCATGCTTTCAGGCCATTTCTCGAAGTGGGCTGAAGGCTAGCACCGGCAATCCCCGAGGTGAGGAGACCGATATGGCCACCTTGCTGCTGCTCACCAACGATATGCGTTCGTCCGCGGAAATCCTGCCCGCGTTGGAGCTGCTTCCCCACCACGTCAAAGTCGCCCAGGCGGAAGCCACTGCCCTGCTGGATGCACCGGCCGCGGATGTGATCTTGCTCGATGCCCGACGGGATCTGGTAGGCGCCCGGTCACTGTGCCGGCTCATCGAGACGACCGGCAAAGAGGCGCCCCTGCTCGTCATCGCTCACGAAGGCGGGCTAGCCGCACTGTCGGCCGACTGGGGGTTCGACGACCTGCTGCTTGCGACCGCTGGGCCTGCCGAGGTGGACGTCCGGCTCCGCCTGGCCATGACACCGACTGTCGCAACCAATGTCGACCCGGTAATCCAGTCCGGCAACATCACGATCGACGAGGCCGGCTACAGCGCCAAGCTCAACGGTGTCCAACTCGATCTCACCTACACCGAGTTCGAGCTGTTGAAGTACCTCGCACAACACCCGGGACGCGTGTTCAGCCGCCAGCAGCTGCTGAGCGACGTCTGGGGATACGACTATTACGGCGGCACGCGCACCGTGGACGTCCATGTGCGGCGACTGCGCGCCAAGCTCGGCCCGGAGTACGAGTCGGTCATTGGCACCGTACGCAACGTGGGATATCGCTTCGTCACGCCGGTCGAGGAGTCAGCGCGCCTCTCCGGCTAGCGCAGGGCACTAGTCCTCGGTTAATCGTTGCGGTAGCGGGACTTCACCCTGAGTCGCCGAATGTGTTCTGGGAGTGTCCCCGGAGGGCCACTGGAACGCAGAAATTGCACCCCGGCAAGGACCTGGGCCGCCAGAACAAAGAACAAGGTGACCCCCAGCAGAACAGCCGAGGCGGACGACCAGCCAGCTGCGGCGCTGCCCGCCATGGTGGTGAGCAGGACGACCAGGGCCACCCCGTACGACGCCAGGTGCGCGATCCATGAGAGCTGCTTCTCCCCGCGCAGATCCTGTACCCGCCTGCCGAGCCACGAGGCCATCGCACGCCGCCAGACGGCAACCTGGATAACACAGATGGCCAGCATGAGCGCCGCAGAGACCAGCGCACCCACCGCCCAGACGAGTCCGGGTCCGGCCCCGGCGAACGATGGGAACATGATGACTGCTGCAGCGGCTGCGATGACCGCAACGACGGCACACACTGCCCCGATCTGGGTGAGCCGCAGGTGAGGCGCCATTCGCGCCGCGATGGCGGGTTGTGCGGTGGCGCCGTATGCAGCGACCTGCCTCGACGGGTCCTCATCCTGGCTCATGCTCGCAGCTTAAACGCGAGGCACCAGTTACCAGCATCGGGAATCGCGCGGGCGGATCCTCGGTGTTTGCGCCGCCGATCTGCAGGAGGAGATGCGGAACAACGCCTTTCCGTTCTGTCAGCTCCGACGAAGACTGCGGCACCCAGCGAACATCGCCCCGCGAGCGGCAGCGAGCAATCAAACGAGCGCGATGCGCGAGCAGCTCCACAGCTACCTGCGGGCTAGCGTGGGCGTATGTCCGAGCTGCTGACGATTGCAGTGGCAACCGAGCTCACCGTAACAGAGATCAACGGCGTACTCCGGCTGGTGGCCGATGCCGAGGCAGTCGACCATATGCGAGCTCTCAATGAAGCCGCACTGCTGCGACTGCGACGTCCCCACCTGACCACGCATCACTTACTGGTGAGTGAGGATGAGGATCTGGTGGGCTATGCCCAGCTCGAGTTGGGGACCGAGTGGAGCGGCGGCCAGCTCGTGGTCTCTCCTGACCATCGGCGGCAGGGCATCGGCACCTTGCTGCTGCAGCGGCTGATCATGGAGTCGGGCCGCAGCCCATTGCGAGTCTGGGCGATGGGTGACACACCGAAAGCCAGGGCACTCGCCGCGGCCGCCGGAATGACTCGTCAGCGCGAGTTGCTGATCATGGAACGGCGGCTCGATGATGAGGTGCCTGAGCCTGTAATACCCGCAGGCGTACAGGTCCGCACCTTTGTGCCCGGTCAGGATGAGCAGGAGTGGTTGCGCGTCAACGCTGCCGCATTCGCTCATCATCCCGAGCAGGCGCTGATTGACGGTGATGACCTCGCGGACCGGATGGCCGAGCCATGGTTCGACCCAGAAGGTTTCTTTGTCGCGACGATCAACGACACCATGGTCGGCTTCCATTGGACCAAGCAGCACCAAGATCAGCTTGGGGAGGTCTACGTGCTCGGTATCGCGCCGTCGGCTGCCGGCCGTGGGCTCGGTAAAGCGTTGCTGCTGACCGGGCTGCGCTCGTTGCGGCAGCGTGGAAGTACCCGCGTAGAGCTATACGTCGAGGCAGACCACCGGGTCGCAATCGAGCTATATCTGGCCTATGGATTCGCCATAGCCAGCCGTGATGTGATGTACGCGCAGGGTTGAGCCTTCAGCAGGTCCGCCTGGACGTCATTGAGATAAACGGGCAACTCAGGAGATTGATATGGAAGCAGTCGAAGTGTCAACCGTGATGGAGGAGCTGCTTCCCGTTCCAGCACCCGGGCTACCGCCTGATCGCTTCTTGGACCGCGAGTTGTCTTGGCTCGCCTTCAACAGCCGAGTCCTCGATCTGGCCAAGGACGCCAAACGGGTGCCGCTGCTGGAACGGGCGAAATTCCTCGCGATCTTCTCCTCCAACCTGGACGAGTTCTACATGGTTCGGGTCGCCGGGCTGAAGCGCCGCATCGCGGCGGGTGTCGCGGTCCCAACAGTGAGCGGGATGATGCCCCGGGATGTGCACTCAGCGATCCTCAAGCGGACTCGCGAGCTGGTCACAGAACAGGCACAGGTGTTCCAGGAGGACGTCCGGCCCGCATTGGCCAAGGAAGGCATCGAGATCCTTCGCTGGGATGAGCTCACGTCGGCGGAGAAGGATCGGATGGACGAGTTGTTTGCCGAGCGGATCTTCCCGGTGCTCACCCCGCTTGCCGTCGATCCCTCGCATCCGTTTCCCTACATCTCTGGCCTGTCGATCAATCTCGCGGTGCTGGTACGCAATCCCGAGACAGGCATTCGCCAGTTCGCCCGGGTCAAGGTGCCGACCATGCTTGCGCGCTTCATCCCGCTGGCCGAAGGCCGCTACGTCGCACTGGAGGACGTGATCGCCCATCACCTTGATCAGCTGTTCAGCGGCATGCAAGTAGTGGGACACCACACATTCCGGGTGACCCGCAATGAGGACGTCGAGGTCGAGGAGGACGACGCCGAGAATCTGCTGCTTGCCTTGGAGAAGGAGTTGCTTCGTCGCAAGGTCGGTCGCCCGCCGGTTCGGCTGGAGGTCGAGGACGACATGGACCCCAAGATGCTCGAGCTGCTGATCAGTGAGCTGGACATCAGCGAGCGGGAAGTCTTCCACTTGCCCGGACCGCTCGACCTACGCGGCCTGTTCTCGCTGGCCGACATGGATCGGGCCGAGCTCAAGTACCCTGCCTTTCTCCCCCACACCCATCCCCATCTCGCCGAGGTCGAAACGGCGAAGCCCGCAGACATGTTTGCTGCCCTCAAGCAGCGAGATGTGCTGCTGCACCACCCGTACGACTCATTCGCCACGAGCGTGCAGCGCTTCATTGAGCAGGCAGCTGATGATCCCCACGTCCTCGCGATCAAGCAGACCCTCTACCGCACCTCCGGCGACTCACCTGTCATCGACGCCTTGATCGAGGCGGCCGAGGCCGGCAAGCAGGTACTGGCCTTGGTTGAAATCAAGGCCCGCTTTGACGAACAGGCCAACATCGCGTGGGCCCGGCGGCTCGAGCAGCACGGCTGCCATGTGGTCTACGGGTTACTCGGGCTGAAGACTCACTGCAAGCTTTCGATGGTCGTGCGCGACGAGCCGGACGGGCTCCGCCGCTACGCGCACATCGGAACGGGCAATTACAATCCCAAGACCGCTCGACTGTACGAGGACCTTGGGCTGCTCACCGCCAACCCCATCGTCACCGAGGACATCGGCCGGCTATTCAACCATCTTTCGGGGATGGCTCAGGAGACCCAGTACAAGCGGCTGCTGGTTGCCCCACATGGCATTCGCAACGGCTTGATCGACAGGATCAATCACGAGATCGCCAACCATGAGGACGGCAAGCCCGCAGCCATCAAGATCAAGGTCAACTCGATCGTGGACGAGGCGACCTCCGATGCGCTTTACCGGGCGTCGCGGGCCGGTGTCCCGGTGGACCTGTGGGTACGCGGAATCTGTACGATCCGGCCGGGCGTGCCGGGACTCAGCGAGAACATTCGAGTGCGCAGCATTCTCGGCCGCTTCCTAGAACACAGCAGGCTCTTCTGGTTCGCCAACGACGGATCGCCTTCAGTCGGAATCGGCTCTGCAGACCTGATGCACCGCAACCTCGACCGCCGGGTGGAGGTACTCGTCTCGATCACCAATCCAGCACACATCAGTGAGATCGAGGACCTGTTCCGTATGGCCTTCGACGATGGCACGGCCTCGTGGTGGCTGCAGCCAGACGGAACTTGGATCCCCCATACCACCAACGCGGATGGTGAGCCCCTGCTGGATATGCAG